>CBFGWL010000001.1:0-103551 GCA_965652565.1 uncultured bacterium
ACCCGCAAGGTGAAGCTCGTCAGGCGGTGAGCGGCCGGGGGTGCCGCGTCGCCTGAGGGCGGCGCGGCGTCCCCGGGATCGCGGGGGGTCAGGGCGACGAGCGCTGCCTCGTGCGGTGGCGCCGTCCCCGCTGGGTTACCCAAACGCCTATGCTCTTCGTGTGCGGGTCTCGACATGGAGGTCAGGCTGCACACTGTTGGCGCTCGTCGCGCTATCGGTGGGGATTGGATCGGCCGGGACGGCCGAGGCGGCTCTGCCTGCGGGCTTTCAGAAGACGACGGTCCTCGAGGGCCTGCACTATCCGACGCAGGTGGAGTTCTCGTCTGACGGGCGCGTTTTCGTAGCCGAGCAGCGCGGCACGGTACAGGTCTTCGACGATCTGGACGACCCAACCCCGACCCTGGCGGCGGACCTGCGTGAAGCGGTCCACTCCTACCACGATCGCGGCTTGCTCGGGCTTGCCCTCGATCCGAACTTCCCGGAGGAGCCGTATGTCTACGTGCTCTACACGCGCAACGCTGACGTCGGCGGCGAGGCGCCGAAGTGGACGACCCCGAGCTCGATGGATCCCGAGCTGGACGGCTGCCCGAACCCGCCCGGCGGCACGCAGGACGGCTGCGTCGTCAGCGGTCGGCTCGCTCGTCTTGAGCTAGGCCCGGATGGGACCGCCAAAACCGGCTCCGACGGCGCCCCTGAGGAGCACGTGCTGATTGACGACTGGTGTCAGCAGTTCGACACGCATTCGATCGGTGACCTTGCGTTCGATGATCGCGGCCGGCTCTACGTCAGCGGCGGTGACGGCGCCAACTACAACTACGCCGACTACGGCCAGGCGGGAGTGAACGGCCCCTTCAACCCCTGCGGCGACCCGCCGACGCCCGTGGGAACGGCGCCGAACGCGCACAACGGCGAGGGCGGCGCGCTGCGCTCACAGGATCTGCTTACCCGTGGTGACCCGACCGGCCTGGACGGGACGATCATCCGGATCAACCGCCGCACGGGCAAGGCGGTGCGCGCGAATCCGCTCTTCGGCGACCGCGACGAGAACGCTGCGCGCATCATCGCGTTCGGCCTGCGCAACCCCTTCCGTTTCACGATCCGTCCCGGTACCGACGAGGTCTGGGTCGGGGACGTGGGGCAGACTGACTGGGAGGAGATCAACCGGGTGCCGGCGAGCCAGAAGCGCCCCGCCAACTTTGGCTGGCCTTGTTATGAGGGCTTCGGGAAGCAGGCGATGTGGGCGTTCCTAGGGAACGCGATGTGCAATCGGCTCTACAACGGCAGTGATCCGGTTCGAGCCCCTCACCTCGCGCTCTCTCATTACCGGGGCATCAACGCGGCCGAGGAGTGCCGTGCGGTCGGCACCTCGGCGGTATCCGGCGTGGCCTTCGCCCCGGACAGCGCGGCCTATCCGAAGGCCTATCGACGCGCGCTCTTCTTCGCCGACTACTCGCGCGGCTGCATCGGCTACATGCCCGCGAAGCCCAATGGCCGGCCCAATGCCGACCGCGTGGCCGCGTTCGATACCGCGCCTGGTTTCCCGGTCGATCTGGAATTCGGGCCCGACGGCGCGCTCTATTACGTCGACATACTCGCCGGCGAGGTTCGCAGGATCGCGCCCGGCGACGATAGCGGACCGCGCGCGGTTGTGAAGGTCTCGCCGCGGCACTGGGGTGAGCTGCCACTCACGCTCACACTCGACGCGAGCGACTCCATTGATCCGAAGGGCGCGGATCTGCAGTACTGGTGGGAGCTTGATGGCGACGGCGACTTCAACGACCTGCCGACCGGCGATCAACCCGTAATCGAGCACACGTTCACGGAGCCGGGGCCAATAGAGGTGGGCGTGGCGATTTTCGAGACGGAAACGTGGCAGGACGCCCAGGCGACCGTGACGATCTATCCGGGCAACACGCCGCCGGAACCGAAGATCGAGGAGGTGCGCGGCGAGGTCCCGTGGACGGCGGGCAGCGAACTTGAAGTCGTGGGCTCCGCAGCCGACGCCGAGGACGGCGAACTAGGGGATTGGTCCCTCGAGTGGGATGTGAAGATCCAGCATTGCCCGAAGGGGGCGTGCCACCAGCATCCGCTGAACGCCTGGCGGGGCAAGGAGATGAGCTTCGTGACACCGGATCATGAGTGGCCGTCGCACCTCGAGGTCGAGCTGCGCGCGACGGACTCCCAAGGGCTCAGCGCGACGGAGACGATCGAGTTGCATCCCGAGAGCGTGCAGCTGGCGCTGCGCTCGAAACCAAAGGGCCTGCGACTCTCGGCGGGGGGCCAGATCAAGCGCACGCCGTTCAAGGTGCGCCTGATCAAGGGCGGCGGTGCGGTTGTGGTCGCGCCGAAGCAGCAGCGCAAGGCAAAGCGCGTCTGGCGCTTCCGGCGCTGGGCGCAAGGCAAGCCGCGCAAGAAGCGGGTTCTGAACATCAGCGCGACGCAAGATCAGGTTCTGCGCGCGCAGTACAAGGCGAAGCCGAAGAAGCGCAACAAGGGGAAGCGGAAAAAGGGGAAGCGCCGCCGCTGACGACGGCGGGTAGCGTTCCCGCCCGGTGCTGCTAGCGGCCTCAATCGTCGGGCTCTTTCTCCTGCCCTCGCCGTGGAATGTGATCGGCGTGGTCGTTGCGGCCATCGTCGAGATCGGGGAGGTCTGGCTCTGGATCTGGTTTCTGCGGCGCTACCGCGTGCGGGGTGGGGCGGAGGGGATGATCGGCGAGCGCGGCGAGGTGCTCGAGCGCTGCGATCCGCGCGGGCGCGTGCGGCTTCGCGGCGAGATCTGGCACGCGATCTCGGACACGGGTGAGGCCCTCGAACCCGGCGAACGGGTGCGCGTGACGGCGCTCGAGGGCCTGGCGGTTCGCGTCGCGCGGCAGGGTTGATTCAGGCGTCGCGCGCAACGCGAACGCGGCGCCGAAGCGCTGCTACGCTCCCAATTGCTCAGGGCGCTTAGCTCAGTTGGGAGAGCGCCAGCTCGACAAGCTGGAGGTCACTGGTTCGAGCCCAGTAGCGCCCACTGAACCCGTGCCGGCTTCGCGCCGTCACTTTTTGCTTTTCGGGGGCGGTTACGGTCGCTGCGGCGCCACGCGACCGTCGATCCTGCGACCCCACCGTTCAGCCCTGGACGTCGAAAAGCGGACACGTGGGCTGAACGCACCGCAGAATCAGGCGGCCGTAACGTGGCTTCAGCCGTGGTCGTCGAAAAACGCTCACGTGGGCTGAACCCGCGCAGGGCCGGCTTGTCGAATCGATTGGCCTACCTGCGGGCAAGGACGATTGCGACCGTGCCGCGCCCGGATCCCGTTTCTCCCCATGATTGCTGGGTAATCCGGTGCCAGTCGCCAATCCAAGGAAGGCCAAAGGCATGTACATCGGAATCGGAACCCTGATCCTCATCATCATCCTGATCATCCTGCTCACCTAGTGCGAGCGGGGGTCGCGCGAGTCCCCGGCGCGCGCGGCTCATCTTCCGGCCCGCTTATGCTCGCGGGCCGTGCTGGGCACCTACTTCTCCTTCGCCGTATTGATCGGCGCTGCGGCCGCGACCGGCACGCTCATTTTTCGCGCTTGCGGGCGTCGGGAGTGGAGCTGGCTGGCGCCGGCCGTTGGGCTCGCGGTCCTCTGCGGCATCGGCTGGGGGGCGGCGAACCTCGTCGGCCCGGCGGCGACGCTCGTCGTCCTGCTCGCCGCGGTGGCGTACGGCGTCTATGCGCTCGTCGCGCATCGCCCCGCGCCGGATGACGGAATCCCCACGGGGCTGATCACGGCCGCGGGCGCGCTCGCGCTCGCCTCGATCCCGTTCGTCGTCGAGCTGCGCTTCGGGATCCTCGGGACGAGCCTCAACCCGGACATGTCGCAGCACCTGTTCGCCACCGACCGGATCGCGTCGGGCGGGGTGGAGCGACTGATCGAGGAGGGCTACCCGCTCGGCCCGCACGCGCTCGTCGCCGGCTTGGGCGAGGCGGGCGTGAGCTTCGTGCACGGTTTCGGCGGCCTGACGCTCGCGATCGCGGTCGCCACCGCACTCGCGCCGCTCCCGCTGCTGCGCGAGCTGCCCCGCGCCCGGCGGATCGCCGCGGGGCTGCTCACCGCCTTCGCCTACCTCGCCGCGTCCTACCTGATCCAGGGCGCCTTCAAGGAGATCATGCAGGCGCTCATGGTGCTCGCCTTTGCCGTGGCCCTGCATGAGCTTGGCGCCGGACGGTTGGGCGGCGTGCTGCCTGCCGATCGCTGGCGTCTGCTCGCCGCGGTGCCGCTCGCCGCGCTCGCCGTCGGCTCGCTCTACGTCTACAGCTTCCCCGGCATCGCCTGGCTCGCCGGCACGGCCGTCCTCTGGGGCGCGTGGGAGGGAGCGGCGATCCTGCGCTCACGCGATCGGCGCGTCGCGAACGTGCTCGTCGGGCGCGAGACGGTCCGACGGCGCTCCGTGCGCAAGGTTGTGCCGCCGACGCTGGTCGCGCTCGGAGTGTTCCTCGTGGCGATCGCCCCCGAGCTGGGGAGGCTGTCCACGTTCGCGAGCTTCGAGACGTTCAACCCGGCCGGCGCGGGGCGCGGCAACCTCTTCGACGCGATCTCACCCCTGGAGGCGCTCGGCATCTGGCCCTCCGGCGACTTCCGCCTCGACCCCGGCGAGGGCGCCGTGCCGGCGCTCGCCTACTGGCTCGGCGCGTTGGTCGGCCTGGCCGCGCTTGCGTACGGCCTGGCGCGCGCCCTGCGGCGTGGCGAGCGCGCGCTGCCCGCCGCGCTCGCGGCCTGCACGGTCCTCTACCTGTATCCGCTGCTCACCGGGACGATCTACCAGGAGGCCAAGGCGATCGCGATCGCCGCGCCCGTGGCGGTGCTGATCGCGACCCGCGCCCTGCTCGCCGACGCGCCGCCGCTGCGCGCTTGGCCGCGGCTGCGCGGGGCGCGGGCGCTCGCGTTGCCCGCGCTTGCGGCGACGTTCCTCGTGGGCGCTACGGGCTGCAGCCTGCTGGCGCTGGTCAACGGCCCGGTCGGACCCGACCGCTGGTCGCCCGCGCTGATCGAGATGCGCGAGCGCGGGGAGCTGGGGGTGAACGGGGAGGACGGCGACTCGACGCTGGTTGTGGCCGAACCCGAGGTGCTGAGCGACGAGCACGGCGCCGATCTGTTCCTCTGGGAGTTGCGCGACGGCCGGGTCTGCGCGCAGGCGCTTGAAGCCGAGCAGCATCGCGCCGCCGACCCGCCCGCGGGGATCGCCCACGTGGTCCTGCATACCGGCGCGGACGCCGACGCCGAGCCGCATCCCGAACCGCCGTTCGCCGGGCTCAGCGAGGTGCGCCGGGCCGAGCTCTACACGCTCTACCGCGTGGACGAGCCCGCGTCCGCGCCCGAGCCGCCCTGCCCGTTCATCGCCGACGGGCAGCGGGCCGACCCGGCGAGCTGAGGCGAGCCGTCCAACCCGCGCGGCGCGCCACTAGCATCCTCGCCCGTGGCGCAGATCACCGTGAAGCTTCCCGACGGCACCGAGCTCGAGCTCGAGGAGGGCGCGAGCGGCCATGATGCGGCCGCGGCCATCGGCCCGGGGCTCGCGCGCGCCGCGCTCGCGATCCGGGTGAACGGCGAGCTGCGCGACCTCGCGCGGCCGCTGCCCGACGGTGCTGAGATCGAGATCGTCACCGAGCGCGACCCCGACGCGCTGCCGCTCATCCGCCACGACGCGGCGCACGTGCTCGCCACGGCCGTGCTCGACCTGTGGCCCGGCACCAAGGTCTCGATCGGTCCTGCGATCGACGACGGCTTTTACTACGACTTCGAGTTCCCGGACGGCTACCGGCCCAACGAGGACGACTTCGAGCGCATCGAGAAGGCGATGGCCGAGCACATCGCCGCGGACGAGCGCTTCGAGCGCATCGAGGTGCCGGTCGAGGAGGCGATCGAGCGCTTCCGCGAGGAGGATCAGCCCTACAAGGTGGAGCTGATCGAGGATCTGATCCGCGAGCAGGGCGTGAAGACCGTCTCGCTCTATCGCAACGGGCCGTTCACCGATCTGTGCCTCGGCCCGCACGGCCCCTCGACCAAGCGCATCAAGGCCTTCAAGCTGAACTCGGTCGCCGGCGCCTACTGGCGGGGCGACGAGAACCGCCAGATGCTGAGCCGCATCTACGGGACGGCGTTCTTCTCCAAGGACGACCTCGCCGAGCACGAGCGCCGGCTCGAGGAGGCGCGGGCGCGCGACCACCGCCGCCTCGGGCCCGAGCTGGGGCTGTTCCGCCTGCGCCCCGAGTCGCCCGGCATGCCCTTCTGGCTGCCGAACGGCACCACGCTTCTGCGTCTCATCCAGGCCGAGGTCGACGAGCAGCTGCGCAAGCGCGGCTACGGCGAGATCAAGACCCCGCAGGTCATGGACGTCGAGCTGTGGCACCGCTCGGGCCACTACGACAACTACCGCGACAACATGTACTTCTCGGAGGTCGACGAGCGCGAGTTCGCGCTGCGGCCGATGAACTGCCCGGGCGCCTGCCTGGTCTTCGGCTCGGAGGCGCGCTCCTACCGCGACCTGCCGCTGCGCCTCGCCGAGTACGGCGCGGTCTTCCGGCACGAGCGCGAGGGCGTGATGCACGGTCTGCTGCGTGTCCGCGCCTTCACCCAGGACGACGCCCACGTGTATTGCACCTTCGACCAGGTCCCCGAGGAGGTCCACTCGATCTGCGACGCGATCGACGAGCTCTACGCGCGCTTCGGCTTCGATGACGTGCGCGTCGAGCTCTCCACGCGTCCCGAGAAGTCGATCGGCACCGCCGAACAGTGGGAGCGCGCTGAGCACGCGCTCGCGACCGCGCTCGAGAGCCAGGGGCGCGAGTATCAGCTCAACCCCGGCGACGGGGCCTTCTACGGCCCCAAGATCGACTTTCACGTCACCGACGCGCTCGGGCGCTCCTGGCAGCTCGGCACGTGCCAGCTCGACTTCTTCATGCCCGAGCGCTTCGAGCTCACCTACCAGGGCGAGGACAACGCCGAGCACCGCCCGGTGATGATCCACCGCGCGCTGCTCGGCTCGATGGAGCGCTTCGCCGGCATCCTCATCGAGCACTACGCAGGACGCTTCCCGACGTGGCTCGCCCCGGTGCAGATCGGCGTGCTCCCGGTGGCCGATCGCCACAACGAGCGCGCCCGCGAGGTCGAGGCGGAGCTCGCCGCGGCGGGCCTGCGCGTGCGCACCGACGACCGCACCGAGTCGGTCGGCCGCAAGATCCGCGACGCCGAGCTCGCCAAGCTCCCGTACATGGTGATCCTCGGCGATCGCGAGGTCGAGTCGGGGAAGGTCTCGGTGCGCTCGCACGCCGAAGGCGACGTCGGTGAACATTCGGTCGCCGACCTGGTCGAGCGCCTCTATACTGAGGCGCAGATGAAGGGCACCCAAACCACAGAGCGCCGCTGATCGCGCCCGTGCCCATCACGCATGCCTCGTCTCTTCCGACCCCACCAGTTGCAGCCAGCTTGAAGCTCGCCGCATCCGACAGCTAGTGCCGGTACCGAAGCGTTTTGACCGGCGCATGCCGGACCGGGATCAGACCCGTATCAACGAGCGCATCGGCGTTCGCGAGGTGCGGCTGGTCGATGAGGACGGGAAGCAGATCGGCGTCGTCGACACCAAGCGCGCGCTCGCGATGGCGCAGGAGCGCGATCTCGACCTCGTCGAGGTCGCCCCGAACTCGCGCCCGCCCGTGGCCCGCCTGCTCGATTACTCGAAGTACAAGTACGAGCAGGAGCAGAAGGCCAAGGCCGCGCGTAAGCACCAGCAGCAGATCAACGTCCGCGAGATCAAGCTGCGGCCGAAGATCGCCGACCACGACTACTCCACGAAGAAGGGGCACGTCGAGCGCTTCCTGCGCGGCGGCGACAAGGTCAAGGTGACGATCATGTTCCGCGGCCGCGAGCAGTCGCACCCCGAGCGCGGCCGCGCGCTGCTGCAGCGCCTCTTCGACGATCTCGACGGGATGGCGGTGATCGAGCAGGCGCCGCTCCAAGAGGGCCGCAACATGCACATGCTCCTGGCGCCCTCCAAGGAACTCAGCCGCGAGCGCAAGGGCGACTCCGGCAACGGCAAGCGCAGCGAGTAGGGCGCGCGAGCCCTTCGCGGGGGTTGACGCGCGCTTTGCGCGCGGGTTAGTCTGCTCCGGTCTCGACGGGTGGGGAGCCCGTTTTGTCCGTCCCGTGTGATGCGGGGAAAAGGAGGGTTCGGCCATGAAGCACTGGCGCAAGCTCGTGGTGTTCGGTCTCGCAGGCGCCCTGGTCCTGGCGATGTCGGGGTGCTGGTCGATGTCCGGCTACCAGCTCAGCAAGACCAAGCTGAGGCCCGGGAAGCCGAAGGTCAGCAAGACCGACGTCGTCGTGCGCTCCCACGTGACCTCGAAGGAGAGGGAGCGGTTCTTCATCCTGACCGCGGCGGGTGTCGAGAGCGGCCTCAGCTTCGGCAGGGGCAAGTTCGACATCAAGAAGCAGTTCGGGAAGAAGCCGAGGCTGCTGACCCCCAACAACACGATCCGCGAGCGGATCATGTCCACCGGGAACTGCGGCAACGTCGACCTGGAGAACTGGGAGCCGCTGAGCGAGATCAAGGTCAAGGTGTTCGCGACGCCCGGTCAGTTCGACAACAAGGGGCCGAGCAACAAGCAGGCGGTCTCGCGGATAACGCTGCGCCAGAAGCAGCTCTCGGAGATCGGGAACGATGGTGCTCAGGACACGGGCGACATCGTCTCGGACGTCATGATCGCGGTTGGCTCCTGGGCCGACGCCGACAGCGACGGGAACATCGATCTCCTCGAGCTCCAGTGCAGCGGCGGCGCGATCACGCAGCTCGCCACGAAGTTCGCGGATTGAGCGAGGCGCCCGGTTCCGCCCGGGCTTAGACGGGGAGCGGGCGGGCCGACCGCGCGCCCGCTCCCCCGGCCCTCGCAAGGGCCGGCCTCCAGTTCGCTCGCGGGATTCCCCCGGATCGGGTAGCCTGCCCCGGTCTTCGTCCAGCAACAAGGGGGGTCATCGTGAGGAAGAAGCTCGGGGTCGTGGCGGCCGTACTCGTGGGCGCGCTGCTCTTCAGCGGCTGCTACGCGATGCGCGAGGTCAGCTGGACCGTCGATCAGGTCAAGCCGGGCAAGTCGACCAAGGCCAAGATCAGCCTGGTCTCCTCGCCCGAGGAGGGGCCGCGCCCGTACGTCTTCCTCGCGCTGTTGACGGAGGGCTCGCGCGGGATCAAGCCCCAGGTGCCGCGCTGGGACACCACGAAGGTTTTGGGCCGCAAGGCCAAGCGGATGGTGGCCGATGAGCGGCTGATCGAGTCCGTGAGCTCGATCTCAGGGTTCTGTGGCGATCTGGTCCCGCCCGCGTTCGAGGAGGGCCTGATCTGGCGGACCAAGGGGCCTCAGCGCAGCGCCGGGCGTCGTTTCGTTGAGGCGCAGCTGCCGGTCAAGGTCAACCGCAGGGCGCCCGGGGGCGGCATGTTCGGCTTCTTGCTCAGTGGCGCTTGGTTCGACGACGGCGACAAGGTCCCGGAGAGCCCAGGGGAGAGCGGCGACTACTACGAGTGCACCGGCGTCAGCACGACGGGCTTCGGCGTGCGCGGCCCGATGGAAGAGGCCCCGCTCGAAGAGCGTCTGCGCGCCCTGGTGCCCTGACGCCCGCGGTTACCGAGACGCGTCTGCTTCAATAGTCCGTCGCATGCCCAAGATGAAGACACACTCCGGCGCCAAGAAGCGGTTCCGCAAGACCGCGAAGGGCAAGCTGCGCGGGCGGCGCGCCTACTCGAGCCACATCCTCGAGAAGAAGTCGCCGAAGCGCAAGCGCCAGATGCGCAACCCGTCGGAGATCTCGACGCAGGACAGCAAACGCGTGAATACGCTCCTCGGAGGCAAGGGCTGATGGCGCGCGCGACGAACGCCGTCGCCCGCAAGCGGCGGCGCAAGAAGACGCTCGACGCGGCCAAGGGCTATTACGGCCGCAAGCACTCGTCTTACCGCTTCGCGAACGAGCAGGTCATGCGGTCGGGCAACTACGCCTTCCGCGACCGCCGCGCGCGCAAGCGCGACTTCCGGCGCCTGTGGATCGTGCGCATCAACGCCGCCGCGCGGCGCGAGGGGATGACCTACTCGCAGTTCATGCACGGCCTCAAGCTGGCCGGCGTCGAGGTGAACCGCAAGATGCTCGCGGACATCGCCGTGCGTGACGCTGAGGCTTTTCGCCGATTCGCGGAGGTAGCCCGGGAGGCCGCGGCGGCCTGAGCGATCCCAGACCGCCGAGCGAATCCGACCGGGCGCCCCACGGGGCGCCCTTTTTGTTGGCAGGACACGACAGGTTTGATCACAAGCAAGGACAACGAGAAGCTCAAGTTGGTGCGGGCTCTGCAACAGCGCAAGCACCGCGAACGCGAGGGCCTGTTCGCGACCGAGGGTGAGGATCTGCTCGCGGCCGGCCTCGCCGCGGGGGCCCAGCCGCGATTCGTGCTGGTGGCCGCCGGCTCGGGCCTCGAGGGCGAGGAGGTCGCGCCCGAATTGCTCGCGCGCGTCTCGACCCTCGGCTCGGGCACCCGCGTGATCGCCGTGTGGCCGCTTCCGGAGCCCGCGACGCCCGGCGGGCCGGTCTGCGTGTACCTGCACGGCGTGGGCGACCCGGGCAACGTCGGCACGATCACGCGCTCCGCGGACGCCCTGGCGGGCGGGACGATCGCTCTCGGGCCCGGATGCGCCGACCCCTACTCGCCCAAGGCGGTGCGCGCCAGCATGGGCTCGGTGTTCGCGATGCGCCCGGGCCCCGCGGACTTCGAGGCGACGCCGGCGCCCCGCGTCGCGCTCGTCGCGCACGGCGGCGAGCCACCGGCCGCGCTCGCGCCGCCCGTGACCCTGTGCCTGGGGGCGGAGCGGGAGGGCGTCCCGGCCGAGTTGGCCGAGCGCTGTGAGCACCGCTGGACGATCCCGCTGCGGCCCGGGGTCGACTCGCTCAACGTCGCCGCGGCGGCGGCGATCGCGCTGGAGCGGATAAATTCGGCGCCCGCCGAAACAGGGGACTGATGAGCACGCTCGACCGGATCAAGCAGCTGGAAGCAGAGGCGACGGAGGCGATCGGCGCCGCCGCCGACACCGCAGCGCTCGAGGAGCTGCGCGTGCGGTACCTGGGGCGCAAGTCCGAGCTCACCGGGATCCTGCGCGGGATCGGCTCCCTGCCGCCCGAGGAGCGCGGCCCGGTGGGCAAGGAGGCGAATCGCGTGCGCCAGGCGCTCGAGGCTGCGCTCGAACAAAGCCGGGACGCCCTTGCGGCGGCGGAGCTCGAGGAGCGCCTCGTCGCGGACCGCGTCGACGTGACGCTGCCTGGCACCCGCCCGGTGCGCACCGGTCATCTGCACCTGATCACGCAGACGCGGCGCGAGATCGAGGACATCTTCGTGGGCCTCGGCTACCGGGTGCTCGACGGGCCCGAGGTCGAGCACGACTTCTACAACTTCACCGCGCTCAACCACCCGCCCGGGCATCCGGCGCGGATGCTGCAGGACACCTTCTACATCGATCCGGAGAGCCTGCCCGAGGGCGTTCGCAACGAGGAGGGGCTGCCGCCCGGGCCGCGCGACGTACTGCTGCGCACGCACACCTCGCCCAACCAGGTGCGCGCGATGGAGGTCTCCGAGCCGCCGCTCTTCGTGATCGTGCCCGGCACGGTGTATCGCCGCGACACGATGGACGCGACCCACCTGCCGATGTTCTCCCAGGTCGAGGGGCTCGCGGTGGGCGAGGACGTGACGCTCGCCGACCTCGCCGGCACGCTGCAGGAGGTCGCGCGCGCGCTGTTCGGCCCCGAGCGCGAGACGCGCCTCAAGCCCGACTTCTTCCCGTTCACCGAGCCCAGCGTGCAGGTGGACGTCTCGTGCTTCCGCTGCCAGGGCACGGGCACGCTGCCCGACGGCTCACGCGACGGCGTCTGCAAGGGCACGGGCTGGATCGAGATCCTGGGCGCGGGGATGGTCGACCCGAACGTATTCGGGTTCGTGGAGGACGGCCGCTACGACCCCGAGCGCATCCAGGGCTTCGCCTTCGGCATGGGGATCGAGCGCATCGCCTTCCTCAAGCACGGCGTCCCCGACCTGCGCATCTTCTACGCGAACGACGTGCGGTTCCTGGAGCAGTTCTGATGGCCGAGGTGAGCAAGTGAAGGTCCCGTTCTCCTGGTTGCGCGAGTACTGCGATCCCGGCCTGAGCGCCGCGGAGGTCGCCGAGCTGCTCTCCATGCGCGCCATCGAGGTCGAGCGCGTCGCGTCCTTCGGTGCGCCGTCGCCCGACGGCTTCGTGGTCGGCCGCGTGCTGAGCGCCGAGCAGCACCCGAACGCCGATCGCCTGCGCGTCTGCCAGGTCGACACCGGCGACGGCGAGCGCACGATCGTCTGCGGCGCCCCGAACGTGGCGGCGGGCCAGACCGTGATGGTGGCGCTGCCCGGCGCGGTCATGCCGGGCGGCCACAAGCTGGGCAAGGCCAAGCTGCGCGGCATCGAGTCGAACGGGATGATCCTCTCGGAGGCCGAGGTGGAGATCGGCGACGACGCCGACGGCATCGCGGTGCTCGCCACGGACGGCGCCGGGCCCGCGCCGGGCACCGAGCTCGCCGAGATCGTCGCGCTCTCCGACGTGGTCTTCGACCTCGAGCTCAACCCCAACCGCTCCGACTGCCTGGGGGTCTGGGGCGTGGCGCGCGAGCTGCACGCGCTCACCGGCGCGCCGCTGGCGCCGCCGCCGTGGGAGCATGACGCCGAGGCCACCGGCCCAACCGACGTGCACGAGCTCGCCTCGGTGACAGTCGAGGTGCCCGAGCTCTGCCCGCGCTTCACCGCCCGTGCGTTCACCGACGTCCGCATCGGTCCCTCGCCGCTGTGGATGAAGGCGCGGCTGAGCGCCGCGGGCCAGCGCCCGATCTCCAACGTGGTGGACATCACCAACTACGTGATGCTGCTCATCGGCCAGCCGCTGCACGCCTTCGACCTCGACCGCGTCCCCGGCGGCGCGGTGATCGTCCGGCGGGCGCGCGAGGGCGAGAGGATGCGCACCCTCGACGACGTCGAGCGCACCCTCGACACCGAGACCGTCGTGGTCGCCGACCGCGAGCAGCCCAGCGCCATCGCCGGGATCATGGGCGGCCAGGTCTCCGAGGTCTCCGACGAGACGACCCGGGTGCTGCTCGAGGCCGCGACGTGGAACGGCCCGAACATCCTGCGCACCTCGGGCATGCTCGGCCTGCGCTCCGAGGCCTCCTCGCGCTTCGAAAAGCAGCTGCATCCCGAGCTCACCGTGCGCGCTCAGCGGATCGCCTCACGGCTTCTGGTCGAGCACGCGGGCGCCGCGCTCGCGCCCGGCATGATCGACGTCGCCGCCGAGATCCCCGAGCCGCACACGCTCACCTTGCGGGGCGAGCGGGTACCGCGGCTCCTTGGCGTCGAGGTCCCGCGCGATGAGGCCGCCGAGAACCTGCGGCGGCTCGGCTTCGGCGTCGAGCTCGAGGGTGAGGACGACCTGCGGGTCACGATCACCCCCGAGCGGCACTACGACGTCACCCGCGAGGTCGACCTGATCGAGGAGGTGGCGCGGCTCCACGGGCTCGACCAGCTCCCCCGGACCCTGCCGGCCCACGGCAACCGCCGCGGCGGGCTCGACCGCGAACAGCGCCTGCGCCGCCTCGCGGAGGACGCGACGGCCGCGCTCGGCTTCAACCAGGCGATCACGTGGGGCTTCGGCTCACCCGCCGTCGCCGATCGCCTGCGGCTGCCGGCGGACGACGCGCGGCGCGGCGCGATCAGGATCTCCAACCCGCTCGGCGAGGAACACTCGGTGATGCGCACGACCCTGCTCGGCGGGCTGCTCGACGCGGCGCAGCACAACGTCGCGCGCGACGTCGAAGCCCTCGCCCTCTTCGAGGCGGGGCGCGTCTATCTGCCCGCCCAACCGCCGGCCGAGGGCGGCGTCGCCGCGGGCGCGTTCCCGGGGCGCCTGGCCGCGCCGGCCACAGAACCGCTGCGTCTGGGGCTCCTGGCGGTCGGCGCGGTGACGCCGGACAGCTGGCGCGCTGCGGGCCATCCGGCCGACTTCTTCGCGCTCAAGGGCGTCGTGGAGGCGCTCTGCGAGCGCTTCGAGGTGGACGTGGCGTTCGCGCCGAGCAGCGAGCCCTTCCTGCATCCCGGCCGCACGGCGAGCGTCGAGATCGCCGGTCGGCCCGCCGGCTGGCTCGGCGAGCTCCACCCGCTGGTCGCGCGCGACTGGGACCTCGAAGGCGCGGCGGTCGTGGCCGCCGAGCTCGACCTCGCGCCGGTTTTCGCCGCGAGCCCCGTGGGCGAGGGCACCTATGAGGATCTGACCAGCTTCCCAGCGGTCTTCCAGGACCTCGCCGTGGTCGTGCCCGACGACGTGCCCGCCGAGCGCGTGCGCGCGACGGTGCTGAAGGGCGGCGGCGAGCTGCTGCGCACGGCGCGGATCTTCGACCTCTACAGGGGCGAGCAGCTCGGCGAGGGCCGCAAGAGCCTCGCTCTGCGCCTGGAGTTCCGCGCGTCCGATCGCACGCTTACCGACGCCGAGGTCGCGGAGCGTCGCGAGGCGATCCGGGCCGCGCTCGGGGAGATCGGAGGGTCGCTCCGTGAGTGACGTCAACGCTCAGGCGATCGCAAGCCAGCCGCTCGACGGCGAGCCCGCGGCGCGGGTTCTGGTCGCGGGCGCGACGGGATTCGCCGGCGCGCTCGCCGCGCGGCTCGTGTGGCGCCACCCGCGCCTGCAGCTCGTCGCGGTCACCTCGCGCAGCGAGGCGGGCCAGCGCCACGACGAGATCTATCCGCGCCATCGCGTCCCGCTGGAGCTCACCGAGCTCGACCTGCAGGCGGCCGATGAGATCGATGCCGCGATCGTCGCCTATCCGCACGGCGCCTCGGCGCCCGTCGTGGCCGAGCTGCGCGGCCTCGGCGCGCAGGTGGTGGACCTCTCCGCTGACTTCCGGCTGCGCGATCTGCCCGAGTACGAGCGCTGGTACGGGCCGCACGGCGAGCCCGACCTGCTCGAGGGCGCCGTCTACGGGCTCACCGAGCTCAACCGCAACGCGGTGCACACCGCCGAGCTGATCGCGAACCCCGGCTGCTATCCGACCAGCGCGCTGCTGGCCCTCGCGCCCCTCGCCGAGGCGGGTCTGGTCGACGGGGTGGTGATCGACGCCAAGTCCGGCGTCTCGGGCGCGGGCCGCGGCGGGGGCGAGGCGATGCACTTCTCCAACGTCGGCGAGAACTTCAAGCCCTACAAGGTCACGGGCCACCGCCACACGCCGGAGATCGTGCAGGAGCTGCATGGCATGGGCGGCCGGGGCCCCGTGACGTTCGTCCCGCACCTGCTCCCGCTCGACCAGGGGCTGCTCTCCAGCTGCTACGTGACGCTCGCGCGGGCGGCCGACGAGGCCGAGCTGCGCTCGCTGTACGAGGAGCGCTACGCCGGCGAGCCCTTCATCGAGCTCACCGACACGCCGCCCAGCGTGCTCGACGTGCGCGAGACCAACGTCTGCCGAATCCACGTCACGGTCGATGGCGACGGCGGCCGGGCCCTGGTCTTCGCCGCGATCGACAACCTCTGGAAGGGCGCGGCGGGGCAGGCGCTCCAGAACCTGAACCTGATGCTCGGCCTCGACGAGACCGAGGGGCTTCTGTAGGCGCGGGTGGAGCGGGCGACCGACAGCGCCGCGTCTGCCACCGAGGGGTTCTTCCGCTCGCGCTGGGTCGAGGCGCCCGCGGGCGCCGAGGAGCTCGGCCCTGAACGGCTCGCGCCGGGATTCCGCGCCGCGGGCGCGCACTGCGGCCTCAAGGGCGGCGGCAAGACCGACGTCGGCTTGCTCACCTGCGACGAGCCGCGGGTGCGCTCGGCGGTCCTGCTGACGCGCAACGCGGCGGCCGCGGCGCCGGTGCGGGTCTGTCGTGAGCGCTGCGCGCTCGATTCGATCCGCGCCGTCGCGGTCAACTCGGGCAACGCGAACGCTGCAACCGGCGAGCAGGGCATCGCCGACGCGCTCGCGATGCGCGACGGCGCCGCCGCGAGCCTCAACGTCGAGCCCGAGACGGTCGCGGTCGCCGAGACCGGGGTGATCGGCGTGCCGCTCGAAATCGATGCAGTGGTAGCGGGCCTGCGCGAGGCGGCGGGCCGGCTGAGCGCCACGGGCGGCACCGAGTTCTCCGAGGCGATCATGACCACCGACCGCTACCCGAAGCAGGTGACCGTGCGCTGCGACGGCGTCACGCTCTCCGCGCAGGCGAAGGGGGCGGGGATGATCGAGCCCGGTTTCGCGACGATGCTGTGTTTCGTGCAGACCGATGCCCTCGTCGAGGAGCCCGAGGCCGAGCTGCGCCGGGCGGTGGCTGCCTCGTTCGAGCGGATCACGGTCGACGGGCAGATGAGCACGAACGACACGGTGGTCCTGCAGGCGAGCGGCACGGCCGGCAAGCCGCTGCCGGAGGGGCTGCTCGACGCCGTGCTGCTGCAGCTCGCGCTCGACATCGTCGCCGACGGAGAGGGCGCTGAGCGCACCGGGCGCGTGCAGGTGAGCGAGGCCGCGCACCCCGAGGAGGCCGAGCGCGTCGCGCGCGCGATCGCCAACTCACCGCTCGTCAAGACCGCGCTCACGGGGCGCGATTCCAACTGGGGCCGCATCGCGCAGGCCGCCGGCATGGCGCTCGCCGGCGAGGAGCTGCCGGAGCCCGGTCCGCACTCGATCGACTACGAGGAGCTGGGCTCGGCCGCGCCCGAGGCAGAGATCGGCATCCGGCTGGGGCGCGGCGAGGCGAGCGCGCATGTCTACTTCTCGGATCTGACCCACGAATACATCCGGATCAACGCGGAGTACACGACCTGATGAACCAACATGGCTCCTGAGCGCAGGACAACGGAAGGCGTCGCGTCAGTCGAGACGCTCCTCGAGGCGCTGCCCTACATCAAGGAGTTCCACGGCCGCACCGTCGTCATCAAGTACGGCGGCGCCGCGATGCGCGACGAGGCACTCAAGGAGGCGTTCGCCACCGACGTCGTGCTCCTCAAGTACGTTGGGCTCAACCCGATCGTCGTCCACGGCGGCGGCCCGGACATCACCTCCTACATGGAGCGCCTCGGCATGGAGGTGCGCTTCGTCGACGGCCTGCGCGTCTCCGATCCGGAGACGGTGGAGGTCGCGAAGATGGTCCTGCTCGGCAAGGTCAACTCCGACATCGTGAACCGGATCAACCGGCACGGCCAGCCCGCCGTCGGGCTCTCCGGGGAGGACGGGCGCCTCTTCCACGTGCGGCCCGTCGAGAACGCGGACAAGGTCGGCTACGTAGGGGAGATCCACCGGGTCGACGTGAGCGTGCTCAACCACATCGCCGCCGACTACATCCCTGTGATCGCGACGGCGGCGTCGGACCTCGAGGGCCGCTCCTACAACGTGAACGCCGATGCCGCCGCCGGCATGGTCGCGGCGGCGCTCCCCGCGCACAGGGCGATCTTCCTCACCGACGTGGCCGGCTGGCTCGAGGACCCCGATGACCCCGAGTCGCTGATCTCGGCGGCGACCGCGGACGAGGTGGAGGCGGCGCTGCCGAATGTCGCCGGCGGCATGCGGCCCAAGCTGCTCGCCTGCCTGGAGGCGATCCGCGGCGGCGTCGATTCGGTGCAGATCGTGGACGGCCGCAGGCCGCATTCGATGCTGCTCGAGCTCTTCACCGACGCCGGCGTAGGGACCATGATCACGCCGTGACGACTTCGGTTGGTGAGCTCCGCGCGCTCGAGGAGCGCTACGCGATGCGCACCTATCTGCGCGCCGGCGTCGAGTTCGTGCGCGGTGAGGGGGCGCGGCTCTGGGACGCCGATGGCAAGGAGTACCTCGACTTCTTCGCGGGGCTTTCGGTGCACAACGCCGGCCACTGTCACCCGCGGATCGTGGAGGCGATCCAGGCGCAGGCGGCGACGTTCGCCGGCTCGTCGAACCTGTTCCTCTCCGAGCCCGCGCTGCGCCTCTCCGAGCGGCTCAGCGAGTCGAGCCTTGGGGGCAAGGTCTTCCTCGCGAACACCGGCACGGAGGCCGCGGAGGGCGCGATCAAGATCGCGCGCAAGCACGCCCGGGCGCGGGGGGTGGACGCGCCCGAGATCATCAGCCTCGACAGCGACTTCCACGGCCGGACGCTGGGCGCGCTCGCGGCGACGCCGAAGCTGGCCGACGAGGAGCGCTTCGGGCCGCTGCCCCGCGGCTTTCGCTACGTGCCGCGCGACGACGCGGACGCGCTGCGCGCCGCCGCGAGCGAGAACACCGCGGCCGTGTTCCTGGAGCCGATCCAGGGCGAGGCCGGCGTCTGGCCGATTGCGCCGGAGGTCATCGCCGCCGCGCGGGAGGTGTGCGAGCGCACGGGTGCCCTTTTGATCTACGACGAGGTGCAGACCGGCATGGGGCGGACCGGGACGCTGTGGGCTTACCAGGGCCTCGGCGTCGTCCCCGACGTGATCACGGCCGCAAAGGCGCTCGGCGGGGGCCTGCCGGTCGGCGCGATCGTCGCAGGCCCGCGCGCGAGCGACGTGCTCGAGCCCGGCGATCACGGCTCCACCTTCGCGGGCGGACCGATCCAGGCGCGCGCGGCGCTGGCCGCGCTCGAGGTGCTGGGCGATGAGGAGCTGCTCGCTTCCGTGCGCGCCTTGGGCGAGCGCCTGATGGAGGGTCTGCGCGGCATCGACGGCGTCGTCGACGTGCGCGGGCGCGGGCTCATGGTCGGCCTCAGCGTCGCGGAGGGCATCGACGCGGCGGGGGTACGCGATCGCTGCCTGGAGGCCGGCCTGGTGATCAACTGCCCGGGCCCGGGGATGCTGCGCCTGCTGCCGCCGCTCATCATCGACGCCGCGGACGTGGACCGTGCGCTCGAGCTCATCGCGGCGTCCGTTCGGCCGTAGCCCGCCCGCCGCGCGCGCGACGCGCCAGCCCGCGACTGCACGATCTCGTTGGTTGATCCCACACAATCGTGAACTCGCGGCGGGTGATCTCGCGACTTCGGGATGTTGTGGGTTGATCCCACACAATCGTGACCTCGCGGCGGCGCGCGGCACCGGGGAAAAACGCGGAACTCGTCGGCCAGACCGCATATGGTGGGCCCGTGCACGACGATCCCACACGCCACATGCCCCCGGAGCCCGACCCGCGGCGCCAGCCGCGGCCCGACCAGCCGCAGGGGCAGCCGGGTCCCTACGAGGGGCAACCCGATCCTTACGGGATCCAGCAGCAGCCCTACGGCGGCGGGCAGCCGCCGTACGGGGGCCAGCAGCCGCCCTATGGGCCGCCGCCCGAGCGCGACGGCATGAGCGGCGGGGTGAAGGCCGCGCTCATCGTGCTCTGCGCGCTCGTCGTGGGGCTCGGCATCGCACTCGCGATCGTGGCCAGCGGCGGCGACGATTCCGCGGACGACCGCCCGCAGCGCGCCCGCACCGTGACGGAGACCGAGACCCAGACTCAGACGGAGACGGCCGCTCCCGTGACGACGACCGTCACCGAGGCGCAGACCGAGACCGTCACGGAGACGACCACCGAGACGACGACCGTCGAGGTCGAGGCTCCGTAGCCGCCGGGCGCCGCCGGCGGACGGCGCGTCGCGCCGTCAGGCGCGCCAGGTCTGCTCGGGATCGCCGAAGAGCGAGATCGCGGCCAGGTCGGCCGTGACGACGATGCGCTGCGCCGCGCTGTAGAGCGGGTGGCAGGCGGTGAGCACCAACCGCTCCTCGCCGGTGTCGCGCACGACGTCGATGTCGGTGGGGGAGACGATGTCGGTCTTGCGCACCGTGTAGGTGAACGTCGCGTACGGCATCTCGACGACGATCTCATCGCCGCGCTCGAGTTGGTCGAGCTTGCGAAACGGGGCCAAATACGTCGTCCGGTGACCGGCGATCCCAACCGTGCTGCCCTGTCCGGGGAACGGGGAGCCATCGCCCTGGCGGCGGTAGTCGGGGTCCGGCGCGCGCGTGTAATGCCCCGGGCCCTTCTGCAGCGCGGCGGTATCAGTGCCCTCGATGATCACGGCGTCGAGGCCGATTTCGTCGATCTCGATCCGGCCGACCCCGCGGCCCTCCTCGACCTCATCGGCGTACGCCGTGGCGAGCGCCTTCGCGCGGCGGGGGACGTGCCGCGCGTCGACCATCTCCGGCGCAGGCTGCTCGCTGCGGAAGCGCTCGGCGAGCTCATCGAGCTCATCCTGGGCCTGGCCCTGCTGGATCGAGCCGTAGAGCGTGGAGAGGGGCTCCTTCCAGGCCAGCGTAAGGCCGACGTCCGCCAGGACGACCAACCCGGCCGTGATCAGGGTCAGGGACAGGATGCGAAGGGTGCGCTGCATGCGTACCCATCATCTCCGACTTTCGCAAGCCGCGTACACTTCCGCCGCCAATGAGCCAGCCAACCGAGTTCCCGCGCACCGCGTCCTACGAAGCCGATCCCGCCCAGGTTGGGCGCGTCCTGCTGCTGTACTCGGGTGGCCTGGACACGTCGGTGATGCTGCGCTGGATCCAGGAGCGCTACGAGGCCGAGATCGTCACGCTCACGGTCAATCTCGGCCAGCCCGGCGAGGACTGGGAGGTCGTGGTCGGCAAGGCCAAGGATCTGGGCGCGGTCGACTCGGTCGTAGTCGACGCCCGCGAGGAGTTCGCCGAGGAGTACGTGCTCCCGGCGCTCAAGGCGAACGCGCTCTACGGCGGCGGCTATCCGCTGTTCACCGCGCTCGGCCGGCCGCTGATCGCCAAGCTCGCCGTCGAGCACGCGCGCGCCACCGGTTGCGACACGATCGCGCACGGCTGCACCGGCAAGGGCAACGACCAGGTGCGCCTCGAGGCGACGATCGCCACGCTCGCGCCTGACCTCAAGGTGATCGCCCCCGTGCGCGAGTGGCGCATGGGCCGCGAGGAGGAGATCGCCTACGCCCGCGAGCACGGGATCCCGGTCAAGGGCGGCACCGAGGCGGCGCCGTACTCGATCGACGACAACCTCTGGGGACGCTCCTCGGAGGGTCGCGCGATCGAGGACCTCGCCGCGCCGCCGCCCGACGATGTCTTTCAGCTCGTCACGGCGCCCGAGGACGCGCCCGATCAGCCTGAGGACCTGCGAATCGGCTTCGAGGCCGGCCGTCCGGTCTCGCTGAACGGCGAGCGGCTGCCGCTCGTCGAGCTGATCGAGCGGGCCGCCGAGGCCGGCTCGCGCCACGGCGTCGGCATCGTCGACCACATCGAGGACCGCGTCGTCGGACTCAAGGTGCGCGACCTCTACGAGGTGCCGGCCGCGGCGATCCTGATCGAGGCGCACCGGGACCTCGAGAAGCTCGTCTCGACGATCCACCAGAACGAGTTCAAGCACATCCTCGACCGCAAGTGGGCGTACCTCTGTTACTCCGGCCTGTGGCTCGATCCGCTGCGCGAGGACCTCGATGCCTACATCGACAGCGCCAACCGCTTCGTCACCGGCGAGATCACCGTGCGCCTGCACAAGGGCAGCGTGCGCGTCGTCTCGCGCAACTCGCCGTACGCGGTCTATGACCAGTCGCTCGCCGGCTTCGCTGAGTCGGGCGGCGAGTTCTCCCAGCACGCCAGCCCCGGGTTCATCGAGCTCTTCACCCTGCAGAGCCGGATGGCCTACAGGATTCGCGAGGCCCGCAACGGGGAATCAGGCGAGACATGATCTCTTCCCGCATCTACGAGTGGATCGGCCGCGCGGTCGTCCAGCTCGCCTGGTGGCGGTTCGGCCGTCAGATCCGTCTCGCCGGTGTCGGCGCGGCCGCCCTGCTCGTCGCGGGCGCCTGGCTGCTCAGCCGCCGCGAGCCGCCAGAGGGCTAGGCAACACCTGTCCGGATGGGGCGGGGGCGTAGGGCCTCCGCGGCGGCGCGCGTCCGAGCGAGCCGCCCGTCGCCGGCCACCAGACGCCGGTTGCGCGGCATGAGGCCGCGTGCCTAAAGCCGCGACCTGAGCGGCGCGCGATCGCGGGGCCAACGCGCAACCGCGTTGACCGCGCGCCCACGTTCCTCGGAGCCGGCGACCGCCGCCCGAAGCGCAATTTCCCGCCCACAAGGAGGAATCGGCCTGCAAGCCGTCACCCGGATTATGTACCCTCCGCAAGCACTTCATTAGCAAGAGCTAACGATTCGCTAGCATCGCCGGCCAGCCCAGACCCCGGCCCGCTCTTTCACGGGGATCGAAGTGAACGACTCGAGGCACGACGACAACAGGCATTCCGAGCGCACCGCGCGCCTGCGCGTGCCCGGTCTCGCGGTCCGGGCGCTGATCGTGCTCGCCGCGGGCCTCGCGCTGGCGATCCCGATTGCGCGCGCCGGGGCGCAGTCGGTCGAGGGGCTCAACTCGAAGATCGAGTCCGCCCGGGCGGAGGCCGAGGAGCTCGGCGCCGCGGTGCAGAGCGCCACGGACGCCCTGGCGGCCGCGCGCGCCCGCGCCGAGCAGGCCGCCGCGCGCGAGCAGGAGCTCGCCGAGGTGCTGGCCGAGGGCCGCGAGCGCGCCGCCGAGCTCGCCGAGCAGGTGGAGGAGGCGCGCGCCGAGCTGCGCGCCGTTCGCGAGCGCTTCCGCCGCGCCCAGGACGCCCTCGCCGAGCGCCTCGTCGCGATCTACAAGTCGAACGACCCGGTGGGCATCGACGTCCTGCTCGACTCCAAGGGCTTCGACGATCTGGCGACGCGCGCCGACCTCTTGACGCGCATCCAGGAGGCCGACCGCGTCCTCGTCGAGCGGGTGCGCGAGCTGCGCGCGGCGCTGGATGCCGAGCTCGCGCGCGTCGAGGAGGCGAAGGCGGAGGCCGACGCCTTCAACGCCCGCGTCGAGTCGGCGCGCGCCGAGATCGCCGGTGTGCGCGACCGCGCGCTGGCCGAGGCCGCCGAGCTCCAGGAGGCCCGCGCGGCGCAGCTCGCGGCGATCGAGGGGCTGCAATCGCGTATCGGGCGCTGGACGAAGCAGGTCCAGGAGCTCGAGCAGGTCTCCGAGCAAGAGGCGCGCCGGCAGGTCGCCAACTGGGTCGGTGACTGGGCGATCCCCGAGGCGATCGTGATGTGCGAGTCGGGCGGCAACTTCAACGCGCTCAACCCGAGCTCCGGCGCGGGCGGCGCGTACCAGATCCTGCCGTCCACGTGGAAGGCCTACGGGGGCAAGGGCCTGCCGCATCAGGCCTCGCCGGCCGAGCAGCACGCGATCGCGGCTCAGATCTGGGCGGACTCGGGCGCGTCGGCCTGGGTCTGCGCCGGATAGCGCGTATCGCCGCCGGCGCGATCGATGTCGCGAAGCACGTAGACCGCGCCCGCGGCGACCGCCAGCACGCCGAGACCCGCGGCCGCGTAGGCGGCCCGGGGTGAGAGCGCCGCGGCGAGCACGCCGCCGAGCAGAAAGCCGGCTCCGGAGGCGAAGTTGGAGAGCGACTCGAGCATCGCCACCACGCGCGCCTGAAAGCCCGCCGCGGTGAGGCCCTGGACCGCGGTGATCAGCGCCACCCACTGGATGCCGTTGCCGAAGCCGCCGACCAGGGAGGCGGCGCAGGCGGTGACGATCGTGGGGGAGGCCGCGGTGCCCAGGTAGGCGAGGGCGATCAGCAGCGTGCTCCCGAGCAGCATGCGACCCAGGCGGGCCTTGCCGAGGCCGCCGAAGGCCACGCCGCCCGCCACCATGCCCACGCCCCAGGACGCGAGCAGGAAGCCGTAGCCGCGATCGCCCGCGTCGAGGGTGTCCTTGGCAAGCGCCACCTCGATGGGCAGGACGAGTGCGAAGAAGACGAAGACGAGCGCCTCCGCGCCCAGCAGGCCGCGCAGCGCCCGGCGCGCGCGCACGTAGCGCAGTCCCTCGCGCAGCGGCTCGATCCAGCCCACGCCGCTCGAGCCGTGTGCCGCGGGCAGCACGCGGGTCGCCGCGAGCAGGGCGGCGATCGCCAGGAACGTGGCCGCGTCGGCCATCAGGGCCACCTGTGGCTCGGTCGCGGCGACGAGCACCCCCGCCAGCGCGGGGCCCGCCGCCGCACCCGTCGTGAACGCGACGTTGAGCACGGCGTTGCCGGCGCGCAGGCGCTCCTGCCCGAGCACCGCCGCCGCGGTGGCGCGCGTGCGGGCGCGCGCCGCTGCCGCGAAGGTCCCGTCGAGGGCCGCCAGTGCGAGCACCGGGACGAGCAGGAAGGTGGCGTCGGCGGCGAGCAGGGCAAGCGCGGCGAAGCTCGCGGCCTCACCCAGATACAGAAGCGCGAGCGCGCGCCGGGCGGTGAGCGCGTCGAAGCGGCCGACGAGCGGCGGGGCGGTCAGCGCGGGTACGAACTGCATCGCCACGAAGAGCGCAGCCGTCGCGATCGGGCTGCCCGTGAGCTCGAAGACCAGGATCGCGAGGGCGACCTCACCCAGCCAGTTGCCAAGCTCGTTCACCAGGTACGCGACGGCGATCCGCCGGAACCCCGTGATCCGCAGCGTCGCGAGGGCCGCGCTCATATTTCCCCCAAATTGCGTGAATCCCGCGCAAACGTTTTGGGAACACGGGGGTTCTCTGATTTCGTCCTTCGTGGACGTTTGCACCTCGAAACGAGCAAAGGAGTGCTTGTCATGGGCTTCCGCAAGGGCTGAGAAGCGCACACGCGCGCGGAGGTGCTCCCGGTGGGATTCCTCCGTGTCGGACGTTCGAACCACGAGAGAGCAAAGGAAGGCTTGGCATGGGTTTCCGCAAGGGCTGAGGGCCGCAGAACCACACGTTGGACCCGCCCCACGGGGGGCGCCGCAGACACCACTTGAGCAAAGGAGTGCTCGTCATGGGCTTTCGCAAGGGCTGATCAGCGCCGAGCGCGCACGTTGGAGTTGTCCCGCGACCATCGCGAAGGAGTGCACCCAATGGGTTTTCGCAAGGGCTGAGCACAGCTGATCGAACTGCGATCAATGACCGGCGCGCGACCTCGAAGGTCGTGCGCCGGTTTTTGTTGGTCGCACCCAACACCGCCGTCTCGCTCAGCGCGGCGGGGAGGACTGGGCGAACCGCCGTCGGCGCTTGCGCGACGGGGCGGCCGCGTGACGGTCGATCCGCCGTTCCAGGTTGAGCTCCGCCTCGAAGTCGGCGTCGCTGCCGTGCCGGAACGAAAGCCGCTGCTCCTCGAGGATCTCGATGAAGAGCTCGACGAAGCGCGGGTCGAGCTGCGTGCCCGCGACCGCGCGCAGCTCAGCGATCGCCGCCACCGGCGAGCGCGGCTCGCGGTAGGAGTCGCGCGCCGTCATCACGTCGTAGGTGTCGACGACGGCGATGATCCGGGCGATCGGGGGGATCTCCTCGCCGACCAGCCCATACGGATAGCCGAGGCCGTCCATCCGCTCGTGGTGGGCGAGGATGATCTCGCTGACGGGTCCGTAGCCGTCGATGCCGGCCACGATGCGCGCCCCCTCGGCGGGGTGGCGCTTGATCTGGTCCCAGTCCTCCTCGGTGAGCGGGGTGTCGGCCTTGAGGATGGAGTCGGGGAGGATGAACTTGCCGATGTCGTGCAGCAGCCCGGCCGTGTGCGCGAGCTCCTGCTCCTCGGGCGACATGCCGGCGCGGCGCGCCAGCTCGCGCGCGTAGCGGGCGACCGCGGCGCTGTGGCGCGCGGTCATCCGGTCGCGCAGGTCGAGCGTCCGCATGAGCGCGCTCAACAGGCCCACCTGAAAGCCCGCGAGCTGGTGCGCGCGGCGCTCGAGCTCCTGCGCGCGCTCCCGCGAGGTGAGGAGCGCGCCGAGCAGGTACTGGAAGATGAGCAGGACTACCCCGAACATGGCGATCGTCACCAGGCCGATCTCGAAGTAGGCGAAGGCGATCCCGACGGCGAGCAGGGCGGTGGCGAGCTCCGACGGGAGGATGGGAATCAGGACCTCGCTGAAGGCCTCCCGGATCGGCGTGCCCTCCTCGTAGCGCGTGTACGCGGCGATCATCGTGAAGTTGAGGAGGAGGGCGCCGATGAACGTGGCGAGGACCGCGAGGTAGAAGCCCGCGTCGTCCGGCGTGAGCGCGAGCCCGTCCCGCGCGGCGTCGAAGCCGAGCGCGGCGAGCAGCGGGAACCACGTGAAGACGACCAGGTTGATCAGCAGGTTCGACAGGGAGTAGCGCTCGACCAGCCAGCCGGCGACGATGGTCGCCAGGCCGACGATCACGGCGGGCGCCGCGCCGAGCAGGATCGCCGCCGAGACGATCGCGAGAAAGCTGCCGGAGGCGAAGACGCGGTTCGCCGGCACGGCGACGCGGCGGATGTCCGAGATCACGCCAAAGGCGAGCAGCATCCCGAGCAGGGGCAGATCCCAGTCCGCGCTCGGCGCGAGCGCGGCGGTCCAGGCGATGCCGGCGGCCAGGACCGCGATCTCGAGCGCCATGAACGAAGCCGACGGCGCCCGGGTCATGCTCGGTTCCGATTCTTCTCGCGTGTCATGGCCTCCGTGCCGTGACGCCGCGGGGTTCCCCCCGGGTTGCGGGTTGTCTGCCACACCCATTATTCGCCCTTTCGGCGAAAATCCTTGAACTCGTCGGCACAAAGTCGGGGCCCCAGGCAGTCAAAGGGGGCCTTTGCCGCGGCCGCGGCGGGGCTTTCCCGCGCCGACGCGCCGAGCTTTCCCGCAAGTTGCGGGAACGCTTTCCTCGTCATCCGATCGCGTTGCCAAGATCATGGGCGTGAGCGGAGCAGTTGCCCACCTGCACGTCCACAGCGAGTACTCGCTGCTCGACGGCGCCTGCAAGATCGACAAGATGGCCCAGCACGCGGCCGATCTCGGCATGCCCGCGCTCGGGCTCACCGATCACGGCGTGATGAACGGGGCGATCGAGCACTACAAGGCGTGCAAGGCCGCGGGGATCAAGCCGATCCTCGGGATCGAGGCGTACCTGGTCGACGATCGCCGCTCCGCCGACCGCCGCGCCGAGCGCAACCACCTCACGCTGCTCGCGGCGAGCGACGAGGGCTTCCGCAACCTCGTCAAGCTGAGCTCGGCCGGCTTCCTCGAGGGCTTCGGCCGCGGCAAGGCCAACGTCGACATGGAGCTGCTCGACCGCTACTCCGACGGCGTCATCGCGCTGACCGGCTGCCTGCAGTCGCGCTTCTGCCGCCGCCTCGTCGAGGACCGCCCCGACGACGCGCGGGCCCATCTCGACGACCTGATCCAGGTGTTCGGGCCCGAGGACGTCTACATGGAGATCCAGGTCAACGGGATCCCCGAGCAGGACAAGGCGAACGAGGGCATCGTGAAGTTCGCCCGCGAGGTCGGCCGCCCGCTCGTCGCGACCGGCGACGTGCACTACCTGCGCCGCGAGGACTACGACCACCACGCCGCGCTGCTGTGCGTGCAGACCAAGTCGACCCTCGAGCAGCCGAAGCTGCGCTTCGACACCAACGAGTTCTATTTGAAGAGCTACGACGAGATGGTCGAGGCGTTCGCGCCCTGGCCCGAGGCGGTCCCGATGACGATCGAGATCGCCGAGCGCTGCTCGACCGAGATCGAGCTCGGCAAGCTCCTGCTGCCGCGCTTCCCGACCCCCGATGGGGAGGAGCCCAAGGACATGCTCCGCCGCCTCGCGCTCGAGGGGCTCAAGCGGCGCTACGGCGATCCGATCCCGGCGCGCGCGCTGGAGCGTCTCGACTTCGAGCTCGGCGTGATCGGCGAGATGGGCTTCGACTCGTACTTCCTGATCGTCTGGGACTTCGTCAAGTACGCGAAGGAGAACGGCATCGCGGTGGGCCCGGGACGCGGCTCGGCCGCCGGCTCGATCGTGGCTTACGCGCTCAACATCACCGAGCTCGATCCGCTCGGCAACGAGCTCCTCTTCGAGCGCTTCCTCAACCCCGCGCGTAAGTCCATGCCGGACATCGACATCGACTTCTCGGTGCGCGGCCGTGAGCGCGTGATGCGCTACGTACAGGAGAAGTACGGCCGTGAGTCGGTGGCGCAGATCATCACCTTCGGCAAGATGGCGCCGCGCGCCGCCACCCGCGACGCCGCTCGCGTGCTCGGCTTCGACTACGGCACGGGTGACCGCCTGGCGAAGCTGATCCCCGAGCCGATCATGGGCCGCAGCCCGAGCTTCGACGAGTGCCTGAAGCCCGGGGAGGAGCTGCGCCAGGCGGTCGACTCCGACCCGAACGCGGCGAAGATCGTCGAGGTCGCCAAGGGGCTCGAGGGCAAGGTCCGCAACAACTCGATCCACGCCGCCGCCGTGGTGATCGCGGACCGCCCGCTCGACGAGATCGTCCCGCTGCAGCTCGCCGAGGACCGGGGCGCGCCCGGCGAGCGCAACAGCAACGGCAAGCTCGAGCGCCAGTTCAAGATCGTGACCCAGTACTCCATGGGCCCGATCGAGGAGATCGGCCTGCTGAAGATGGACTTCCTGGGCCTGCGCAACCTCGACGTCATCGAGGATGCGATCGACATCATCCGGCGCTCGCGCGGGGTCGAGATCGACATCGACAAGATCCCCCTCGACGATCCGAAGACCTACGAGATGCTCTCGCGCGGCGACTCGATCGGCGTCTTCCAGCTCGAATCCGAGGGCATGCAGCAGGCGCTGCGCCAGATCCGGCCGACCGAGTTCAACGACATCGTCGCGATCGGCGCCCTCTATCGCCCCGGCGCCATGCGCTTCATCCCCGACTACGCCCGGGGCAAGCGCGACCCCTCGTCGGTGACCTACCCCGACGAGCGCCTGCGCCCGATCACCGAGGAGACCTACGGCTGCGTCATCTACCAGGAGCAGCTCATGGAGATCTCCAAGCGGATCGCGGGCTTCTCGCCGGCGGAGGCGGACGATCTCCGCAAGGCGGTCGGCAAGAAGAAGCGCGACCTGATGGCGACCATGAAGGACAAGTTCCTGGAGGGCTGCGCGGCCTCGGGAACGGATCGCCGCGTCGCGGACGACCTCTGGTCGCTGATGACCGCGGCGGCGGACTACTCCTTCAACAAGTCGCACGCCGCCTGTTACGCGCTGATTTCCTACCGCACCGCCTACCTCAAGGCGAACTACCCCGCCGAGTACATGGCCGCGGTGATCTCGTCGGTGATGTCGACGAAGGACAAGGTCCCGTTCTTCGTCAACCGGTGCGCCGAGATGGGGATCGAGGTGCTGCCGCCCGACGTCAACTCTTCCGACCACGACTTCGTGGTCACGGGCAACTCGATCCGCTTCGGGCTCGACGCCGTCAAGAACGTGGGCTACCAGGCCGTCGAGGCGATCCTCGCGACGCGCGAGTCCGGCGGCCCCTTCGAGTCGATCTGGGACTTCTGCGACCGCGTTGACGCGCGCGCCGTCAACAAGCGCGCGATCGAGTGCCTGATCAAGTGCGGCGCGCTCGACTCGACCGGCGACACCCGCAAGGGGATGCTCGAGGTGCTGCCGCAAGCGCAGGCGAGCGGGCAGAAGGCGCAGGAGGACGCGCTGCGCGGGCAGTCCTCGATCTTCGATCTGGGCGGCGACGCGCAGAGCGAGTCGACGCCGTTCGCGAGCCAGCGCCCGCCGGTGCCGAGCGAGGAGTTCGAGCAGCGCGAGCTGCTGGCGCTCGAGAAGGAGACGCTCGGCACGTTCCTCTCCTCGCATCCGCTCACCGAGGTGCGCGACGCGCTGCGCGCCCGCGTGGACTGCTCGCTGCGCGAGGCCGCCGGCAAGCAGGACGGCTCGTGGGTGACGGTCGGCGGGATCGTCGCCGAGGCAAAGAAGGTGCGCACGCGCAGCGGCGCCTTCGTGATGTTCGCCCGGCTCGACGACCTGGAGGGCCAGATCGAGCTCTTCGTGCGCGACGCCGCGAGCGAGGCGGCGCAGGCGATCGAGGTCGACAAGGTGGTCACCGTCCGTGGCCGCGTCGACCACAAGGGCCGGGGCGACACGAGCATCGTCGTGCAGGACGCCGAGCCGTTCGAGCCCGACGAGGACGAGCTCGCGCAGGCGCGCGCGGAGGCCGCCAGGCGAGCCGGCCGCGAGCCGCTCGTGCTGCGGGTCGACGCAGCGCGCTGGCACGCCGAGCTCATCGACGAGCTCAAGCACCTCTTCGAGAGCCACCCCGGCAACGCCGAGGTGTTGCTCGAGATGATCACGCGGCAGGGCTTGCGGAAGCTGCGCTTCGGCGAGGAGTACCGCGTCGACGTCACGCCGGGGCTTCGCGCCGAACTCGACCACCTGCTGGGTCCGAAGGCGCTCGCCGCCTGAGGCCCTCTCCGCTTAGACTTCAGCAATGGCGCTAGACCAGCGCAGCGGCGAAGGTGTCCGGCATGGCGAGTGCCGCAGCTGCCGGACGTTCTGCGACAAGGTCGTGGAGGTGCGCGGGTGCATCGAAATGCGCTGCCCCAACCTCTACTCCTACGAGGACCACCTCACGGGCAACCGCTACATGGGCTGCGTGCGCAAGGTCTTCCGGGCCGAGATCGACGTGGACGCGTTCGAGCTCGCCGAGCACAGCGGCGGCTTCGGCGGCATCAAGATGACCGGCCGGCCGCTCCCGCAATGCCAGTTCCGCGTGGAGCCCTGCTACGAGGGCTCGGGCGCCGCGTATGAGTGCGTGAATCCGAGGTTCTTCGACTGCACGGACGAGGGGCCCGAGGGCATCAGGGCGTTCGATCTACGCAACGCACTGGGCTAAACAGGTCGCCAGTCGCCAGTCGCCAGTTCCGAGGCCCCGGCCGCACGCCGATCCGAACACGCCCGCCGGCATGTGTGGGGCGACTACGCGCGATAGGGGCGAGCGAATCGGTGCCACGCGAGTCTCTGTCGCGCCCGAGCGCGACCACAAACGCTCGCGCCGCCCAACCGGCGACTATTGCCTCAGCTGCCCTTCCGAGCCTTCAGCCCGCGCTCACGGAGCTTCTTCGCGCGGTTCACTTCGGCGCGATCGGCGCCCTTGCCCTCGGGGCCCGGCGTCTCGATGAGGGTGGGGAGGTCCTCGAAGCGCGGCTCGGAGAGGAAAATCGAAAGCACCTCGTCGCCCATCTCGCCCTCGCCGAGGTTGGCATGCTGGTCCCGCTTGCCGCCGAACGGGATCTTTGAGTCGTTGAGGTGCAGGCAGCGCAGCCGGTCGAGGCCGACCTTCGCGTCGAACTCGTCCACGACCTCCGCGAGCCCCTCCGGCGTACGGATGTCGAAGCCCCACGCGAAGAGGTGGCAGGAGTCGAGGCAGACGCCCAGCCGGCCGTCCCCGCCGGCGAGCTCGATCAGCTCCGCGAGCTCGTCGAAGTTCTGGCCCAGGGGCCCGTTGGTGCCGGCCGTGTTCTCGAGCAGGATCGGCGTCGACTCGCTCTCGGCGAGCGCCTCGCGGATCGCCTCGCCCGCGCGCTTCATCGAAGCGTCGTGCGGCTCGCCCTTGCGCGCGCCCGCGTGCAACACGACGCCGTTCGCGTTGATGTTGTCGCCGACGCGCAGCGAGTTGGTGAGCGCGGCGATCGACTTCTCGCGGATGTCGGGCTCCTTCGAGGCGCAGTTGATCAGGTAGACCGCGTGGATCACGACGGCCTCGAGCGGCGACTCGGCGAACGCGGTGCGAAAGCCCTCGAAGTCGCTCGGCTTGTGGTTGGTCGGCCGCCACATCCGCGGGCTCTGCGAGAAGATCTGGATGGCCTCAGAGGCCGTTTCAATCCCGCGCTCAACGGCCTTCGGCAGGCCGCCGGCGGTCGACACGTGTGCACCGATCAGCATTGAGCCGGGCAGCTTAGCCAAGGCATGGCGCGGCACCCGCGGGCGGGCGCCGGGAACGCGGTGGATAGATTCACCCGCGATGTCAACCGCTTCGAACGACACCGTGCGCGTGCGTTTCGCGCCCTCGCCGACCGGCGTGCTGCACATCGGCGGCGCGCGGACCGCTCTCTACAACTGGTTGATGGCACGGGGGAGCGGCGGCGTCTTCGTGCTGCGCCTCGAGGACACCGACCGTGAGCGCTCTACCCCGGAGAACGTCGAGCAGATCCTGGACGCGCTGCGGTGGCTGGAGCTGGACTGGGACGAGGGCCCGCACAGCCAGTTCGAGCGCCGCGATCGCCACAAGGCCGCGATCGAGCGTCTGCTCCAGGCGGGCGTCGCCTACCGCGACCCGGCGACGGCTGAGGACGTGCGCGCCTGGAAGGCCGAGCACGGCAACCGCGGCTACCGCGGCACGCCGCGCGACGAGGAGGGCGCGGCGATCCGGCTGCGCGTCCCCGACGACGGCGAGACCGTGGTCGAGGACGTGATCCGCGGCCGCGTCGCTTTCCCCAACGCAGCCCAGGACGACTTCGTGATCGCCCGCGGGGACGGCACGCCGCTCTACAACCTGGCGGTCGCCGTCGACGACGCCGAGATGGGGATCACCGACGTCGTGCGCGGCGACGACCATCTCTCCAACACGCCCAAGCAGGTGCTCGTGTTGGAGGCCCTCGGCGCGGATCTGCCGCGTTACGCGCACCTTCCGCTGCTGCACGGCCCCGACGGCAAGAAGCTCTCCAAGCGCCACGGCGCGGCGTCCGTGCAGGAGTTGCGCGACGACGGCTACCTGCCCGCCGCCGTGCGCAACTACCTCGCGCTGCTCGGCTGGGGAACCGAGGACGACACGACCTTGATGGACACCGACGAGCTCATCGAGCGCTTTCGCATCGAGCGCGTCGGGCGGGCCGCTGCCGTGTTCGACGAGCGCAAGCTGCGCTGGATGAACGGCCGCTTCATGCGCGAGCTGCCGCTCGACGAGTACACCGACGCCGTCGCCGCGCACTTGGCCGCCGAGGGCGTCGCGGTCGAGCGCGACAGGCTGCGCGCGGCCTGCGCGATCGCGCAGGACAAGGCGCAGACGCTCGCCGAGGTCTGGCCTCTGATCCGCTTTCTGTTCGAGCCGCCCGTCGACGACGAGAAGGCGCGGCGGAAGTTCCTCAAGGCCGAGCACCTGGAGAACCTGCGTGGCCTGCGCCCAGTGCTCGCCGAGGTTGATCCCTTCGACGCGGCGACGCTCGAGGAGCGCCTCACGGCGTACGTCGAGGAGCGCGAGCTCAAGCCGAAGGCGGTCTACCAGCCGCTGCGCGTGGCGATCACCGGAACCACGGTCTCGCCGGGGATCTTCGACTCGGTTGCGGCCCTCGGCCGCGAGCGCACGCTCGAGCGCGTCGACGCGGTCCTCGATTAAACGCCGGGCGCCCGCTTGCCGACATAGGGAGGGACGGCACGTACGTCCACGCCGTCGCCTACTCTCCCCATGCAAGAGACAATGAAAGCCCAGCCATCCCCACCGGGGCCGCCTGCCGGGCGCCCATCGGGCGCCGGGGGGAGGCGATTGGCGGCAGCTTTCGAGATCGTTTCCAGCCTTCCCGTACTGGGCGAGGCGCGTACGCGCGTCCTCGAGCTTGTGCGCGAGGAGGCGCCCTCGTCCGCGGACATCGCGCAGGCGATCGAGGCCGACGCCGGCCTCGCGATCGCGGTGCTCAAGGCCGCGAACAACGGCGATGGGCCGAGTGCTCGCACGGCTGGTGTGCAGCAGGCTGTCGAGGAGCTCTCGCCCGAACGGGTCGCCGCGCTGGCCGAGCGCGCGAGCACCTACGACGTGCTCGGCGTCGGGGCCGAGCGCTTCGAGCGCTTCCGCAGGCATGCCGTCGCGGTGCGCATCGCGAGCGAGCAGGTCGGCGAGCGGGCGCAGCTCGATGACCTCGATGCGCTCGCCGTAGCGGCTCTTCTGCACGACGTGGGCCGGCTCGTCCTCGGCGAGCTCTATGGCCGCGAGCTGGCCGAGCCCGTCAACGGCGACGAGCCGCCAGACGAGCGCGCGCGCCGCGAGCGCCGCGAGTACGGGATCGACCACGCCCTGGTTGGCGCCGTGCTGATCAGGCGCTGGGGCCTGCCGGCGCCGATCGCCGCCGCGGTCGAGCGCCACCACTCTCCGCGCGCAGACGGCATGGCGGGGGCGGTGCGCCTCGCCGACCTCGTCGTGCACCACGCCGCCGGCCGCCGCGCGCCCGTCCAGGCGCTACGCGAGACAGCGGCGCGGCTCGGGCTCAGCGAGGCCGATCTGCGGGCGCTGCTCTTCGAGTTCCCGCAGGTGAACGAGGGCCGCCGGCGGGTGAGCGAGCCCTGTCCGCTCTCCCGGCGCGAGATCGACGCGCTGCGCGGGCTCGCCGAAGGCAAGGTCTACAAACAGATCGCGCAGGAGCTGGGGCTCTCGGTGAGCACCGTCCGCACGCACCTGCACAACGTGTACCGCAAGATCGGCGCCGTCGATCGCGCGCAGGCAGTCCTGATCGCGCGCGACAAGGGCTGGATCTAGCCCGCGCGCAGGCGCGGCTACTCGATCACGCCGAGGCGCATCCCAAGCGCGACGGCGTGGGCCCGATCGCGTGCCCCCAGGCGGGCGAGGAGGCCCTTCGTGTGGGTGCGCACGGTCTCGATGCTGAGCCCGAGGCGATGTGCGATCTCGGTGGTGGAGAGGCCGTCGGCGAGCAGCTGCAGGATCTCCCGCTGGCGCTTGGTGAGCGCCGCGGGCCGTTTGCCGTTGGCGGCGGGGTCGACGAAGCGTTCCGCGCCCGCGGCGGCCTCGACGGCGCGGCTCAGCGCCTCGGGAGGCGAGCTCTTCGCGACGAACGCAAGGGCGCCCGCGGCGAGCGCCTCGCGGGCCGCGTGCCGCTCCGGCCGGCGCGCGTGGGCGACGATGCCCGTGCCCGGCATGGCCTTGCGCAGCGCGCGGATCACGCTCGTGCCGCTCACCGACTCGGCGCCGTCGGGCCCGCGCTCGAGCTCGACGATCGCCACGTCGAAGCCGCCGGTCTGCGTGTGCGCCTGCAGCGCGGCGCGCCAGTCCGCCGCCTCCTCGACCTCGAAGCGGCCGCTCAGCAGCTCACGAACGCCGAGCCGGACCACGGGGTGGCCATCGACGACAAGGCAACGACGATCCTCACTCACGGTTTTCCTCTGCCCCCTCGCTCGGCACGGGGAACGGCCCCGTAACGACCGACGGCGCACTTACGGCGCCGACTCGGACCCATCCTAGCTGCGCGGCCCCTGTCATGGGTGCGGTCGCTTCGCTTAGTGCGCCCTTTTTTCCTGTAGAACAGCTCATGTGATTTCGGTGACGTCCAAATCGCGCTACGCGGTGCTCGCGATGGCGGAGCTCGCCCTGTCGGGTCCCGATCCCGTGCCCATCGCCCAGATCGCGGAGCGCCGCAGTATGCCGGTCCAGTTCCTGGAGCAGCTCTTCTCCACGCTGCGCCGGGCTGGCCTGCTGGGCAGCCAGCGCGGCGTGAAGGGCGGCTACACCCTCGCGCGGCCGGCAGAGGAGATCACCGTACTGGAGGTCGTCCAGGCTCTCGACGGCAAGGTCGGCGAGGAGGGCAAGGAGGCCGGCGGCATCTGGGAAGAGGGCGTGGAGGCACTGCGCGCGGTGTTCAGCTCGACGACGATCGCCGACATCGCCAGGCGCGAGGCCCAGGAGGCCGGCGCCGGCATGTACTACATCTGAGAGGCCTTTCATGGACGTCACCCCCGCTACCGCCAGCCGCCTCGCCAGCGAGGTCTCCGAAGCGATCGGCGATACACCGCTCGTCGAGCTGCGCCGGCTCTCCCCGGAGGACGGGGCGACGGTCTACGCGAAGCTCGAGTACATGAATCCCGGCGGCTCGGTGAAGGACCGCATCGGGGTCGCGATGATCGACGCGGCCGAGCGTGAGGGGCGCATCGCGCCCGGCGAGAGCACGATCGTGGAGCCGACGAGCGGCAACACCGGGATCGCGCTGGCGATGGTCTGCGCGGCTCGCGGCTACGAGCTCACGCTCACCATGCCCGAGGGCATGAGCCGCGAGCGCACGAAGCTGCTGCGGGCCTACGGGGCGGAGGTGCTCGAGACGCCCTCGATGGGCGGCATGGGGGAGGCGATCGACGCGGCGAACAAGATCGTGGCCGAGCACGGGGCGTTCATGCCGCAGCAGTTCTCGAACCCCGCGAACCCCGAGATCCACCGGCGCACGACGGCGGAGGAGATCTGGCGCGACCTCGACGGGGAGATCGACGCGTTCGTCTGTGGCGTCGGCACGGGCGGCACGATCACCGGCGTGGGCCAGGTCCTCAAGGAGCGCCGCCCCGAAGCGCTTTGCATCGCCGTCGAGCCCGCGACCTCGGCCGTGCTCTCCGGCTGCCTGCCGGGCCCGCACAAGATCCAGGGCATCGGGGCGGGGTTCATCCCGGATGTCCTCGACCGCAGCGTGATCGACGAGGTAATCCCGATGGACGACGAGGTCGCGCTCGAGATGGCGCACGAGGTCGCCCACAAGGAAGGCCTGATGGTGGGAATTTCGGCGGGCGCCGCGATCGCCGCCGCGCTGGACGTCGCGCGCCGCCCCGAGCTGCGCGGCAAGCGCGTTGTCACGATCGCGCCCGACGGCGGGGACCGCTACATGTCGTTGCCATTCTTCGGGGAGTAGGTGCCGATGATCGGCGTTGGGACGCTCAGGAACGTGATCAAGGAGGTCCGCTGCGATGTCGCCGCGGCGCGCGAGCGCGACCCCGCGGCGCAGGGTGTGGGGACCTTCGAGATCCTCGCGAGCTGGCCCGGGGTGCAGGCACTGCTCGCCCACCGGATCGCGCACGCGCTCTGGGAGGCCGGGGCGCCGCTCCTGCCGCGCTTCATCGCCTTCGTGAGCCGCTCGGTGACCGGCATCGAGATCCACCCGGCGGCCAAGATCGGCAGCGAGTTCTTCATCGACCACGGCTCCGGCGTCGTCATCGGCGAGACCGCGGAGATCGGCGAGCGCGTGACGCTGTACCAGGGGGTCACCCTGGGCGGCACAGGCTTCGCGCAGGGCAAGCGCCACCCGACCGTCCAGGACGACGTGACGATCGGCTCCGGCGCCAAGCTGCTGGGCCCGATCACCGTGGGCCACGGCGCGAAGATCGGCGCGAACACAGTCGTCATCAAGGACGTGCCGCCGAACTCCACCGTCGTCGGCAACCCGGGCCACCCCGTGCGGGTGGAGGGCCGGCGGGTGGAGGGCCCGGACGCGGACTGGATCCACCTCCCGGATCCGGTCGCCGACGCGATCAAGGCGCTCTCCGAGCGTCTCGCCGCGGCGGAGCGCAGGCTCGCCGAGCTCGACGGCCAGCCCACCGAGGCACAGGTCATCGAGCTCGAGCGCAAGCGCGGCCCTTCGAGCGCGGGCGGCTGACCCGAAGCCGCTTCCGGGCGCCGCTCGCCCATCTATCCTCGGTTGAGTGACCACCGAGGCCTCTTACGGTGCCGCTCTCACCCCGGGCGCCGACGCGATCGAGCGCCTGCTGGCCGACCTCAACCCGCCCCAGCGCAAGGCGGTCGAGCACGGCGGCGGGCCGCTCCTCGTGATCGCCGGAGCCGGCTCGGGCAAGACGCGCGTGCTGACCCGCCGGATCGCGTACCTGGTGGCGACCGGCATGGCCAAGCCTTCGGAGATCCTCGCGATCACCTTCACGAACAAGGCCGCCGCCGAGATGCGCTCCCGCGTGGAGGAGCTCGTCGGCGGCGTCTCGCGGCTGATGTGGGTGATGACGTTCCATTCGGCCTGCGCGCGGATCCTGCGCGCCAACGCCGAACGGCTCGGCTACAAGCGCTCCTTCACGATCTACGACGAGTCGGACTCGCTGCGCATGGTCAAGCGCTGCATGGCCGACGCGGACATCGATCCCAAGCGCTTCACCCCGCGCGCCGTCCGGGCGCAGATCTCCGCCGCGAAGAACCAGCTCATCGACGCGACCGACTTCCGCGAGCGCCAGGGCTCGTTCTTCGAGGAGAACGTCGCCGACGTCTACGAGCTGTACGAGCGCCGCATGGTCGCCGCGAGCGCGATGGACTTCGACGACCTGCTCGTCCGCACGGTCAACCTCATGGAGCTCTTCGAGGACGTGCGTGAGCGCTACCGCCGCCAGTTCCGCTGGATCCTGGTGGACGAGTATCAGGACACCAACCGCGCGCAGTACCGCCTCCTGCAGCTGCTGGCGGGGGAGGAGCGCAACCTGACGGTCGTCGGCGACGACGCGCAGTCGATCTACAGCTTCAGAAGCGCCGACGTGCGCAACATCCTTGAGTTCGAGCGCGACTTCGAGGGCGCCGAGGTCATCAAGCTCGAGCAGAACTACCGCTCGACCGGCACGGTGCTCGACGCGGCGAACGCGCTGATCGCCAACAACCGCGAGCAGAAGCCCAAGCACCTGTGGACCGACGCGGGCCGCGGCGACCCGGTGACGATCGCCGAGCTCGACGACGAGCACGCCGAGGCGCGCTACGTCGCTGGCGAGATCGAGCGGCTGATCTCCGACGAGGGCTTCTCCCGCGAGGAGATCGCTGTCTTCTACCGGATGAACGCGCAGAGCCGCGTGCTGGAGGACACGCTCGTGCGCTACGAGGTGCCTTACCAGGTGATCGGCGGGACCAAGTTCTACGACCGCGCCGAGATCAAGGACGCGATCGCCTACCTCTCGCTGCTCGCCAACCCCGCGGACGCGATGTCGTTCGCGCGCGTCGTCAACTCGCCGCGGCGCGGGATCGGCCAGCAGACGCAGGCGCGCATCCTCTCGCACGCCAACACCACCGGCGAGGACGTCTGGGACGTGATGGCCCGGCCCGAGCAGGTGCCGTCGCTTGGCGCTGCGGCGGTCAAGGCGGTCTCGCGCTTCGCGGCGATCATGGCCGGCCTGCGCGAGCGCGCCGAGGGCGACTCGGTGGCGCGCATCCTGGAGGCGGTGCTTCACGACACCGGCTACATCGAGGCGCTCGAGGCCGAACGGACCCTCGAGGCGGAGGGCCGGGTGGAGAACCTCCAGGAGCTGATCGGCGTCGCCGAGGAGTTCGACGCGAACCGCGCCGTCGAGGGCGATCAGGAGCAGACGCCGCTCGAGGAGTTCCTCGCGCGCATCTCGCTCTACACCGACCAGGACTCGATGCGCGACGACGAGAGCCTGATCACCCTGATGACCCTCCACAACGCCAAGGGCCTCGAGTTCCCGGTGGTCTTCATGATCGGCTGCGAGGAGGGGCTCTTCCCGCACTCGCGCTCGGTCGAGGAGGGCAACCTCGACGAGGAGCGCCGCCTCTGTTACGTCGGCATCACGCGCGCCCAGAAGCGCCTCTACATGACCTGCGCGCGCCGGCGCATGGTCCACGGTTCCGGCGGCTGGAACATGCCCTCACGGTTTCTCGGCGAGATCCCCGAGGAGCTCGTCAACCACCACGACGCCACCTCGCGCACCGGTTGGCGCAGCGCCCGCGAGGGAGCGGACACCTGGATGCGCTCGGGCGGCGGGATCCAACCGCCGCCGCGCAAGCAGCCCAAGGCGCCCGGGGTCGCGTTCCAGGTGGGCGACGACGTCGTGCACGCTTCCTTCGGCGAGGGTGTCGTCACCGGCGTCGAGGCCGACAACGTCATCATCGTGCGCTTCCGCGGCGGCGAGGGCGAGCGCAAGCTGATGGCCGATTACGCACCGCTCAAGAAGGTCTCGTAGCGCCCGTGGCCAAGGTCATCGACGGCAAAGCGGTCGCCGCCGACGTGCGCGCCGCGGTGGCGCAGGAGGTGGAGGCCTTCCGCGCCGAGACCGGGCAGACCCCGGGGCTCGCGACCGTGCTGGTGGGGGAGGACCCGGCCTCGCATGTATACGTGGGCAACAAGATCCGCGCCTGCGAGGAGGTGGGCATCCGCTCGATCCACCACCATCTCGGCGAGGCGACGCCGCAGGACGAGCTGCTCGACCTCGTCCGTGGGCTCGGGGAGGACGACACGGTCGACGGGATCCTCGTGCAGATGCCCGTCCCGGACCAGATCGACCCGGACGAGGTGATCGCCGCGATCCCGCCCGAAAAGGACGTGGACGGCCTCACCGCGACGAGCGCGGGCCTACTCGCTCAGGGGCGCCCAGGGCTCGTGCCCTGCACCCCCCAGGGAGTGATGGAGCTCCTGCGCGTCGCGGGCACGGACGTCGAGGGCAAGCGCGCCGTGATCGTCGGGCGCTCGATCCTGGTTGGCCGTCCGCTCGGCGCGCTGCTTCTCAACGCGAACGCGACGGTCACGATCTGTCACTCGCGCACTGCCGATCTGCCCGCCGTCTGCCGTGAGGCCGACATCCTGATCGCGGCGGTGGGGAGGCCGCGCATGGTCAAGGGCGACTGGGTCAAGCCCGGCGCCACGGTGATCGACGTGGGCATCAACCGCACAGACGACGGGCTCGTCGGGGACGTGGACTACGAGCCGGCCAGCGAGCGCGCGGCCGCGATCACGCCGGTGCCCGGCGGCGTCGGCCCGATGACGATCGCGATGCTCCTGCGCAACACCCTGCTCGCCGCCGGGCGCAGGTATTCCACGTAACGCCCCGTATAGGGTCTTTCGAGAAGACCGAGTAACCGGTCAGTACAACCCCGAGGAGGGAGAGTTCCGCATGGAAAACCTTCGAACCGGCGAAAAGATCGCTGGTGCGGCCGGCATCGCCCTGCTGCTCATCATGTTCATCTTCGACTGGTTCAACGTCAGCGCGGACGCTGGCGGGTTCGAGGTCTCCGCGGGCGGCAACGCCTGGGAGGTCTTCTCGTTCATCGACATCGTGCTCTTCGTGGCCGCCCTGGCAGCGATCGGGCTGGTTCTGATGAGCGCGACGCAATCGCAGGCGAACATGCCCGTCGCGATGAGCGCTCTGGTGGCGGGACTCGGCATCCTCGCGACGGTGCTGGTCCTCTACCGGATCATCGATCCGCCGGGGCTCGACAACGCCGAGGACTTCGGCGTCGACATCGGGCGCAGCATCGGCGTGTGGCTGGGTCTGATCGCGTCAGCGGGCATCGCCTATGGGGGTTGGCAGGCGATGCAGGAAGAGGGCACCTCGTTCTCCGCGCAGCGCGACAACGTCGGTGGTGGCGGCAACCCGCCGTCGAGCGCGCCGCCGTCGGCCTAGAGCGCCCAATCCAAACAACGCGTTCGCAGGCGGCCGCCCTCGGGCGGCCGCTTCGCGTTCGGCGTCAGGTTCGGCTCAGCGCTCGGCGAGCTGACGGGCGACGTTCGCCGCCATCGCGATGATCGTCATCATCGGGTTGACCCCGATCGAGCTCGGAAACAGGCTGCCGTCGGCGACGAGCAGGCCCTCGTAGCCGTGGACCGCCCCGTCGGTGTCGACGACGCCGCGCGCGGGATCGGCGTCCATGCGCGCGGTGCCGAGCGGGTGGAACGCCTCGAGCCGCAGGCGCCTCGCGGGTGGGGGAGAGGCGTCGAGCTCGGGGATCCCGTTGCGCGAGACCACCGGCAGGCCGCCGATCTGCGGATACACCTCGCGCGCGCCCGCCGCGTAGAAGAGCTCGGCGGCGCGCGCGATCCCGAAGGCCAGGCGCGCGGCGTCGTCGCGCGTGAGCCGGTACGTGATGCGCAGCGAGCCGTCGCCGGCGAGGCCTACCCGCCCGCGCGAGCGGTCGGAGAGATGGACGCCGGTCGAGGCCACGTGCCCGTAATCGGCGAGGCGACGCTCGTAGGCCGCGCCCGTTCCGGGCAGCCACTGACCTCCGAAGGCAAGCGGGGTGAACGTCGCCTCCAGCAGGAGCCCGTAGCGCTCCCACTCGGTCACGGCGTAGCTCTGCATGACGCCCTCCCAACCGCGCACCTCCTCGTCGAAGCGCGCGCCCACCCAGCACGCCGGGTGAATGCGCAGGTTGCGCCCGAGCTCGCCGCTGCGCGAGCGCACGCCGGAGCGCATCAGCAGCTCGGGGGTGCCGAACGCGCCGCCCGCCACGATCACGGCCTTGCGAGCACGCACGTTGTAGCGGCGCGGCCGGGGCGCCGCGGGGTCCTCCATGCCGGCGGAGCACTCCACGCCGATCGCCCGCTTGCCCTCGAAGAGGATCCGCCGCGCCTCGACGCCGGCCCGCACGCGCGCGCCCGCCGCCACCGCGCGAGGCAGATACGAGACGTGCACGGCCCGCTTCGCGTCGAGCCGGCAGCCCAGGGGGCACGAGCTGCACTGCACGCAGCGTCCCGCGTTGCGCGAGAGCGGGCGGTGCGCCACGCCGAGCTCCTGCGCGCCCTCCATGAGCAGCTGGCCGTTTCGGCCCATGCGCTCGGGGTCGACCGGCGCGACGTGCAAGAGCTCTTCGGCCGCCGCGTAGTCGGCGTCCATCGCGGTGATCCACTCGATCCCCGCCTCCTCGCGCCAGCGCTCGAGCACGCCCCGCGGCGCGCGGAAGCACGTCCCGGAGTTGATGACCGTCGTACCACCGACCGCCCGGCCCACGGGCGTGGGGATCGCCGGCAGGCCTTCGGCGATCGTGAGCCCCCCGTCGCGGTAGAGCTGGGTGATCGCGGCGAGCGGCTCATCGGGGTAGCTGCGCCTGTCGACGTAAGGGCCCGCCTCGAGTACGAGCACGTCGAGGCCGGCTTCGGCGAGCACGGTCGCGGCCACCGCGCCGCCCGCGCCCGAGCCGACGATCACGACGTCACAGTCCTCGCCGTCGGCGGCCGGCTGCAGGTCGCCGAGGGGCGCCTCGCCTTCCGGCGCGGGGGGTTCCGGACCGTCGACGGCGCACGCCACCTCCGTGCCGAGCGCGGCCGGCACGCGCGGGTCGTTGGCGTAGCCGATCCCGTGAAGCACCTTGAGGAGGAGCAGGAGGTCCTGCCGAAGCCAGGAGTCCGACGCGTCCATCTGGCGCAGGAAGTCCTGGCGAGCCTCCAGGCTCGCGCGCGAGAAGCGCCAGGGAAACGGCGCCCACTCGAACGCCCGCAGGGCGAGGCGCACCATCGCGACGCGACGGCGCGGCAAGGAGCCGAGGTAGCGCTGGAGCGCGGCGGCGACGTCGACCGCGTCTGGATCGCCGTCGTCCGGCCCGGCCGCGCGCGGGAGGCCTGCGACGCCGGGGATCATCGCCTCGGCGAATGCCCGCAGCGTGCGCAGCTCGGCGGCGCTAAGCCCCGGCGCGCGCCTTCAAGACGGGGCGGCGGGCGCGCCGACCCGGCCCGCGACCGACCAGAGCACGAGCGTGACCGCGACGAGCGCCCCGTCCACGAGGAAGTTCAAGAGGTAGGCGAAGACGTCCGCGTCGAAGATGAAGAACCCAAGGGCAGCGAGCGAACTCGCCGCCTTGCCCGCGGCAAGCACCAGGAGAAGCGGCCGGTAGCGCGCCACATCGGTCTGCGCCAGCACGCAGATGCCGGTGATCACCGTCATGTAGGCGAAGCCGAGGGCGAGCCACAGCTGCTCGGCCGTCGCGGGCGCCGGCGTGAAGTCGCCGAACCACTTGCCGACGTCGTCGAGCGTCCCGAGCACGCCGTCGGGCGTGACGATGAAGAGCAGCCCGACCACCGCGAAGCTCGCGGCCAGAAGTCGCAAGCTCAAAACGACGAAACGCTCGGCGGCGGCCCCCGTCATTGCGCCGCGATCCTAACCCGCCCGGCGGCCCGCTCGCCGCAGCCGCGGGCGCGTCCATAGAATCAGGCCCCGTGATCGATCGCGAGCAGGTAGTTCACGTGGCGCGCCTCGCGCGTCTCGAGCTCTCCGAAGAGGAGCTCGAGCGGATGCAAACGGAGCTCTCGGGGATCCTCGAGCACGTCGACCGGATCGCGTCGCTGGATCTCAGCGACGTCGAGCCGACCTCGCACGTCGTGGCGCTGGAGAACGTGCTGCGCCCGGACGAGCCGCGTCCCAGCCTCCCGCGCGAGCGCGCTCTCGAGCCCGCCCCCGATCCGTACGAAGGCGCCTTCCGGGTCCCGTCGCCAAGCGCGTGAGCCGTCGGGAACTCATCGAACTCAGCGCCGCCGAGGCGCTGCGCCAGATCGCCGCGGGCGAGCTCACGAGCGACGAGCTCTTCGACGCGTACGCCGCCGTGCCGGACGAGCTCAACGCCTACCTGTGGCGCGCGGAGCCGGGCGCTGACGCCGACGTGACCGGCGGCCCGCTCGCGGGGCTGCCGCTCGCCGTCAAGGACATCTTCTGCACGGAGGGGATCGCGACCACCGCCGGCTCGCGCATCCTCGAGGGGTACGAGCCGCCCTACACCGCGACCGCCGTGCGGCGCGCGAGCGAAGCGGGTGCCCGGCTGCTCGGCAAGACGAACATGGACGAGTTCGCGATGGGCTCCTCCAACGAGAACTCGGCGTATGGGCCCGTGCTCAACCCGTGGGACCGCACCCGCGTCCCTGGCGGGTCCTCGGGCGGCTCCGCGGCGGCGGTCGCCGCGGGCCTCGCCCCGTGGGCGCTGGGCACCGACACGGGTGGCTCGATCCGCCAGCCCGCGGCCCTCTGCGGGATCGTTGGCCTCAAGCCCACCTACGGCGCGATCTCCCGCTACGGGATGATCGCCTTCGCCTCGTCGCTCGATCAGTGCGGGCCGCTGACCCGCACGGTCACCGACGCGGCGCTGCTCCTGCGCGAGCTGCAGGGCCGCGACGAGTACGACTCCACCTCGGTCGGCATCGAGGGCGGGGTGGAGCTGCCCTCGCGCGAGGATCTGCGCGGCCTGCGCTTCGGCGTGCCGCGGGAGCTGGGCCCCGAGGCCGAGGGCATCGAGGCGGGCGTCAAGGAGGTCTTCGAGCGCACGCTGCAGCGCATCGAGGAGCTGGGCGGCGAGCTCGACGAGTGCGAGCTGCCGCACTCCCCGCACGGGATCTCGGCCTACTACGTGCTCGCGCCCGCCGAGGCGTCGGCGAACCTGGCGCGCTACGACGGCGTGCGCTACGGGATGCGCGACCCGGACGCACGCGATCTCACCGCGATGTACGAGCGCACGCGGGACCGCGGCTTCGGCGCCGAGGTCAAGCGCCGCATCATGCTCGGCACCTACGCGCTCTCCTCGGGCTACTACGAGGCCTACTACGGCCAGGCGCAGCGCGTGCGCACCAAGATCGCCGAGGACTTCCGGGCGGCGTTCGAGCGCTTCGACTTCCTCGTCACCCCGACGACGCCCACCGTCGCGTTCGAGCTCGGCGCGAAGACCGACGACCCGCTCGCGATGTACATGAACGACTACTGCACTGTGCCCGCGCCGCTCGCCGGGATCCCCGCGATCTCGATCCCGGGCGGGCTCGCGCAGCCCGACGGTGGCGGCCCCGAGCTGCCGGTCGGGATCCAGGTGATCTCGCCGGCGTTCACGGAGTCCAAGCTCCTCGACGCCGCCTACGCGCTCGAGCAGGCGATCGGCTTCGACGCCCGCCCCGCGGGCTTCGGGGGAGGTGACGGCTGAGCATGAACCTCGACGGCTACGAGGCGGTCATCGGCCTCGAGATCCACGTCCAGCTGCGGACGCGGACGAAGATGTTCTGCGGCTGCGAGCTCTCGTTCGGCGACGAGCCGAACGTGCACACCTGTCCCGTCTGCCTAGCGCATCCCGGCTCGCTGCCCACGCTGAACGAGCAGGCCGTGCGCTACGGCATCCAGATCGGGCTCGCGCTGGGCTGTGAGATCGCCCCGCGGTCGATCTTCCACCGCAAGAACTACTTCTATCCCGACAATCCGAAGGCGTACCAGATCAGCCAGTACGACATCCCGCTGGCCCGCAACGGGCGCCTCGGCGATGTGCGCATCCACCGCGTGCACCTCGAGGAGGACGCGGCGAAGCTGATCCACGTCGGCGAGTCGGGTCGCATCCACGGCTCGGACGCTTCGCTCGTGGACTTCAACCGCGGTGGCACGCCGCTCGTGGAGATCGTGACCGAGCCGGACCTGCGCGACGCCGGCGCTGCGCGCGAGTGGCTGCAGCTCCTGCGCTCGACGATCAAGGCGATCGGCGCCTCCGACGTGAACATGGAGGAGGGGAGCCTGCGCTGCGACGCGAACGTCTCCATTCGCCCGACGGGCTCCGAGGAGCTCGGCACCAAGACCGAGCTCAAGAACATGAACTCCTTCCGCTTCATCGAGCGCGGTATCCAGGCGGAGCTCGAACGACAGGTGGCGCTGGCGCGCGCCGGCGAGCGGATCGAGCAGGAGACGCTCCACTTCGACCCGCGCACGGGCTCGCTCACGCCGCTGCGCTCGAAGGAGTACGCGCACGACTACCGCTACTTCCCCGAGCCCGACCTGGTGCCGCTGGCGCCGAGCAAGGAGCTGCTCGACGAGGCGCGCGCCGAGCTGCCGGAGCTGCCCGCACAGCGCCTCGAGCGCTACCAGTCCGAGCTGGGCATCCCCGAGGCGCAGGCGCGCCTGCTGGCCTACGACGCGGAGCTCGGCGACTACTTCGAGGCGGCCGTGGGCGCTGATGCGAAGGCGACCGCGACCGGCCTCGCCAACTGGATCACGGGGGATCTCACCGCGCGGCTGCGCGAGGCCGCGGGCGAGGACGGCGAGGTCCACGCCTCCGAGTCGCGCGTGACCCCGCAGGCCGTCGCCGAGCTCGTCGCGATGGTGGAGGCCAAGCAGGTCACGAGCCAGGCCGGCCGCGAGGTGCTGGGCAAGCTCGTCGCCGAGGGCGGCTCACCGGCCGCGATCGTCGAGCGCGAGGGGCTCGCCTCGATCTCCGACTCCAGCGAGCTCGAGGGCATCGTGGCGGCCGCGATCGAGTCGGATCCGGCGGCCGCGGAGCGTGTGCGCGAAGGCAACATGAAGGCCATCGGACCGCTCGTCGGCTACGTGATGCGCGAGACCAAGGGCCGCGCCGACGGCGGCGAGGTCACGCGTCTCATCCGCGCGCAGCTCGGTCTGGACTAGCCACGCCGCGCCATACCGGTTAGGGTGCGCGGACCTTATGGGGGGTCTTCGCCGCCAGCTTCCGTCTCCGGGCACGCTGCTCGCTGGCCTCGCGTTGGTCCTCGTGATCGCGGGCGGCAGCGCCTACGCGGGCTCCCAGCTCGCCCGCAACTCGGTGAAGGCGAAGCACATCGCCAAGAACGCCGTGACCAACAAGCACACGCGGCACATGACCGTGGCGGCGCCCAAGAACGTGCGCGCTTTTGAGGGGACGGGCGTGGCCGCGCCGCGCGTCAGCCTCATGCGCCGGGGACCGTTCAGCATTTACGGGAAGTGCTACACGAACGGGGTCGGCACGCAGGCGGCGGTGTACCTGGACAACAAGCGAGCGGGCACGATCGGCACGATCGGCGGCACGGTCTACGAGGGCGATCCGCCCAACGGCTACGTCCCGGTCGGGGGCAACCTCCAGCTCGGCTCAGCCATCGTCGCCCCACAGGATCAGGCGGTCTACGCGACGCGAGCGGTAAACCTCGTGGCCGCCAAGAAGAGCTTCCGCGCAAGTGTCGACGTCTATCTCAAGGGCGGCGCCCTGCCTGCGGGCAACGGCTCCTACGGCGGCGGCAAGCGCTGCGTCTTCGTCGCGAACGAGACCGGCACGGGCTGAGCCGCAACGCGCTGGGCACAACCACGTTCAGCCCACGTGTTCGTTTTCCGACGACCACGGCTGAACGCGCCTCCGCCGGGACGCAAGCCCCCGGCACGTTCAGCCCACGTGTTCGCTTTTCGACGACCACGGCTGAACGCGCGCGGCGGGCACGGAAGCCGGCGGCGGGTTCAGCTCATGTGTTCGCCTTTCGACGATCAGGGCTGAACCTGGCCGGGGCGCGACCGAGCGTGCGGGCGTTCAGCCCTCGTGGTCGTTTTCCGGCGACCAGGGCTGAAGGTGCGCGGTGGGCGCCCGAACCGGCGCCGCGTTCAGCCCACGTGGTCGCTTTTCGACGGCCAGGGCTGAACGGCGGGCCGGGCGGGCGATGAGTCTGCGCCGCCGCGGAGGTCTGGGAGACTGAAACGCGCTACTTCGACCAGGCTCCCTGGAGGATCCCATGTGCCGCAACATCCGCACCCTGCACAACTTCGCCCCGCCCGCGACGCGCGAGGAGGTGCATGACGCCGCGCTTCAGTACGTGCGGAAGATCAGCGGTTCGACGAAGCCGTCGAAGGCCAATGAGGAGGCGTTCAACCGCGCGGTGGACGCGGTCGCTGCCGCAACCCAACAGCTCCTCGACGAGCTCGTGACCAAGGCGCCTCCGAAGAACCGGGAAGTCGTGGCGGCCAAGCTCAGGGCGCGCGCCGCGAAGCGGTTCGCGACGGCGCCGACGGCGTAGCCGTCAGCCCGGCAGCGGGTCGCCTGGCGTCGCAGGCTTGGCGCCCTCGGGTTCGTAGGCGGCGAGGAACGTGCGGACCCCGCTGGCGGCGTCCCGCGCGAGGGCCTCGCGCGGGGGTATCGACGCAAGGGCGCCGAACATCGAGCGGTCCAGAACGGGCCCCATGACCAGGAAAGCGAACTCCTCGGCCGCACGCTGGTGGTTCGGGGCGTTCAGACGTCCCTCGGCATGCAGGCGCTCGAACCCGTCGGCGATCGCCGCGATCACCCTGGCCGGGGAGCGCTCGTAGTACTCGGCGGCGAGCTCGGGGAAGCGGTGCGCCTCGCTGACCATGAGTCGCCGCACCCGCAGGATCGGAGGATCGATCGCCGCCAGGACGAGACGATGAGCGATGGTCAGGAGCGCGGCGTTCAGATCGTCGTGATCGACGAGGTCGTCCGAAGCGGTGGATGCGAACTCGGCGGCGATCCCCGTGACGCTCAGGGCCACCTCGCGGAAGAGCACCTCCTTGTCGGCGAAGTTGTTGTAGACGGTGCGCTTCGAGACGCCGGCGCGCGCCGCGATCCCCTCCATCGTCGTGGCGGTGTAGCCGTCTTGGAGAAAGAGCTCGGTGGCCGCGGACAAAATCGCCGCTCGCGAGCGCAGCACACGTGGATCTATGCGTCGCGGCGCCTTGCCGCTGCCCGCCTCACTCATCATTTGTTTCTCCCTGAGACCCAGTCCGGCTTTCACACCGAACTGCTTGGAAAACGATATCCGATATAGGGGCCTTCGGCGCGACCGCAGACGCGCCGTGCCTCGCTACCCTGCGCTCATGCCGCGCTACCACGTCACCACCTTCGGGTGCCAGATGAACGAGCACGACTCCGAGCGCATGCGCGGCATGCTCGAGTCGCTCGGCTACGAGGAGGCCGCGGAGCGCGCCGAGGCCGACCTGATCCTCTTCAACACCTGCTCGATCCGCGAGTCCGCGGACAACCGCTTCATCGCCCATCTGGGTGAGGCGAAGCGCCTGAAGTCCGAGGACCCGACCCGCGTGGTGGGCGTCGGCGGCTGCTGGGCGCAATCGGTGAAGGACGAGGTCTTCGAGCGCTTCCCGTTCGTCGACGTCGCCTTCGGCCCTGGGCAGATCCACAAGCTGGCCGAGTTCCTGACGACCGACTCGATCGGCGCCCAGGGCTACTTCGAGTTCGAGGGCTTCGCGGGGCACCTGCCGATGAAGCGCGAGCGTGAATACCAGGCCTGGCTGCAGATCTCACAGGGCTGCAACTGCCGCTGCTCGTACTGCATCGTCCCGTCCACCCGCGGGCGGGAGGTGAGCCGGTCGCACGCGGAGCTGGTCGCCGAGGTCGAGCGTCTCGCAGCCGACGGCGTGCGCGAGGTGACGCTGCTCGGGCAGAACGTGAACAGCTACGGGCGCGACCTGCGCGCGCAAGGCAACGCGAGCTTCGCTGAGTTGCTGCGCATGATCGACGCGATCGAGGGCATCGAGCGCATCCGCTACACGAGCCCGCACCCCAAGGACATGCGCGAGGACGTGATCCGCGCTCACGTCGAGTGCGCCGCCGTGTGCGAGCACATCCACCTGCCGCTGCAGTCGGGCTCCTCGCGAATCCTCAAGGCGATGCGCCGCACCTACAACCGCCAGCGCTACCTCGACCGCGTGGCGATGATCCGCGAGCACCTGCCCGACGTCGCGCTCACCACCGACATCATCGTCGGCTTCCCCGGCGAGACCGACGCGGACTTCGAGGAGACCCTGGAGGTCGTCGACGAGGTCCGCTTCGACTCCGCCTTCACATTCATCTTTTCGCCCCGGCGTGGCACGGAGGCGGCGAACCTGCCCGACCAGGTCCCGCATCCGGTGAAGCGCGAGCGCATGGAGCGCCTCGTCGAGATGGTGCAGGCGCACGCGCGCGAGCGCGCCCAGCGCTTCGTCGGTCGCACCCTCGACGTGCTGGTCGAGGGCCCGAGCCGCACGGACCCCTCGCGCCTGCGCGGCCGCAGCCGCCACAACAAGACGGTGAACTTCGACGGCACGGCCGCGCCCGGTGAGATCGTCGACGTGGAGATCACCGGCGCCACTTCGCAGACGCTCACCGGCTCCGAGCGCCTGCTGAGCCGCATCGGCTGAGCCCGAGCGGCGCCGCGGGCCGTGGAAGTCATCGCGATCTTCGGGCCGACCGCGGCCGGCAAGACCGGCGTCGCGATCGAGCTGGCCGAGCTCCTGCGGAAGCGCGGGGAGGACCCCGTCGCCGTCAACTGCGACTCGATCCAGGTGTATGAAGGCCTGGAGATCCTGAGCGGCGCCGCGACGCCCGACGAAAGGGCGCGGCTCGAGCACCGCCTGCTCGGCTTCGTCGCGCTCGACGGCGAGTTCTCCGCCGGGCGCTACGCACAGCTCGCGCACGCCGAGGTCGACCAGCTGCTCGCGGAGGGGCGCCGCCCGATCGTCGTGGGGGGTACCGGCCTGTACCTGCGCGCCGCCCTCGCCGAGCTCGAGATGCGCCCGCAGGTGCCCAGCGAGGTACGCGCGGCCGTCGAGGCCGATCTCGCCGAGCGCGGCGCCGCGGCGCTGCACGCCGAGCTTCCCGACGAGCTGCGCTCGGGAGTGCACCCAAACGACCGCAAGCGGATCGCGCGACTCACCGAGCTGGTGCGCCTGGGCATCGCGCCGCACGCCTCCAGCGAGGGTCTGTGGACGGAGAACCTGCGCGTGCCCACGCGCCTATTCGGGGTCACGCTGGAGCGGGACGAGCTCCACGAGCGCATCAACGCGCGCGTGAACGCGATGGTCGAGGCCGGCGCCATCGAGGAGGTGCGCCGAGCGGATGCGGCCGGCGCTTCCCGTACGGCGCGCGCGGCGATCGGCTTCGAGGAGCTCCTGCGGGGCGACGTGGAGGCGATGCGCTCCGCCCAGCGCGCCTTCGCCCGCCGTCAGCTCACGTGGATGCGCAAGATGCCGCACGTGGAGTTGATCGATCGCACCGGGCGCGGCGACGCCGACGTCGCGCGGGACATCCTCGCGCGCCTCGATTCCGCGCCCGACAGCTAGGCTCCCCGGCCGATGCGATTCGAGAAGTGGCAGGCCCTGGGCAACGACTACATCGTGATCGAGGCGCGTGAGCTGCCCTGGGAGCTCACCGCGGAGCGCATCCGGCGCATCTGCGAGCCGCACTTCGGCGTGGGCTCCGACGGCATCCTCCTGCTCAGCGACCCGCCGGCGGACGAGTACGTCGCCGAGCTGCGCATCTTCAACCCGGACGGCTCCGAAGCCGAGCTCTCCGGCAACGGCGCCCGTGAAGCCGTGCTGTATCTGCGCGCCGCCGGCTGGACGGACGAGGACACGTTCTCGGTCATCACCAAGGCAGGCCCGGTGACGCCGACGATCACCGCACCGGGCACGGTGTCGATGGCGATCGGCCGCGCGCGCACGAGCTCGCCCGACTACCCAAGCGGGCCCGAGGACGGCACCGGCACGCTCACCGCCGGCGGCCGCGAGTGGCGCTTTCAGCACGTGAACGTCGGCAACCCGCAGTGCGCGATCGACGCCGGCGACGAGGTCGAGGACCTGGACCTGGCCGCGCTCGGCCCGGACATCGAGGGCAACACCGAGCTCTTCCCGAATCGCACCAACGTCTCATTCATCCGCGTCGAGGGCTCCACGGTCCGGGCGCGGATCTTCGAGCGCGGGGTGGGGGAGACGCTCTCGTCCGGCACGGGCGCGAGCGGCGCCGCCGTCGCCGCTTATCTGCGCGGCGCCCCGAGCCCGATCACGGTCAAGCTGGACGGCGGCGAGCTGCGGGTGGAGATCACGCCCGAGCTGGACGTGACGCTTACGGGCACCGCCAACCGTGTCTATCGCGGCGAGCTCGACGCGGAGTTCGTCGAGGAGCTCGCGAGCGAGTAGCCCAGTAGCTCGGGCCGCCGGTTGTCTCGGCGCCCGGTTGTTAGATTCCTCGCCCGCATGGCTGCCACTGATCCATCGAAGCGCCTCGAGGCGATGCCGCCGTACATGTTCGCCGAGCTCGAGCGGCGGATCGCCGACAAGAAGGCCCAGGGAATTGACGTGATCTCGCTCGGCATCGGCGATCCGGACCAGCCGACCTACCCGCATATCGTCGAGGCGATGCAGCGGGCCGTCGCGGACCCCGGCACGCACCAGTACCCCTCGAACCGCGGCCGCGCCGAGTTCCGCGAGGCCTTCGCGCGCTTCTACGACCGCCGCTTCGGCGTCGAGATCGACCCCGAGAGCGAGGTCATCCCGGCGATCGGCGCGAAGGAGTGCATCTACAACCTCTGCTTCGCGTTCCTGGACCCCGGCGACGTGGCGCTCGCCGCCGATCCCGGCTACCCCGTCTACACGGGCGGGCCGATCCTCGCCGGCGCAGAGCCCGTCGTGCTGCCGCTCGTGCCCGAGCTCGGCTTCGTGCCCGACCTGGACGCGATCGACCCGATGGCGCTCAGCAAGGCGCGTCTGCTCTTCCTCAACTACCCGAACAACCCGACGGGCGCGGTGGTGCCGGACGGCTTCTTCGAGCGCGTCGTCGAGCTCGCCCGCGAGCACGAGCTGCTCGTCGTGCACGACAACGCCTACTCCGAGACGACCTACGACGGCTACGTCGCCCCGAGCTTCCTCGCGACGCCCGGAGCGAAGGAAGTGGGCGTCGAGGTCTTCTCGCTGTCCAAGGGCTTCAACATGACCGGCTGGCGCTGCGCCGCGATCCTCGGCAACGCCGACGCGATCCAGACCTACTGGCGCCTCAAGACCAACGTCGACTCGGGCCTGTTCGAGGCCGTGCAGCTCGCCGGCGTCGCCGCCCTCGACGCGCCCCGCGACTCGATCGACGAGATGAACGCCGTGTATCAGCGCCGCCGCGACCTCGTCGTGGGCGCGCTGCGCGACATCGGCGTCGACGTCGAGCCGCCGAAGGGCACGATCTACGTCTGGGCGCCCGTGCCTGAGGGCCACACCTCGACGAGCTTCGTCGAGCAGGTGCTCGAGGAGGCCGCCGTCGTGATCTCGCCCGGTTCGATGTACGGGCCCTCCGGCGAAGGCTTCTTCCGCATCTCGCTGACCACTCCCGATGAGCGCATCACGGAGGCGGTCGAGCGTATGCGCGAGCACGTCAAGCCCGCGGGGTAGGCGAACGCAGCCGAAAAGCCGACCCCGGATCGGTTAGGTTCGGGGCGTGGACGAGATGGGCGAGCTCCCGGCGCGCTACGGCGGGCGCTTCTTCGTCGACGGCGTCCCCGACGCCCGCTTTCCCGACGACGGGATGAGCGCGCGCGACGCCTACGAGCTGATCGACGAGGAGATGGCGCTCGACGGCGACCCGGCGCGCAACCTCGCGACCTTCGTCACCACGTGGATGGAGCCGGAGGCGAAGCGGCTCGTCGCCGACAACCTGCACCGCAACTTCATCGATCACGCCGAGTACCCGCGCACGGCTGAGATCGAGCGCCGCTGCATCCGCATGCTCGGCGACCTCTTCCACGTGCCCGGGGAGGCGCGCGGCGCGCGTTGCCAGGGATCCTCGGAGGCCGTGATGCTCGGCGGCCTGGCCGCCAAGTGGCGCTGGCGCAAGCGCCGCGAGGCGGCGGGCGAGGACACCGCTCGCCCGAACCTGATCTACGGGCGCGACGTCCACGTCGTCTGGGACAAGCTCTGCCGCTACTTCGACATCGAGCCGCGCACGATCCCGATGCGCGAGGGCAAGTACACCTTCGGCCCCGAGGACGTCGAGCCGCTCGTCGACGAGAACACGATCGGCGTGGTCTGCGTGCTCGGCACCACCTTCACGGGGCAGGCCGACGACGTGGTGGGAATCGACGCGCTGCTGCGCCGCCTGCGCGAGGAGCGAGGCCTGGAGGTGCCCATCCACGTCGACGCGGCCAGCGGCGGCTTCGTCTGGCCGTTCCTGCATCCCGACGTGCCCTGGGACTTCCGGCTCGAGACCGTGCGCTCGATCAACGTCTCGGGCCACAAATTCGGCATGGTGTATCCGGGCATCGGCTGGCTCGTCTTCCGGGAGCCGGACGATCTTCCCGAGGACCTCGTCTTCTACGAGAACTACCTCGGCAAGACCGACGCGACCTTCACGCTCAACTTCTCGACCGGCTCGGCGATGGTCCTCGCCCAGTACTACAACTTCTGCCGCTTCGGGCGCAGCGGCTACCGCTCGATCATCCAGGCGATGGACCGCAACGCGCGCTTCCTCGGCGAGGGGATCGCGCGCACGGGGCGCTTCGAGCTGGTCGGCGACGGCCCGCGCCTGCCGCTGGTCTGTTTCCGGCTTGCCGACCGGGAGGCGAAGTACGACGAGTTCGACCTCGCGAGCCAGCTCGCCGCCGAGCGCGGCTGGATGGTGCCGGCGTACACGCTGCCCCCGGACGCCGATCACGTGACCGTGATGCGAGCGCTCGTCAAGGAGAACGTCCCGCACGCGGCCGCCGAGCTGCTCATCGAGGACCTCGAGGCGGCCGCCGGGACCCTCGACCGCAAGGGCGGCCTCGACGAGCGCGAGCGCCAGCGCGGCCGGCGCGGGCCCGGCTACTGAGCAGCGGCGCCCTCGGCGAGCGTCTCGCGCAGGCCCTCGTCGAGCGAGCGCGGGGAGTAGTCAAGCTCCCGCACGGCGCGCTCGTGCGAGCCCCAGAAGGTCACGCCGTCGGCCGAGGCGATCAGCTCGCGCAGGTTCGGAGGCTGGCCCATGAGCTTGCCGACCAGCGGACCGATCGGGGTCGCGGCCTTGATCAGCGGGGTGGGGATCGTAAACCGGGGCGGCTTGCGGCCGGTGATGCGAGCCACCGTCGAGATCACTTCCCGCATGCGGGTGATCTCCCCGCCGAGCACGTAGGAGCGGCCGACCTCGCCGCGATCGAGTGCGAGCAGGATGCCCTCCGCGACGTCCTCCACGTAGGTCATGTTGAAACCGACATCGGGGAAGGGCAGGGCGGGCAGCCTGCCCTTGACGAAGTCGTCGATCTGCTTGCCGATCGCGGAGTGGTCGCCCGGGCCGTAGACCGTGCCCGGCTGGACGATCACGCACGGCAGGCCCTCGGCGATCATCCGCTTGGCGATGCGATGCGCCTCTACCTTCGTCCGCTCGTAATAGGAGGTGTAGCGCTCGCCGGGATGTTCATAGCTTTCGTCGACGACCTGGCCGGCGGTGTCGCCGAAGACCGCGATGGTCGAGACGTACAAAACGCGCGGGACGCCGGCGTCGAGCGCGGCGCCCAGGGCGTTCTCAGTGCCGACGACATTCGTCTCGTACATCGCCTGACGCTCGCTCCTGGGGATGCCGACCTTGTAGATCGCGGCGGCGTGGATGACGGCGTCGCAGCCCCCCATCGCCGCGGCCAGCGCCGCGCGGTCGGAGAGATCGCCCTGGTGCAGCTGGGCGCCGAGCTCGCTCAGCTTCCCGGCGCGGGCGGGGTCGCGCACGAGCGCGACGACATCGTCGCCGCGTTCGCGCAGCTTGCGAGCTACGCGCCCCCCGATGAACCCGGTGCCGCCGGTCAAGAAGACCTTCACGGGCTCAGCGTAAAGCTTGGCCGGCGCCGACGGCGACGGTTCGTCAAGCTGTGCGGGGTGCACGGCGGAGGGCACACCCGGTCGCGCGCTCGCGCGACGCGATGCCGGCTTGCGCTCGCCACGGCGGCGCTGGTGTCGCTCGCGCTGGCCACCCCCGCGGCGACGGCCGACGCCCCGCCGCTCGCCGAGGCGGAGAGCTGGGCGTTTGCCATCGGCGACGGCATGCTCGCGGGAGACGCGGATCGGGTCGCCGGCCGCCTGGGCGACTTCGACCTGGTGGTCGTGGACGGCGAGCTGGCGACCCGCCGCGAGATCGCCGCCCTGCGCGCGCGGGACACCATCGTGCTCGGCTACTTGAGCGTCGGCACGATCGAGAGCTACCGCGGCTGGTATGGGCGCCTCAAGCCGTTCCGGCTCAAGCGCTGGCACGACTGGGACGGAGAGTGGTTCGCCGACACGTCGAAGCCCGCGTACCGCAAGCTGATCGCCAAACGGATCGCGCCGCGGATCGTCCGCAAAGGCTTCGACGGGCTCTTCCTCGACATGGTCGACATGATCGAGATGCGCCGCCACCGCGCCCAGCGCCCGGGGATGCGCAAGCTCGTGCGCCGGCTGGCCCGCCTCGTGCACAGGCGCGAGCGACTGCTCTTCGCGCAGAACGGTGCCTGGGGGATGCAGCGGTTCGGCATCGCCCGCTACCTCGACGGCTGGAACCGCGAGGACATCACCTGGACCTACGACTTCGACCGCCGCCGCTACGTGCGGCAGAGGCCGCCGGCCGTTCGGCGCGCGAAGCGGGAGCTGCGGCGGATGGCCGCCCGCGGGATCTTCGTCACGGCGACCGACTACACCAGGCGCCGGAACAAGGCCGCCGCCCGCAGATCGATCGCGAACGCGTGCTCCGCCGGCGCGCTCCCGTACGTCTCGAACCTCGGGCTCACCGTGAGGCGCCTGCCCGACCCACCGTTTCGCTGCCCCTAGCGCGCGTACAATCCAAAGCAGTGCAACGCTCTCGTAACGGACGCAATCAGCAGCCCCGCGCCGCCGCGTCCGCCGAGGGCGCCGGCGTTCGCAACCCGCGCGCTCGCCAGCGAGCGCTCGTCATCGGCGCGATCCCGGAGACCCCGCGCGAGGACGAGGACCCGCTCGCCGAGCTCAAGGAGCTGCTGCGCACCGCCGGCGTCGCGACGGCGGGTGAGATGGTCCAGGTGCGGACCGATCCCGACCCCAACCGCTATTTCGGCCGCGGCAAGCTCGCGGAGCTCAAGGCCGAGGCCAAGCGGGTGGGCGCGAACCTGATCGCCTGCGACGACGAGCTGGCCCCGCGGCAGGAGCGCAACCTCGAGTCGGCGCTCGATCTGCCGGTGATCGACCGCACGGCGATCATCCTCGACATCTTCGCCGACCACGCGCACTCGGCAGAAGGCAAGCTGCAGGTCGAGCTCGCCCAGCTCGAGTACAACCTCGCGCGCATGCGGGGCCTGTGGACGCACCTCGAGCGCTTGGGCGCGGGGCGCATCGACGGCGGCATCGGCACCCGCGGCCCCGGCGAGTCGCAGATCGAGACCGACCGCCGGCTGGCCCGCGATCGGATTACCGCGCTGCGCAGGCGGCTCAAGCGGCTCGAGCGCGGGCGCCGTACCATGCGCGCGCGTCGCGAGGCGGCGCCGATCCCGCGCGTCGCCCTCGCCGGTTACACGAACGCGGGCAAGTCCACGCTGCTCAACGCGCTCACCGGCGCAGGGGTGAGCGTCGGCTCGCGCCTCTTCCACACCCTCGATCCGACGACGCGCGCCTACGAGCACGAGGGCCGCCGCTATCTGGTCACCGACACCGTCGGCTTCATCCGCAAGCTTCCCCACCAGCTGGTCGAGGCCTTCAAGGCGACCCTCGAGGAGACCCGGCTCGCGGATCTGATCCTCCACGTCGTCGACGCCTCGGAGCCCGAGGAGCAGCGGGCGGGGACGATCAGCGCCGTCAACCAGGTGCTCGACGAGATCGATGCCGGTGACGTGCCGCGGCTGCTCGTCTTCAACAAGCTCGATCTGCTCAGCCAGGAGGAGCGCCAGCGCCTGCTGGTCGGCCGCCGCGATGTCATCGGCGTTTCCGCGGTCACCGGCGAGGGCGTCGAGGAACTGCGCGAGCGGATCGCGCGCGAGTTCGAGCGCACGCTCGAGCCGATGGATCTGTTGATCCCGTACGACGAGGGGTCGCGGCTCGCGGAGCTGCACGAGCTCGCCGGCGATCTGGAGCGCGAGGAGCGCCCCGAAGGCGTGCTCGTCCACGCGCGGGTGCCCGCGATGCTCGTCCACCGCTTCAGCGAGTTCGCCGTCAACGGCGTGAACCCCGACGGCGCGTAGACCGCAGGTGGAGCTCCCCGTCCGACTCCTCGATCCCGCGGCGACGCTGCCGACCCGCGCCCATCCCGGCGACGCTGGCCTGGATCTGTACGCAAGCGAGCCCGCGCGCCTCGAGCCGGGCGCGCGCGCGAGCGTGGGCACCGGGATCGCCGTCGAGATCCCGGATGGCCACGCCGGGCTCGTCCTCCCGCGCTCCGGCCTCGCCGCGCGGCACGGGATCGCGCTGGTCAACGCGCCGGGGCTGATCGACGCGGGCTACCGCGGCGAGGTGCGGGTGCTGCTGCTCAACACCGACCGCTCCGAGCCGTTCGAGATCGCGCCGGGCGATCGAATCGCGCAGCTCCTGATCACGCCATTCGCCGAGCTCGTGCCCACCCGGGCTCGCGAGCTGAGCGCCACGAGCCGCGGCGACGGCGGCTTCGGTTCCTCCGGGCGCTGAGCCGGCGCGCGACGGGTTCGGGGGCCTAGGAGCACTCCGCGTAGCTGTCCGCCCGGCGCTCGACGTCGAGCTCCAGCCGCGCCCCCTCGCGCGCGAGCGCGACGGTAGCGATCTCGCCGTCGGGCAGGCAGAGCTCGACCGCTTCCGCACCGGCCGAGCGGGCGGTCACCGCCTCGCGGCCGAAGGCGATCGTGGTCACGTAGGTGCCGCGCTGGGCGCGAGCCGGCAGCTCCAGCGCCCAGCGCGGCCGAAGCTTGCCGCCCGTCCCAGGGGCCACGTACCAGCCGCGCAGCGGCCGGCGCTCGCCGCGGTGCAGGCGTGGCGCCAGCGAGCCCTTCGCCTTGCCGTCCCACACAGTGGCCCGCACACGCCCGCGCAGGGAGATCACGCGGCGCTTGCGCTGCGGGCGCAGCCCGGGCGCGAGCTGCAGCCAACGGCTGAACCGCTGGTGCTTGGGAGCCTCGATCCGGTCGCGGATCACGAGCAGCTCGCCGGGCCGGTAGATGAAGAGGCGGCGATGGTCGACGCCCGCGCGGACGAGCGCGAGGTTGCGTCCCTCGATCGCGAACCAGCCGTCGCTCTCGCCTTGGGCGGTGAGCGCCGACCCGTAGAACTTGCCGAGCTTCGGCGACCGCCAGCGTGCGCCCAGCGTCACGGTCGAGTGGGCGCGTGCCGTGCCGGGGTAACGCTCGGCGCTGCGGCTCCCGGGCGCCACGCCCCGGCGCCCGGAATCCGTGATCACGGGCCGGCCGCGCCCGAAGAGCTCGAAGCCGAGGTCGTCGATTTGCTTGTGGGAGCGGCGGTGAAACGCGGCGGTTGTCGCGAAGTAGCTGTCGGGGCCTTTCACGATCCCGAAGCCCGCCGCCAGCGTGGGGGCGAGGTGCGCCCGCGTCGGCGCGGCCCGCGCGTAGTCGGGCGCGGTGCTGCGATAGGGCGTGTCTCCGGTCGGCCACAGCCGCCCGTCCGGCATGGTCAGCCACCAGGCCGCGTAACGCATGCGCTCACGCAGGGTGAGCAGCTCCGAGGGCGGATCGGGGTGGTGAAGCAGATAGGTGCCGAGCATCGTCTCGGTCATCACCTGATAGGACGGTGACTGCTCGAGCTGGATCGCGGTGGGCCCGTGGACGAGCCCGGCGAGGCCCGCCTCGAACCGGCTCGCCCCGAGCTCGCGCCACTCGGCGGCATCCTCGAGGAACGGGAAGAGCTCCGCGATCAGGTACAGCGCGAGATCCCGCGCCGACTGGTGGTTGGTGCGCTCGGGCGGCGTCTCGCTCGCCGCCAAAAACCCCGCGTGCTGCTTGACCGCGCGCAGCAGCACGCGCGCCTCCCGCTCGTCAAGCAGGCCCGCGCAGGCGCTCAAGCGGGCGATGTAGCCGATCCGCAGCACGCGGTCGCCGGCGCGCTTGTCCTCCCAGGCGAGGCCCGAGGGCTTGGGCTTGGCGCTGCGGTGCCGCGAGATCCAGTCGAGGGCGATGTGGCGCGCGATCCCGAGGGCACGGCGGTCCCCGCGCAGCTCGTAGGCGGCGATCAGCGGATCGAGCCAGATCAGCGTGTGCAGCCGCCGGCGCCACGGGCCGCTGCCGAAGGGATCCGCCTTCCGCCAGGCGACCGGCGGGCGCAGCTTGACCTCCGGCAGCTTCACGAGCCTGAAGCGGTAGCGCTTGGCGGCCCGCAGGACGCGGTCGGAGGGCTCGTGCAGCTGGATGGGCGGGCGCTCGGGGCAAGGGTGCTCGGCCAGCGCCGCCAGCTCACCGGATGACGCGGTCGCCGCCTGAGCAGGCAGCAGCGCGCCCGCGCCGAGCGCGAGCATGAGCGCAGCCGTGAGCGCACGCGCGGTCGCGCTCACGCTTTTGCGCGGCCGGATGCCTCCGCCGCGCGCACTGGTACCGCCCTAACCACTATCCCGGGCGGAACCCTACTGTCGCTCGGCCGCCCTCCGTGCGCTGGCGTGAGCGGCCAGCTCGAGCTCGTCCGCGAGTGGTTCCAGCGCCGGTGGCCCGCCTTTGCGCCTGCCGAGCGCCGCGGCGATCAAATGGTCGGCCAGCCAGGCGTTCTTGGGGAGCAAGGGGCCGTGCATGTAGGTGCCGATGAGCGCGCCGCGCCGCACCCCCTCGAAGCCGTCGCGGCCGTTGTTGCCGTGCCCGTGGAGCACGCGCCCCAGGGGCCGCTCGCCCTCGCCCAGGTAGGTGCGCCCGCCATGGTTCTCGAAGCCGGCGAGAACGCGCGGCCCGCCGCCGAGATCGACCTCGATCGCGATGTTGCCGATGAGCCTGGGGCCATCGTCGCGCACGGTGTGCAGGTCGACGAGCCCAAGGCCTGCGATCGTCTCGTCGCCCAGCTGGTAGCTGTGGCCGAGGAGCTGGTAGCCGCCGCACACCGCGAGCAGCGCCGCGCCGTCCGCGACGGCCGCGGCGAGCGCGTCGCGCTTCGTGCGCACGAGGTCCTCGGCGACAAGACGCTGATCGCGATCCTGGCCGCCGCCGATGTAGATCAGGTCGTGAGCATCGGGATCGATCGTCTCACCGGGGCCGGCGCTCTCCTCGACGACCTCGATCCCGCGCCACTCGCAGCGCCGCCGCAGGAACAGCAGGTTCCCGCGATCCGCGTAGATGTTCATCTGCTCGGGGTAGAGCGCGAGCAGGCGCAGCCGGCTCATGGCGAAGCCTCCAGGACCAGGACCGCGGAGCCGACGTGGGCCTCGCTGTCGGGCACGTCGAGCCGCTCACGCACCCGGAGGCCGGCCGCAGCCGCCTCGCGCTCGAGCTCCGCCGCCGTGAGGATCGTCAGGTGGTCGCGGTGCAGCTCCTCGCGCAGCTCACCGGCCGGGGAGACGATCTGTCGCAGGCGGCTCACGACGAGCTCATCGCCCTCGACGCTCGCACCGAGCGGCAGGCTCGAGTACACCCAGCCGTCGCGCTCGCGCACGTCGGGGAGGGCCTGGGCGTCGCCTTCGTGGCCGATGCCCGCCTCCGCGGGCGCGCCCTCCACGATCGCGCACGCCAGCGCGGCGCCCGGGCCGAGCCGCAGGGCCGCCGCGCGCAGGGCGCGCTCGCGCTCGGCGGCGTCACTCAAAAGCTGCAGGACCTGCATCGGCGCCAGGATCAGCCCGAACGGGCCTGGGGGGTGGGGGTGCAGGACGTCCGCGCAGATCGCACGCGCGTTGACGCCCGCCTGGCGGGCGCGCTCGTTGAGCGCGTCGACGAGCTCGCGGTCGAGATCCACGCCCACGACCTCATGCCCGGCGCGGGCCAGATCGAGCGCGACTCGCCCTGATCCACAGCCGAGCTCCAGGATCGCGCCGCGCGCGTTCTGCGCGAGCTCCCGCCAGAGCGGCAGATCGGCGTCATAGCCACCGCACTCGAGGTCGTGCCAGAGGGTCTCGATGTTCTCCACGGCGCTCACGCCCAGTACTCCTTGGCCAGGCCACGGTCGGCCAGCAGCGTGCGCAGCTCGAGCAGCGCGGTGTAGGTGGGCAGCGCGAACAGGCGCCCAGGCGCGTTCGCGAGCGCGTCGTCGAGCGAGGCGGCGATCGGCTCGTTCACGGCGATCCGGGACTCCGCTACGCCGGCGTACTTGAGCCGCAGCGCCATCTCGGGAGCGCGGGTCCCCGCGCACGTGACGCGCCGGATCGCGCCGGCGAGCAGCTCGAAGTCGGCGTCCCAGATCCACGAGACGTCGCGGCCGTCGGCGATGCGGTCGTTGAGCGCGATCCACAGGTCGAGCTGTCCGCCGCTCAGCTCGCCCGCGCCGCTCGCTTCGAGCGCCAGGGTGCGCAGGACCTCGTTCGCGCCCGCCGGGTTCTTGATGAGGAGGATCGAGAGCGACTGCTCGCCGACCGGGATCGTCTCAACGCGGCCGAAGACAGCCTCCACGCGGGCGAGCGCGCCGACCGCCGTCTCCAGCGGCACGCGCAGGCGCAATGCCGTCGCGAGCGCGGCGAGCGCGTTGTAGACGTTGTAGAGGCCGGGGAGGGGGAGCTCGACCTGCGCGCCGCCCCACGGCGACTCCAGCTCGAAGCTCGCGCCGCGCATGCCGCGCAGGGTGATCGACCGAGCCACGACGTCGGGGGTGGGGCGGTCGGCGCCGCAGTTGGGGCACGTGTAATGACCGAGGTGGCCCACGAACGCGCGCGCGTACGAGTACGGCGCTCCGCAACGGCGGCAGTGCTTGGCGTCGTGGGCGTGCTGCAGGCCCGGAAGCGCCTGGCCGGGGTCCTCGATGCCGAAGTAGGTCACCTCCGGCCGGCGGCGCAGCTCAGCGTCGCGCCCGAGGTCTGCGATGAGGGGATCGTCGGCGTTCAGGACGAGCCCGGTGCGGCCCTCGCGCTCGGCGACGATCCGCGCCCAATCGTCGGCGAGGCGTTCGAGTTCGCCGTAGCGGTCCAGCTGGTCGCGAAAGAGGTTGCCCAGCACGAGCAGACGGGGTCGCAGCTCACGCACCATCTGCGGAAGCCACGCCTCATCGACCTCGAAGAGCCCTTCGTCGCCCTCCTGCTCGAGCAGCGCGGTGGCGACACCCCAGCTCATGTTCGAGCCGGCGCGGTTGTGGACGGGAACGCGCCCGTCCGCGCGCAGCATCGCCGCGATCATCCCGGCGGTCGTGGTCTTGCCGTTCGTCGCGCTCACGATCGTCGAGCCGCGCACGAGCCGCTTGCCGAGCTTGGCGACCGCTTGCGAGTCGAGCCGCAGAAGCGCGCGGCCGGGCAGGGTGGTACCGCCCCCGCGGCCGCTGCGGCGGCTCGCCCACCCGATGCCGCGGGCGAGACGCACCTTGAGAGCCAGGGCTGGATCGAATGGGCTCATGACGACTCCCGGGCGGGGACGATGACGCGCAGGGCGGCGGGCAGTACCCGCACGGTCGCCGGCAGGTCGGTGATCGGGTCGCCGTCGGCGAACACGGCGAACGGCCGGTCGGCCTCGATCCGCACCTCGCGCACGCGCCAGACCTTGACCTCGGGGCGGCGCACGTGGGTGCCGCGGAACACGTCCGGCAGCCCGCGCAGGAAGCGCAGCTTTGGGCCCTCCGAGGTCGCCACGACGTCAACCAGGCCGTCGTCGAGCTCGGCGTCGGGGGCGATGAACATGCCGCCGCCGTAGGCCTTGCTGTTCGCCGCGGCGACGGAGTAGCCGCTCAGCTCCACGCGCTCACCGTCGAGCGTCAGCGTGAAGGAGGCGGGCTTCCACGAGGCCAGGGTGCGCAGGGCGGCGTAGGCGTAGACGAGTGATCCCTTGAGGACCCGCGTCTCGTTGGCCAGCTGGTTGACGACCGAGTCGAACCCGCAGCTTGCGATGCACAAGAACCGGGCGCCGTTCGCCTCGCCGACGTCGATCGTGCGGAGCGCGCCCGCGGCGATCGTGGCGACCGCGGCGCGCACATCGGTGGGAATGCCCAGCACCCGCGCCAGGTCGTTGCCGCGGCCGGCGGGGATGATGCCGAGCACGCCGTCGGTGTTCGCGAGGGCCCCGCCCACCTGGCCGATGAGCCCGTCGCCGCTCATCACGATCACCCGTTCGCCGGAATCCACGGCGGCCCGCGCCTCCTCGACGCCGTGGGCGATGTCGCGGGTCAGCACGAGGCGATGCTGGATCCCGGCGCGCGTCAGCTCCTCCCGGGCTGCCCCGAGCAGCTTGCGCGAGCGGCCGACGCCCGCGGACGGGTTGACCAGCAGCAGGTGGTTCGGCGGCATGGGCGGCAGTGACTCTACGAGGCGGACTGGGCGGCACGCCCGACCCAGAACGTGCCGGCGCCGGCCTCGCCGCGCGAGACCTCGGCGATCGCGTAGGAGGCGAAGCCGCGCTCGAGCGCCTCCGGCGCGGTATAGAACGGGGTCTCCGCACCCCAGCTCGCGGCGAACACGACGAAGCCGCCCGGGCGCAGCACCCGGGCGACCTCGGCGAAGAACGGCGGCATGTTGAGGCCCGTGACGAGGTCGAAGGAGTCCTCGGGCCAGGGGAGGTCGGCCGAGTCGGCCACCTTGAACGCGATCCGCCCCTCCGGATCGAGCCCCACCTTCGCCTGCGCCGCGGCGATCATCCCCGGCGCGATGTCCACGCCGCGCACGCGCGCCTGCGGGAACTCGCGGGCGAGCAGCAGCGCGGCCTCGCCGGTCCCGGTGCCCAGATCGAGGGCGCGCTCGGGCGCCGGGTTCACGACGGTGAGCCCGGCGGCTAGGGCGGCCAGGTGCTCCGGCGATCCGGCGTTCGTGCGCGCGTCCCAGTCCGCGGCGATCTCCTCGAAGTAGCTGCGCATGCGCCCGCGGACCAGGGGCCACATCCATGGAAAGCGCACGACGAGGTCGTTGAGCGCCCTGCCGAGGGCGCGGGTGCGGCGCGGCGGGGGCTGCCGGTCGGAGGTCGGCTCGGGGGCCATCGCCTCATGATCGCAAGCGGCCGGATAGCCTTGCGCGCCGTGCGCATCATCACCATCACCAGCCTGCTGATCGCCGCGGTCCTGATGGCCGCGTGCGGCGGCGACGACGATTCCGGCGACAACACGACCACAGCGGCCGCGGAGGAGCCCGCCTGCACCGAGGCAGAGCGGCCCGATCCGAAGGCTGTCGACGTGGACAAGCCGCCCAAGCGCCCGTCCGAGAACGGGCTGGTCGCGGTGGTCGAGACCAACTGCGGCGCGTTCGAGATCGCCCTCGACACGCGCGGCAACCCGAAGACCGCCGCGTCGTTCGAGCATCTCGCCAACGAGGGCGTCTACGACGGCACTTGGTTCCACCGCATCGTCCCCGGCTTCGTGATCCAGGGCGGTGACCCCGACGGCACCGGCACCGGCGGGCCGGGCTACAGCGTTGTGGAGGCGCCGCCGCGGGACGCGGAGTACACGCGCGGCGTGGTCGCCATGGCGAAGACCCAGGCGGAGGAACCGGGCACCTCCGGCAGCCAGTTCTTCGTGGTCACCGGTGCCGACGCGGGCCTGCCGCCCGACTACGCGATCGTCGGCAAGGTGCGCGACGGCATGGACGTCGTGCGCACGATCGAGAGCTTCGGGGACCCCAGCGGCCAGAGCGAGGAACCGCTTGCGCCCGTGGTGATCGAGAGCGTCACGATCGAGTCGCGCGGCTCCTGACCGGAGGGCTCGAAGCGTGAGCGCGGCCAGCCTGGACCCCGTGCCCTTCGAGGCGCAGGGCCCGGTCGGCGTGCTGCGTGGCGACGCGGTGGGGGAGGGGCCGGTCATCGTGACCCTCCACGGCCTGACCGCCAATCGCCGCTACGTGCTCCACGGCTCGCGGCATCTGCAGCGCCGCGGGTTCCGCGTCGTCTCCTACGACGCGCGCGGCCACGGCGAGTCCGATCCGGCGCCGCCGCAGGCGGGCTACGACTACGCGGAGCTGGCTGCCGATCTCGGCGCGCTGCTTGACGCCCAAGCCCCGGGCGAGCGGGTCGTGCTAGCCGGGCACTCGATGGGCTCGCACACGATCGTCCGCTTCGCGCTCGAGCACCCCGACCGGATCGCGGGCCTGGTGCTCGGGGGTCCTGCGCACATGGGCGAGCCGGCCGGCGCCGGCGAGCTCGCCTACTGGGACAACCTCGCCGCGGCGCTCGAGCGCGACGGAGTGGAGGGGTTCGTCCGCGCCTACGACGTCGATCTGAACCCCGAGTGGCGCGAGGTGATCCTGCGGCTGGCGCGCGAGCGCCTCGGCCTCCATCGGCACCCCGAAGCGATCGCCCGCGCGCTGCGTGAGGTGCCGCGCTCGCTGCCGTTCGAGGGGCTCGCGGAGCTCGAGCGCATCGATCTACCCGCGCTCGTCGTGGGCAGCCACGACGACGCCGATCCCGGGCACCCCTACGCGGTCGCCCGAGCCTGGGCGGAGCGCCTGCCGCGCGGGCGCTTCATCAGCGAGGACCCGGGCAGCTCGCCGCTCACCTGGTCGGGCGGCAAGCTCTCGCGCGAGATCGAGGCGTTCTGCGCCGAGCCGGACGTCGCCGAGCGCCTCGCTGATTGAACGGCGCGCCCACGGGCATATCCTGTCCCGGTGGGCGACGACGGACACGCCATCCACTACACGGCCGTCGAGCGCGGCACGCCGGTCTACGCGGCCGACGGCGAGCGGGTGGGGTCCGTGGTGCGCGTGCTCGACAACTACCGCGAGCACATCCTCGACGGCATCGTCTTCACCGACCCCGGCGGCACGACGCGCTTCGTGGACGGACCGGAGGTCCAGCGCACCTACGAGCGCGCCGTCCACCTGAACATCGATGCGCCCACGGCGCTCGCGCTCGGGCCGCCGGAGCACGGCGGCCTCATGGACGCGCTGCGCGCCGGGCCCCTCGGGCGCCTCTTCGGCCGATGAGCGTGGGCGGCGACACCGAGACGAGCGGGGTCGCCAGGCCGGGGGAGACCGAGGAGCAACGCCTCGACCGCAACCTGAACGAGTTGCTCGGCGGCCTGCGCGTCGCGCTGCCCGGCGTACAGGTCCTCTTCGCGTTCCTGCTGATCCTGCCGTTCCAGAATGAGTTCTCACGCGTCACCGAGTTCCAGAAGGCGATCTACTACGCCACCTTGGTCTGCACGGCGCTCGCCTCGGTCTGCCTGATCGCGCCGTCTGTGCGTCACCGCCTGCGCTTTCGCAAGGACGACAAGGCCTACGTCGTGTTCTCCGCCAACCGCCTGGCGATCGCCGGGCTTTCGTTCCTCGGCCTCGCGATCACGGGCGTGATGGTGCTGATCAGCGACTTCATCTTCGGCGAGGGCGCAGCGATCGCTGCGGGTGCGGCGATGGCCGCGCTCATCGCCTGGCTGTGGTTCGCCTCGCCCTTGCGGCGCGAGCTCGCCGATTGACCGAGGCGCTCAGCTGCGGTTGCGCGCGGCGGCGAGCGCGGCTGCCGCCCGGCGCGCGAGCTCCTGAGCGAACTCGAGATCGCCCTCGTCGTAGCTGCGCCGCGACTCGGCCGAGGCGAGGGTCATCGCAGCGATCGTCTCATCGCCCGCGACGATCGGCACCACGAGCGCCGAGCGCAGGCCCATCTCGCGCAGCAGCTCCAGGTGCTCCGGCGATCGGGCGGTCTCGCGAAGCCGCGCGTCGGGCACCTCCCGGTGCAGCTGCGGTTCGCCGGAGCGCGCGACGCTCCCGACGGCCGCGCCTCCATCCATGCGGGGCGGCCCGTACGCGCGCAGTTGCTCGACCAGCTCCCGCTTCTCGGGGTCGGCGTGCGCGAGGGCGACGCGCTCAAGCTCGCCGTCGACGACGGCGTCGATCGCGCTCCAGTCGGCGAGGTCGGGGAGGACGAGCTCCGCCAGGCTCTGCATCGTCTCGATATAGGCGCGTGGCGAGACGAAGAGCTCGCCGGCGCGCGCCAGGACGCGCTGGCGAAGCTCCTCCGACTTCGCCTCCGTCACGTCCTCGATGATGTTCGCGATCAGGCCGCGCCCCTCATCGATGACCGTCGCGCGCGTGAGTAGCCATTGCTCGCGGCCGGTCGCGCGCGAGACGCTGCGGGTGAGCAGGGGGGAGGCGGGCTTGCCGTGCAGCAGTCTGGTGCCCGGCAGATCGGTGAATGCGACGGGGGAGCGGTCCTCGCGCGTGATGATGAAGCGGGCGGCGAGCTCTCCGGGCGCGGCGCTGAGGATCTCCTCGGCCGAGGTGGCCCCGAGGAGCTCGACCGCGGCCTCGTTCGCGTAGACCGTGCGCCCGCTCGAGTCCTGCACGGTCACCGCAGCGCCCAGGTGCCTGAGGATCTCCTCGTACTGGCCGCCGGCCGCCCGCAGGTTGTGGGTCACGCGCTCGCGGGCGATGCCGCGCGCGACCCGGTCCGCGGCCGCGCGAAGGAACTCCATGATCCCGCGCGGATCACCGCGCTCGGGGCGCAGGCCGAGGCCGAAGCTGCCGAGCGTCTCCCCGTCGGCGAGCAGGGGAAGGACGATCCAATAGCGCAGGCCGAGCTCCTCCATCCGGGCCCGGTCGCTCGGGTCGTGCGCGAGCTGCTCCAGCATCCCGTCGTCCACGCGGATCACTCGCGGGCGTCCCTGGCGCAGGTCGGGGATCGTGGCCTCCACCTCGCGGACCACGGGTGTGCGACCCCGCAGCCATTCCGTGAGCTCCTCGTCGAAGGCGACGCGCGCGCCGAGGCGCTCCGGGCGGCCGTCCTCGCTCAGGATGTCGATCGCGCAGGCGTCCGCCAGGTCCGGGACGAGCAGCTCCGTGAGGCGGTCGTAACCGGCCCCGGGCCACGACCCCGACTCGGTGAGCGCGACGATGCGCGACAGCAGCCCCACCTGACCCTCCTCATCGCGCATGGAGGGACGTCCGACGAGGCCCGGCACGTCGAATGTCATGGCGACCTCGGTGCCGATGCCGTCGGGGCCGGCGCGCATGTCCAGTGAGCTGGCGAGCTTGCCGATCAGCGGGATGCCGATCCCCAGCCCGGGGCTGTCGGCGCGCGGTTGCATGCCGCGCCCGCGGTCGCTTACGGTCAGCACGACGGCGCCGTGCCGCACCTCGACGCGCAGCTCCATCTCGCCGGGCTCGCGATCAACGTAGGCGTGCACCACGACGTTCGTGGCCGCCTCCGAGAGCGCGACCGAGATGTCGCTCAGGGTCTGCTCGTCGAGGCCGTGCGCAGCGAGCAGCTCGTGCGCCTGGTTGCGCAGCTCCCCGACCTGCTCAGCTGTTGCGGGCACGCTCCACGTGCCCTCGTACTCAATTGCGCTCCCCGTGCGCGCGCCCAAGCGACCCCAACTTTCTGTAGATGAGCCGTGGAACCGTTTCCACGGCATACGGCGAACATTTCCCCGGCGCGTTCGTTTTCCAAACGCCCGAGGGCCGTAGGTTTCAGGGATGCAAGTCGTTCGTCAAGAGATCGACATCGAGGGTGGTCCGCTCGTCGTGATGCAGCCCGCGGACGCCGCGGAGATCCCCGACAAGCACGAGGTGGACTGGGCGCCCGTCGTCCCGTACTGGTCCGTGCTGTGGCGGAGCGGCGTCGCGCTCGCCAAGGAGCTGGCGCGCCTGGATCTGCGCGGGCGGCGCGTGGTCGAGCTCGGCTGCGGCCTGGGGGTCCCGAGCCTCGCGGCCGCCCGCGCTGGAGCCGAGGTGCTGGCGAGCGACCAGGAGCCCGAGGCGATCGCCCTGCTGATGCGTAACGCGCGCGAGAACGGGGTGGAGCTCAGCGTGCTGCAGGCGAACTGGAGCTCGCCCGACGAGCTCTTGGCGGCGGCCCCGTTCGATCTGGCCGTGGCCGCAGATGTCCTGTACATGCGTCAGTCCGTGGCGCAGCTGCTCGAACTCTTGCCCAGGCTCGCGCCGGAGATCTGGCTGGCGGACCCCGGGCGCAGCTTCACGGAGCCTTTCTTCGAGCGGGCAAGGGATATCTGGGCGATCGAGAGCGAGCAGCGCGGCGTCGTGTGGATCCACCGCATGCGCCGCCGGCCCTAGCTCGGAACCTGCGCGAGGAGATCCCGGGCGAGCGCGAGCCCTCGCCGCTGGGAGGGAGCGGCGATGTACATCACGTGGCACGACAGGGAGGTCACGACGAGGTGCTCGGGGCCGCGCGCGTAGTGCACGAGCGGGATGCCACCGACCTTGATGCGATCGCCGACGATGCCCTGCTGCGCCGCCGCCATCAGCGCGCCCTCGGCGACCTGCTCACGCGTCGAGTCGTCCATCTCCTCGGGCGGGACGGGGAGCATCGTGATCAGCGCGCGAGCGCCATCGGGCCAGTGCGCGGCGGCGAACCTGGTGGCGTCGGTCAGGCGGGCGCCCGGGTTGGCGCGGGCTGCCCGGGCTCGCACACGCTCCAGCTGGGCGGGTGGCAGGTCGGAGATGCGCACCTTCGCTACGCGCTGTGGCAGCCGCTCGGCGCACTCCTCGACGCCGCGCGCCACGAGCTCGCTCGCTCGGCGCTGTTCGGCCGTCGCGTCCGCATCTTCCTCACTGGCGAGGGCGCCGAGGACGGAGAGCAGGCAGATGACGCCGGCGATCAGGAACAGGGGGCCGGGTTCCAGGACACGGCCCTCGCGCCGCCTGAGGCGCAGGTACGCCCAGCGCACGAACACCGCGATCGCCATGCACGCCAGGAACCGGCCCACGGCGGTACCGGCGAGAAACGAGGCCTCCTCGTCGTCGCCGGCGTTGATCGCTCCGGCGATCGCCAACACGAGCAGGACGAGGCCGGCGATCAGCATCTGGGTGTTGCGGTTGCTCAGATTCACGGCCGGGAAAGCTAGCCGCCCGGCCGGCAGGGCGACCCCAAGCGCAACGGCAGAGCATCAGCCCTCGTCTCGGCGTTGTCTTATGGCCGCGGCTGGATAGCCGCCCAGCTCGCCTGGGTCAACGCTCGATAATGAGGGTTATGTAGACCTGCTGCCCGCGGCCGTCCGCGACCCGTGCCAGCCGGCGAACTCGTCCCGCCCGCCTGCCGGCAGCGGGCAGCCCGCCGCCATCGTCGCGTCAGCGGCGCTGCGCGGCCTCCAGAGCCTGCCTAAGCCGCTCTGACGCCTTGTACGCCACCGGCTCGCCATGTGCCAGCGCGATCAGCTCGATCGGGAGCTGCAGCGTCCGTCGCAGCGACTCGGCGAGTCCCGTGACGCTCAGCTCGCCCGGTTCGTCTTCGAGCCAGCCCTCCGGCGGCACGCGCAACGTCGTCGTGCGCTCGCCCTCGGCGCCCAGCAACGCGTCGCCGGCCACCAGCGTCCGCGCCGGCTCGATCCAGTACACGACCTCCGCGCGCACCGGATCGACCGCGAGCGCCCTGACGCCGCCCGGCAACTCCGCGTCGCCCGCGAACTCCCGGGTGATCGGATACGGCCAGGGCTTGGCGCCCGCCGTATGCGCCCAGATCTCAACCGGACGCGAGTTTCCATAACGCTGCGCCACCTCGGCGCCGCTGCGATGGTGCCACTGCACCGTGATCGCCACCACGAGGGGCCCCTCCTGACGTTCCACGAGGCCGTCCAGCCACCGCCAGGCGGCACCCGTGGTCAGCAACGGGTCGAAGAGCACGAGCGCGTCCGGCGCCGTCCACGCGTGGCATGCCACGTCAGGCTGCCAGCCGGACTCCCCGCCCTCCTCCGCGCGCCAGTCCGGGTGCCGCGCCATCCAGCGCCAGAGCCCGGGCTTGAGCTCGCGCGGTTCCACCGGATCAGTTGAGCGAGGGATCCTCGGGCATGCGGGCGACGAGCGCGTAGCTGCCTCCCTTGCGCGCCAGTACGTCGCTCCAGAGCGTCTCCGGGTCGTCGGGGAAGAGCTCCGCGGGCAGCGGCGGCTCGACGATCCAGGACTCCTGTTCCATCTCGGCTTCGAGCTGGCCGGCGCCCCAACCGGAATAGCCGGCATAGAGGCGTCCCCGGCGCACGACCTCGGTCAGCTCATCCAGATCGGTCTCCGCGGACGCCAGCCCGACATCGGCGGCGACGATCCACGCCGCGGCCGAGGGGTCGCTGAACTCGGCGAGCAGGACGATCGCCTCCGGCTGCACCGGGCCGCCGACGAAGAGCGGATCGTCGCCGGTGACGTCCGCCAGGGCGGGCACGACCTCGCCCGCCGTCGCGTCGGACGGGCGGTTCAGGACGATGCCCATCGCGCCATCGTCGCTGTGCTCGGTGATGAGCACGACGGTGCGCGCGAAGTTCGGATCGACGAGCGCCGGTGAGGCGATGAGCAGCTTGCCGCGGAGCGATTCGTCCACGCGCCCCATTATTGCCAGCGCCCGTCGTTGGCTAACCTCGGATTCGTGATCTTCGACGTCGCCGAGGCCGATTTCGAGGAGCGGGTCGTCAACCGCTCGCGCGAGGTCCCCGTCGTCGTGGACTTCTGGGCCGAATGGTGCGGGCCCTGCCGGCAGCTCGGCCCAGCGCTCGAGGAGGCGGTTCGCGCGCGCGGCGGCGCGATCGAGCTCGCCAAGGTTGACGTGGACTCCAACCAGATGCTCGCGTCCGCGTTCGGCGTACGGGGCATTCCCGCCGTGAAGGTCTTCCGTGACGGCCAGATCGCCGGCGAGTTCGTGGGCGCCATCCCGCCGGCCGAGATCGAGCGCTTCCTCGACCAGTTCGTGCCCTCCGAGGCCGACAAGCTCGCTGCCTCGGGCGACGAGGAGTCGCTGCGCGCCGCCCTCGAGCAGGATCCGCGGCACGCGGGCGCGGCCGTCGCGCTGGGCCGGCTGCTCGTCCGTCGCGGTGAGTCCGACGAGGCCCGCGAGGTGCTTGAGCCGCACGCCGAAACCGACTTCATCGCGTCCGGCCTGCTCGCGCGGCTCGAGCTCGCGGCCGACCCGGACGCCGACGAGGCCGTGCGCGACGCGTTCGAGCGCTGGGATGCCGACGACGCGGGCGGCGCCCTGGAGACGCTCCAGGCGGCGATCGCCGCCGAAGGCGATCCCGAGCGCCGCGATCTCATCCGCCGGGTGATGATCGCGATCTTCACCGATCTCGGGCCCGAGCATCCGCTCGCGCGTGAGCACCGGCGGCGGCTGGCCGCCGCGCTCAACTAGACGGAGGCGGCGATGGATCCGATCTCTGGGGCCGATGTCCCGGTCGCCTTCCTAGCGGGCCTGGTCTCGTTCGTCTCGCCGTGCGTGTTGCCGCTGGTCCCGGGCTACCTTTCGGCCGTAAGCGGCGTCAGCGTCGCGGAGATCGACGAGGCGCACTGGACCCGCGTGATCGGGCCCAGCCTGCTGTTCATCGCCTCGTTCTCGGTGATCTTCATCCTGCTCGGGCTCACCGCGACCGCGCTCGGCCAGACACTGCGCGATCACCAGGACTTGCTCACGAACATCGGCGCCGTGCTCCTCATCCTGATGGGGGCCTTCTTCATCGCGACGATGTTCGTCGACCGCTTCAACCGGGAGTGGCGCCCCGACGCCCTCGTCGCGCGCGCCGGCAAGGGCGGCCCGATCGTGGCGGGCGCCGCGTTCTCGATCGCATGGACGCCCTGCGTCGGGCCCGCGCTCGGTGGCGTGCTCACGCTCGCGGGCATCCAGGGCGAGGCGCTTTACGGCGCGTTCCTGCTCGCCGTCTACTCGCTCGGGCTCGCTATCCCCTTCCTGCTGACGGCGCTCGCCTTCTCGCGGGCGACCGCCGCGTTCGCCGTCGTCAAGCGCCACTACCGCGCGATCATCGCGCTCGGCGGCGGTGTCCTGATCGCGATGGGCCTGCTGATCCTCACCGGCGGGTTCACGGAGCTCAACATCTGGGCCCAGCGCGTAACCCGCGACCTGGGCCTGAATCTGTAGAGGCCCCCGGGGGCGCCCGGCGCGGCGCGAGGCGCGGCTCGGCCGCGCCGCGTCCTAGATCGGGTAGCCGCGGCTTGGATCCGGGGGCGCGCCGATCTCGATCGGCTCCCCTACCGCCTCGACCTCCTCGAGGTCGGCGTCGTCGCCGTCCTGCGAGCAGATGATCCGGAAGCGCCCGGTGGCGATCCCCGGATCGCCGACGATCGGGATCCCGCGGATCTCATCCCAGCCGAGCCGCTCGACCTCGAACGGGTTCATCCGTACCTCGGACGCCGGGAACGGACAGCTCGAGTTGTGCTGGTCGATGGCCTTCGAGATGGCCTCGAGGTTCTTGGCGTCTGAGCGCGACATCGTCGTCCCGATTATTGCGGGTTTGGACGGCAACGAGCCACGCGCGCGGCTGCTGCGCCCTCGCGCGTGGCTCGTGCGCCCTCGGGAGGCCTACCGGGAGCTGTAGACGGTGCCCGTCGAGCCGAAGCCCAGGCGACGCTTGGTCGCCTCGGTCAGATCGAACTCGCGGTGGCCCGCGTAGGGGCCGCGGTCGATCACCCGCACGCGCACCACGCGGCTGCCATGCATGAGCTTGAGCTTCGTCCCGCACGGCATCGTCTTGTGCGCCACACCGAGCATGCCCGGCGTCAGCGTCTGGCCGCAGGCGGTGCGGTTGCCGTAGAACCCGGGCCCGTAATAGGACGCCGCGGCCGGGCGGAACCCGGTCACGCGCCCGGCGAGCTTCTTGCTGCCGGCCGCCTTGCGATCGCCCTTGGCCTTGACGCGGACCTTCTTCGTGCCCGTCGACGGCACGCGGAAGGACTTCGAGAACTTGCCGCCCTTCTTGGTCCGCGTCGTGAGCTTCTTGCCGCCCACCTTGATGATGACCTTGCGGCCGACGCTGCCCGGCTTGACGCGGCCCTTCACGCGGGCCTTGCCACCGCGCACGACGTTGGCCTTCGGCAGCTTCGCGTTGGTCTTCGACTTCACGCGGATCCGCTTGGCCCCCGTCTCCAGGTCGGCGCCGCCCGGATTGAGCAGGCCGCTCTCGGCGCGGAACCGCGCCGGGTTGGCGACCTTCGCGATCCAGCGGCCCGTCGAGCGGGGTCGCACGCGGACGCGGTATCCGCCCTTGGGCCCCGTCGAGGCGCTGCGCACCTTGCGGAACGCCTTGGCGCCCGCTGGCTTGAAGCGGATGTCGATCGCGGTGTTGGGCGCATCGGGGAACTTGCCCCGCAGCGTCACACGCTTGCCGACCTTGACCTGTTGCTGGTTGGAGCCGATCTTCGCCTGCCGTTCGGCGTCACCGAACGAGGGCGTCGAGACGGCCAGAGCGGCCGCCGGCACCAGCGTGAGCGTCGCGAGGCAGCGCCCCACGCGAAAGCGTCGCATTCCGATGAGATGTCCCTTTCTTCGTCTGCCTGCGGGGTTAGCTGTCGGGCTCGCGGTGGGGGTCCTCCCCATTCCGCTACAGGCGGAGCACCGCCCGATTCGCCCCGTGCGGCGTCGTGCGCCGCGGTCGGTTCCCCCGCTCGCGCCCGCTTACGGGCGCGATTAGGCAGGTTGATTTGCTGCTTTGCGCCGCCTTAGTTAAGCGACTATTAGCAAAGTATGTGTGATCGTTGTCACAGTCTTTATAACCCGCTAAAGCAGCGTCAAACGCGGGCAGTTTGCGGCCACGCGGCGCGAGCGCGCGATTTCGTGGGATCAACCAACGAAATCATGAGGTCGCGGGGACGCCCGCATCGACTTCGCGATTTCGTGGGATCAACCGTCGAAATCGCGAAGTCGCGCAAACGCGAACCGGGGCGCCCAGCTGGGCGCCCCGGTTCGGCTCGTAGGTTGGTTTCGCCGGATCGGCGCTAGCGGCGAGTTACGACCTCGCAGTTGCGGCCGACCTTGTCCTTCTTGTCGGCGCGCACGCGGTCGATGCCAGGGCCGCAGACGATCCGGTCGGGCTTGCGGTCGATCGCATTGATGCGATCGTTGCCGGGCCCGCCGCGGATCACGTCCTTGCCGTTGCCACCGTTCAGCGTGTCGTTGCCGGGACCACCCCACAGGGTGTCCTGACGCGGCCCGCCGAGCAGGCGGTCGTTGCCGCCCCCTCCGCGGAGCTGGTCGCTGCCCGCGCCACCCCGCAACACATCACGTCCGGCGCCACCGAACAGGCAGTCCGCACCCGGACGCCCGATCAGCGTGTCGTTGCCGCCCAGCCCGTAGAGCGCGTCGCGGCCGTTGGTGCCGACCAGCGTCTCGTTGCCGGGGGTGCCGACCCAGCGCGCGGCGGACCTGCCGGCGCAGTCGACCTCGCCGTACGGAGACGGGTCGCAGGCATCGCCCAGGCCGTCACCGTCGCTGTCGAGCTGGTCGGGGTTGGCAACACCCGGGCAGTTGTCGTCGGCGTCGGGCGTGCCGTCGCCGTCGTCATCCGGGCCGTTCGGCGTGTCGTCACAGGCATCGCCGATGCCGTCCCCGTCGCTGTCGAGCTGCGTCGGGTTGGGCACGTCCGGGCAGTTGTCGACCTCGTCCGGAACGCCGTCACCGTCGCCGTCGGGACCGCCGGGCGTGTCCTCGTCGCACGCGTCACCGATGCCGTCCCCGTCCGAGTCGGCCTGGTCGGGGTTCGCGACCGCGGGACAGTTGTCCTCGGCGTCCGGCACGCCGTCGCCGTCGCTGTCGGGCTCGTCGAGGTCGTCGCACGCGTCACCGATGCCGTCCCCGTCCGAGTCGGCCTGGTCGGGGTTGGGCACGTCCGGGCAGTTGTCGACCTCGTCCGGAACGCCGTCGCCGTCGCCGTCGGGACCGGGCGTGTCGTCGCACGCGTCACCGATGCCGTCCCCGTCGCTGTCGGCCTGATCCGGGTTGGGAACGCCCGGGCAGTTGTCGTCCGCATCCGGGACCCCGTCACCGTCCTCGTCCGGGCCACCCGGCGTCTCGTCGCAGGCATCGCCGATGCCGTCGCCGTCGCCGTCAGCCTGGTCGGGGTTCGGTACGTCCGGGCAGTTGTCCTCCGCGTCCGGCACGCCGTCGCCGTCACCGTCGCTGCTCGGATCGTCGACCTTCGTCGCGGTCAGCACGACGTTGTCGTAGTCGAACTCAGCGTCGGGGATCAGCGCGACCGGCAGGCCGACCTCGGTGATGATCCGGAATCGGTACTGGTCGCCGATGTCGAGCTCGTCCGGCGAGATGTTCGCCGCCGGCGTGCTCGTCCAGCCGTTGAGGTTCGGAATCGGAGCCGGCCCGAACAGGAGCAGGCTCGTGTCGTCACTCAGGTTGTCGAGTACGACGCGGTACGAAGAGTCGGTCAGCAGGTCGAGCAGGGAGTCCACCTCGAAGCGGCGGTCGAACCTGAAGCTCACCGCATCGGGCTCCTCGCCCTCAGCGCCCTCGTAGGTGAACGCCGGGCTCCGCCAGGTCATCTCGACCGTCGTGACCAGGCTGGCCAGACCGACGAACTCGCTGCGCAGGTACCCGTCGCCGGCGCCGCCCGTGCCGCCGGATGAGCGATGCCCGTTGTTGACCGCCGGGCACGTCACCGCGGGAACGCAGAGCAGCGTCGAGTAATCCGTGGACGCGGTCCAGCCCCCTCCTGAGGAAGCGAAGGAACGCGCGTTCTCGTCCGGGTGATAGTTCGAAGTAGCGGCTGCGGCCGTGCTCGCGAAAGTGAGCGCGGCGAGCGCACACACCAGCGCGGCCAGCGCGCCGCGCGCCTTCATAGACACCATTATGTGTAAGACCCCTTTCAGTCCCAGTGTCCCTGAGTCCCGTCCTCCTGACGGGCCGCGGCGATAGTAACCCAAAGGGGTGATGCCACGCGGAAGTTCCCGGCCCCGATTGGACGTTTCCGCCCGATCGGGGGGTCAGAGATCTGCCCTACAGGCCCAGGTCGCGCAGGAAGGCGGGCTTGTAGCTGCCGAGCAGGACGAAGCCGGGAGCGTGGAGGCCCTCCTCCTCCCCGGCCTCCGCACGCGAGCGCTCCTCCGCAGCGAGCTCCTCGGGGGATTCGGGCAGCGGCTCATCGGCGTCCTTCCAGGCTCGCGCGGCCGGATGCCAGCGGGTCGAGCGCACGATCGCGGTGAGCCCGTCCTGCGCGAGCAGCTCGCGGACCACGCGCTCCGCCTCCGCGCAGCTCTCGCGCGTGTTCGCGTACAGGAACATGTGCGAGCCGTCGCGGGTGACGATCACCCGTGAGCCCAGGCGCTCGCGCGCTTCGTCGTCGAGGTCGAAGGCACGTAGCCGCTCGCCGAGAGAGAACCCGTGCTCGGGATCGTCGAGCTCGACTTCGACGCGAAACTCGTCTTCGGTCATCGCCTCTCCTTCGCCGTTCGGGCGCAGCGTACTACGCGTCCCGCCCCGCCACCGGAGCGGGCTGCCCGCCAGAATGGCGCCCCATGGCTTCCGAGCGGCAAGGTTCGCGAACGCAGCGAGATGGCACCGGCGAGGCCGCCGTCGCGGGTGAGCGCCAGCGCCGCCGCGCCGCCGCTCGCCGCGCGGCCTACCGGCGTCGCCGTCTACGGGCGCTCGGCGCGGTCGCCGCCCTGGCCGCCGTCGCAGGCGCGGCCGTCGGGTCGGGCGCTGGCTCGGGCGGGGAAGATCCGGCGCCGGTGACCAGCTTCTGCGATCCGCAGCGCAGCGAGCTCGCGCGGGCCGCCGGTCAGACGGTGATGGTGCGCATGGGATTGCGCGCGAGTCCGAAGCTGCGCAGGCAGGCACGCAGCGGCGCGATCGGGGGCGTGATCCTCTTCCCCCCTGAGGATGCGCGCGGGGAGCGCCTCGCCGAAGCGATCGACGTCCTGCAGAACGAGGCGGTGGCCGGCGGCAACCCACCGCTGCTCGTCGCGATCGACCAGGAGGGCGGCGTCGTCGAGCGCCTCCCGGCGCTTCCCCCGCAGCTCTCTCCGTACACGATCGCCCAGAACGACGACGCGCGGTCGGCGCGCCTCGAGGGCCGTGCCGCGGGCTTCCAGCTGCGCGAGCTCGGGATCAACGTGAACCTTGCCCCGGTCCTCGACGTGCCGGACTCGCCCGAGCACTGGCTCGTCGGCCGCGCCTTCGGCCTGAGCCCCGAACAGGTCACGCGGCTCGGGCTGCGCTTCGCCGGCGGGATGCAAGGCGAAGGGCTCGCGGCGGCCGCGAAGCACTTCCCCGGGCTCGGGCGCGCGACGGAGAACACGGACTACGCGCCGACGACGATCTCCGCGAACCGCCGTGCCCTGCAGGAGGACATGGAGCCCTTCGCGGCGGCGATCGAGCGCGGGGTGCGCATGGTCATGATGAGCTCGGCCGCGTACCCCGCGCTGGGCTCGCGCGCGCCCGCCGTCCTCTCACCCCAGGTGGTGACCGGGGAGCTGCGCGAGCGTCTCGGGTTCGAAGGCGTGGTGATCAGCGACGATCTGCTCGCGCCCGGCGTGGCGAGTGTCGCGGGCCGGCGCGAGGCCGCGGTGCGGGCCTCGGCCGCGGGCGTCGACGTGCTCCTCTTCGCGGCGCGTCACGTGGACGGCATCGCCGACATCTTGGTGGGCGCCGTCGGGGCGGGCGATCTCGACGAGGCGTCGGTGCGGGCCTCGTGCGGGCGCGTCGAGGCGCTCAAGCGAGAGCTCGCCGGCGGCGAGCCGCTCGGCGCGCCGACGCCGCCCTCGTCCTAGCGGGCGCGTAGCTTCGCGACGTACTGCTTGCGGTCGTGCGCGTAGCGCCAGCCGAACTGGTTCCGCCGCATGCGGCCGTCGGCGTTCACGATCACCGCGGTGATGCGCCGAAAGCGGCGGGCGCCCCTGAGCGTCACCACGCCGGTGCCGCCCTTGTTGAGGTACTTGACGGCGCTGATCACCTTGCCCTGTCGCGCCCCGCCGCGCCGCCCGATCAGGGCGATCCCGCTTCGTGTGCCCGCCGGCGCGCGGACACGCAGCCGCAGGCGATCAGCGTTGCCCGGGCGGACGCGCTTGAGGATGTACGCCGTGTGGTTGAGCCTGAACCGCGAGCGTCCGCCGCTCCGTAGCGCCCCGAAGCGCCGCACGTCGACGAACGACGCGTCGCGCCGGTCGGGAAACCGTCCCTTGCCCGCGCGCCACTCCGCCGTCGCGGCCGCGAAGCGCGTGAACTCCAGGCCGAAGCCGCGCCCGCCCGCCTGGTTGATCCCGAGCTCGTATGCCCCCACGCCGAAGTGCTTGGGGCGCGTCTTGCGAGCGGACCACCAGGTGTTGAGCACGGCGTCCGCTCCGAACCGGCGGGTGAGCCAGTGGTTCCAGACGGCCGAGCCATACTGGCGCCGGCCGTTGTCGTTCGTGATCGCCTGGCGCGAGGTCCGCGCCCAAGCCGGCAGGTAGGTGCGCACCCAATCGTCAGCGCGCGGGAAGACCTGCTCCTCCATCCACGTCGCCGTCGACTCGAACACCCAGCGATCCATCGCCACGTCGATCCGGAACTGCAGGATGTGGTTGTACTCGTGCGCGAGGGTCGCCTTCAGCGCCTTCATCGGGCGGTCGAACTCCGCGTAATCGTTGTCCAGGACCAGGTAGGCGGCGCAGCGGTACGTGGGCGGGGCGCATCCGGGCACGGATGGCTCCGATGCGGCGTAGCCGAACACGCAGGGGTTGAAGTCGTCGGCGCAGATGTCCGCGAGATAGATGTCGACCAGGTTGTTGCCGCCGATGCCCTGGTCGGACTTGGCCGTCGGCCACCCGAGCTGCCCGTTCTGGACGTCGTACGCGTGCTCCGCGAAGTCGCGTACCCAGTCCAGGAGCTGCGCGCTGGGCGCGTGCGGTCCGCTCTCTACCCAGTGGATCCGGAAGTGGTCGAGGTCCTCGTGTTGGCGGGTGAGGGTGTCCGCCGGGCTCCAGCCGGCCCCGAACGGCTCGTTGGGGCCGTTCCCGTCGCCGAACTGAGGACATCCGGCCATGAGCGCGCAGTTGGGCGGCCGGGCGAGCAGCGCACGCGCCTGCCGGCGCTTCGCGCCCCGCAGATACGGCAGCGCCAGCGACAGGTCGCGGAGCTCGGCCGTCACGTCGCGCACGGGGGCCGGTTCGGCGCCCGCGGGCGCCGGGGCGAACGCGGCGCGAGCCTCCTCGAGCTGCGCCTCTGCGGCGGCTTGGCTGAGCGGCACCGGCGGCGGCGAGGTTTCAAGGGCGGCGGGACCCTGAGCGCGCGCCGAGCCGGCGCCGAGCGCGAGCCACAACGCGAGGGCCGCGATCGCCACCGGACCGAGTCCGGGGCTCCAGCCAGAGATGCGTAAAGAGCTGTGCACCGTCGGTCCCGCCTGCGTTCACGATAGCCGCTGACCCGCCGCTCGCCGGGGAATCCCTTGCCGTCGCGCACCGCGGCGCTGCGCGCCGCCGGTCGCCCGATACATACTTGCGCGGTGTCCAATCGGGATTTCAAGCTCGCCCTCGCGCAGGTCAACCCAACCGTGGGCGACCTGGAGGGCAACGCCGCGAAGGTCGGCGAGTGGATCGGGCGAGCCCGCGAGGCGGGCGCGCAGCTCGTGCTCTTCCCCGAGCTCGTCATCCCCGGGTACCCCGCCGAAGACCTCTATCTGAAGCGGCACTTCCTCGCCGCCAACGTTTCAGCGGTCGAGCGTCTGGCGGCTGAGGTCACGGGTATCACCGCGCTCGTCGGATTCGCCGAGCCGACGGCGACCACGGGCGTCCGCCACCCCGACGCGCCCGCTCCCAAGCTCGCCTACAACTCGCTCGCGGTGCTCGCCGACGGCGCCATCCGAGCCGTCTACCGCAAGCAGCGGCTTCCCAATTACGCGGTCTTCGACGAGGAGCGCTACTTCATGCGCGGCGGCGAGGCGCGCGTTGAGACGATCGCCGGCCTGCCGGTGGGACTGACCGTCTGCGAGGACGTCTGGGAGCCGGGCGCCCCGGCGGCCGACGAGGCCGCGGCGGGCGCTCGCCTGATCGCGAACGCCTCGGCCTCTCCCTACCACCGCGGCAAGGCGCTGGGCCGGGAGCGGATGTTCGCCGAGCGCGCCCGTGCGTACGGCGTGCCGCTCGCGTTCTGCAACCTGGTGGGTGGTCAGGACGAGCTGGTCTTCGACGGGGCGAGCTTCGTGGTCGACGAACGCGGCGAGATCATCGCGCGCGCCCACCAGTTCCAGGAGGACCTGCTGGTCGTCGAGCTGGCGCCGGACGCGTCGAACCGAGTCGAGCCCCTGCTCGACGACACGGCGGAGGTCTACGAGGCCCTGGTCTTGGGCCTGCGCGACTACGTGGAGAAGAACGGGTTCCGTCACGCCGTGGTCGCGCTCTCCGGCGGGCTCGATTCGGCTCTCGTCGCGCAGATCGCGGCCGATGCGCTGGGCCCTGAGCGGCTCACCTGCGTGAGCATGCCCTCCCCCCACTCGAGCGAGGGGACCAAGGCCGACGCGCGCGCGATCGCGGAGAACCTTGGCGTCGAGTTCATCGAGATCCCCATCGAGGACCTCATGAACGCCTACGAAAAGGCGCTCGGCGACCGCGTTCAGGGCGGCGTGGCCGTCGAGAACGTGCAGGCGCGCATCCGCGGCAACCTCATCATGGCGCTGTCCAACGCCCACGGCTGGCTCGTGCTCACCACCGGGAACAAGAGCGAGATGTCGGTTGGGTACGCGACGCTCTACGGCGACATGGCCGGTGGCTTCGCGGTGATCAAGGACGTGCCGAAGACCCTCGCGTACGAGCTCGTCGAATACCGCAACGCCCGTGGCCCCTCCCCCACCGTTCCCGCGTCTGTGCTCGAGCGGCCGCCGTCGGCGGAGTTGCGCCCCGACCAGCGCGACGAGGACTCCCTGCCGCCGTACGCGACGCTCGACCGGATCCTGGCCGAGTACGTGGAGGCCGACCGCTCGCGCGACGAGATCGTCGCGGAAGGCCTCGATCCCGAGCTCGTCGATGAGGTCCTGCGCCTCGTCGACCGCTCCGAGTACAAGCGCCGTCAGGCGCCGCCCGGGATCCGCATCACCCCGAAGGCGTTCGGCCGGGACCGCCGGTTGCCGATCACCAACCGCTTCCGCGGCTAGCGGCGCGGACGGATCGCGATGGTCATCCGCACCATCGCGCAGACACGACCATCGTCGTCGGTCATCTCGACGTCCCAGATCCACGTCGTGCGCCCGCCATGCCGCCGGCGCGCGACCGCGTGGATCGTGCCTTCCGAGACCGACCGCAGGAACGTCGCGTTGTTGGACATCCCCAGGCCCGCCTTGCCGTCCTCCCAGACGCCACTCACCGTGCCGATCGAACACATGCTCTCCGCGATGAGCGCATAGACGCCGCCGTGGACGATGCCCGCGGGCTGACGCACCGCATCGGTCACGGGAAGGGACGCGCGCACGAGCTCGGGGGTGACCTCCTCGTAGCGCAGGCCCATCGCGCTCGCGGGACCGTCCTTCGGGGCGAGCTTCGTGGGGTCGAAACCGGCAGCGCTCATTGGACCGGCGAGGCTACCGGGAGTGGCCGCCGCGGGGCGTCCCTGCGACCGAGCAGCCGCGGCGCGAGCGCGACCGTGAGCGGGCGGCTCACGAGCGTGTCGACCAGGAGCCCGGCGGCCACCATGGCGCCGAACTGACGCGCGGCGTACGGCTCGACCGCGAGCAAGGCGAGGCTCGCGAGCATCGTGAGCCCGGTGGCCAGCGCGGCGGGACGGCTCGCCTCAGCGCGCAGGACCGCGCGGACGGCGGCCGGCGGTGCGGGCTGGGCCTCTGCCGCGATCGCGCAGATCCGCGCGGTGCGTGCGGCGCTCACCGCGAGCACGGCGCAGAGCGCGCAGGCGAGCGCGCCGTTCTCGAGCGTGTCAAGGGGCCCGCCGAACGGGTCGATGGGCAACCAACCCGCGGCGAGCGCCGTGCCCACGCCGAGTGCCGCGGCCGCGGGCAGCACCGTGAGGGGCGCGAGCGCAAGCGCGCGGGGTGCCCGTAGCGCGGCGGCCGGAAGGGCACACGCGAGCACGAGCGCCAGCGCCCCGGCGAGGGGCAGATCCGCGGCCAACGAGCCAGCTTCCTCCGCGAGCGCGTGCGATCGAACCGCGAGAGCCGGCGCCGCGAGGAGCAGCGCGGCGAGGGCCAGGCCGACGAGCGCGATCGCTCGCGCGCGCGGGCCTAGCGCGGGACGGGCGGACAGCCGGAGGCGTAGTCGCCGCTGGGGCGAGCGCTCGCGCGGGAGTAGGCGCGCGCCAAGCCGCTCCAGCGGCAGGCGTTCGCGCAACCGCGCAGGCAGCCGCGGCCGCCTTCGGGGCAGGCGCTCGCGCAGACTCATGTGCATCCGCCCCCGCTCCCCACCCGCGAGCGCCATCGGTCCTAGGAGCAGGAGGCCGGCGAACGCGAGCGCTGCGGCCAGCGCGCAACCGACGGCCAGCGAGGTGCGCTGCTGGAGGGGCAGGGCGAGAATCGCCAGCGGCGCCACGACCGCCGCGGCGACCGCGAGGGTCGCGGACTGCGCGAAGCCGGCTAGCGCCAGCCGGCCCGAGTCACGGCCCGCGCCGAGCGCACGGGCGGAGCGATGGCGCGCGAACAGGGCCGCGGCGAACTCGACCGACAGGGCCAGGGCGACGGGGGCGGCCGCCGCCACGCCGAGCAAATAGACGTCGATCAGCAGCCCGGCCCCACGTAAGGCGGCGAGCGTGCCGAGGAGCGCGAAGGCGCCGACCGCCATTGCCGTGAGAGCGCCGGACATACCCAGGGCGAAGAGAAGAATGAGCGCGACCGCCGCCAGCGCCGGCAGCTCCGCCCGCCAGAGGCCGCCGCCGAGCTCGGCCTTGGCCGTCTCGACCGTCGCCATCCGGCCGCCCAGCACGAAGCCCAGGGGCCCGGGATCCAGATTCGCCTGCAGGCGGGCGATCGTGTCCCGGACGGCGTTGGCGCCCCCATCGTCGGGCAAGGCGTGAAGGAGCAGCTCGTCCTCGTCCCGCCGGACGACCTGCACGCCCGCCACGTTCGGGTCGGTCTCGAGCTGTGCTGTGATCGCGTCGAGCGCCACGTCGCGGACCGGCTCCTCCACCCCGGCCGGCGTGCTGACGAGCACGCTCACGAAGGCCGCGTCGCTCGGCTCGCCCTGCGGCGCTAGCGAGCCTACCGGCAGCGCCTGCGGCGCGGTGCGCGCGACGGCGAACACCGCGGCCAGGGCACACAGCCCGACCACCAAGACAACCGCCGATCGACGGCGCGCGATGCCCTCCCAACGCTCGACCACGATCGGAAGCTACCGCGGGTTAGGGAATGACAGGTGCAGTTCCCCGACCCCCGACCCGCGCCGGGTCGGTGGGGGAACCCGTACGCTTTCCGCCATGTCGCTGAGCGCCGATCAAGCAGCGGTGCTGGAGCTGATCCTCCAGCGCGGCCAGACGTACGCCGATCTCGCGGGCCTGCTGGGCATCGACGAGGACGAGGTCCGCGCGCGGGCGCGCGCCGGGCTCAAGGAGCTCGGCGGCGGCGCCGACCCAGACCGGCGGGTTGGGCTTACCGACTACCTGCTGGGGCAGGCCGACCCGATCGACCGCGCCGACGCGGTGCGGCACCTGCGCTCCGACCCCGGGGACCTCGAGCTGGCGCGCGTGCTCAGCGCGCGGCTGCGCGAGATCGTCCCGGATGCCGAGCTGCCCCGCCTGCCCGGGGAGGGCCCCCCGCCGCCCGACGCGGCGGCGGACGACGAGCGCGCGTCCTGGAGCCCCCGCACGCGGCTGCTCGCCGCCCTGGGCGCCGGCGCGTTGGTGCTCGTCGTCGCGGTGCTGGCGATCACGGGCGCGTTCTCCGGCGACGACGCGGCGGGCGGAGAGACGACGACCACGGCCTCCGCGGACGAGGAGCTCGCCGGCGAGGAGATCACTTCGGTCCCGCTCAAGCCCGAGGGGAGCGGGGACGCCACCGGTACCGCCTCGGTCGGCATCACCGACGACGACCAGGCCTACCTCGACCTCTCCATCGAGAACCTCGACCCGCCGGCCCAGGGTCAGGTCTACGTGGTGTGGTTCCTCTTCGACGAGAAGCGTGGCTACCCGCTCTCGCCGATCGTGCCCGACAACGACGGCAGCTACCAGGACCGCTTCGCGATCCCCAGCGACGCGCTGGCCCTGGTCGCGACGAGTCGCTTCATCAACGTCTCCGTGGGCGGCATCCGCTCGGTGCAACGCACCATCCAGCGCGCTGTCGAGGAGGAGGAGCTCGTCGTGCAGAGGGCCGGCGAGACCGTGCTGCAGGGCAAGATCCCGCGGGCGCGGGGCCAGCGCGGCCGCAGTTAGGCCGGTAGCAGCTTTCCGGGGTTCATGATCCCGGCGGGATCGAGGCGCTCCTTGAGCGCGCGCAGTGCCTCGAGGCCCACGGCGCCCACCTCGGCGTCCATGTAGGGCGCGTGGTCGCGCCCGACGGCGTGGTGATGGGTGATCGTGCCGCCGGCGGCGGTAATCGCCTCGGAAGCGGCGCGCTTGGCCGCGGCCCATTGCTCGAGCTCGGCCCCGGCGCGCGCCCGCGCCAGGAACGTGAAGTAGAGCGAGGCGCCGTCGCGGTAGGCGTGCGAGAGGTGGCAGAAGACGATCGGCGGGGTGCCGCCCTCGCGTAGCGCCGCCGTGAGCGCGTCCCGCACGGCTCGGTAGAGCTGTTGATGATGCGACCACGTGTGCGCCGTCTCGAGCGTCTCGACCAGGTAGCCGTGGTCCAGCAGCTCGTCGCGCAAGTAGGGGCCGCTGAAGCGGCTGCGCTCCCAGGCGCGCCCGGGTGCCGCGCCCAGCGACACGACCCCGTGAGCGCGCAGCAGGCGCGCGGTCAGGGCGCGCCTGCGCTCGACGTCCTCGCGCGCCCCCTCCCACCCCAGGATCAGCATCGCTCCGCCGGCCACGCCCCGCACGCGCAGATAGGCTCGCAGCAGCGCCTGCGCGGCCCCGCCCGTGCCGGACAGCATCAGGTTCACGCGCGTCTCCTCCTCGTCGGAGACACGTGTCACGTCGGGCAGCGCGTCCGCTTGCGCGAGCGCCCGGACGGCCTCGCAGCCCGTTTCGAAGTCGCGTGCGAACCAGCCCTCGAAACGGCGCGCCCGTGGGGCCGGGCGGACGCGCACGGTCACATCGGTGATCACGCCGAGCGTGCCCTCGGAGCCCAGGGCGAGCTCACGCAGCGCCGGTCCGGCGGCGGTATGCGGCGTCGCGAGCGTGCGCAACGCGCCCACGGGGGTGACCATCTCGAGCGCGGTGACGAGCTCGTCGAAGCGCCCGTAGCCCGAGGACGCCTGCCCGGCGGACCGCGTCGCCGCGAACCCGCCGATCGTCGCGTACTCGAACGACTGCGGGAAGTGGCCGAGGGTGAGACCATGTGAGCCGAGCGCGGCCTCGGCCTCAGGACCGCGCAGGCCGGGACCGAGCGTCGCCGTGAGCGAGCGCTCGTCGACCTCGACGCGCCGCAGGCGGCGCAGATCGAGCGCCACGACGCGCTCGTGCGGCCCCGCCTCGGGCGCGACCCCGCCGACCACGCTCGTGCCGCCGCCGAACGGGACGACGGCGGTGCCCGTCTCGGCGCACGCCGCGAGGATCGCCGCGACTTGGTCCGCGCTGCCCGGCACCAGGACCGCGTCGGGCGCGCCGCCCGGACGCCCGCTGCGCACCCGGATGAGATCGGGGTAGCTCTTCCCCGCGGCGCGCCGCAAGCGCTGCTCGTGGGCGGCGAGGGTGCCGGGCTCCCCGGCCGCCGCGATTACCGCCGGCGGCAGCGGGCGGGGCTCGGGCAGGGCCACCTCCTCGAGCTCAACGCGCGGGCTGGGCTCGCCGGGCCCGAGCTCGTCGCGCAGGATCGCCAGCGCGCTCTCCGGCAGCGGGGTGCGCACCTCCGGATCGCCCCACCCCCACCACTTCATCGCGCCGCCGCCGTCGCGCGTGCTCACGCGGGCGCCTCCCCAACGAGCGCGAGCTCGATGCCGCCGAGCGCCTCATCGAGGCGGCGCGCGGCGGCGCTGCGCACCATCGGCGAACCCAAGCGCGAGAGCCCGCGCAGGGTCTCCTCGCTCGTCAGGCGCACGTCGGTTCTGTCGGCGTCCGCCGCGGAAAGCTCGATCGCCAGCACCGACGATTTGAGGATCCGCTCGAACGGGGTGTCCGCGATCTCTTGCGTCCACTCCATCTTGCTGGGAGCGGTGCTCGCGGTGCAGCGGTAGTCGGCGCGCACGGGTACGCCGCGCTCGGTCTCCAGCACCGTGGTCCACCGCATGCGCTTGCCGTCGCCGCGCACCTCCTCCACACGCGTCGTGCGCGGCCACCAGCGCGGCAGGTTGTGCGGGTCGGAGATCAGCTTCCACACGCGCTCGCGCGGAGCGGCGATCACGCGGTTTCGGGAGACCTTGGGCACGGCGGGCCCGGGCCCGCCTTAGGCGTCGCCCTTGAGCCGCCGCAGGTGGCGGACGAGCATGAGCTGCTTGAGGTGGCCGCAGACGGCCGCCAGGCTCTCGAGGTTCTCGACGGCCTCGCGGCGGCGCGCCTGGCTACGCGAGCGCAGCGCCGCGCCCAGCAGCTGCTCCAGCAACGCCGCCTCCCGGTCGGCCGAGGTGCGGAAGACGCGCAGGTTGCGGCCGGCGACCCCGTAGCGCGCCAGCTCGGCCGCCGCGCGCACGATCTCGAGGTCGGTCTCGTCGAAGACGACGCGGCCGTCGCGGCGGTCGCCCTCGACGACGCCGAAATCGGCGAGCTCGCGCAGGAAGTCGGCGCTCACCCCGGCCTGCTCGATCAGCTCCTCCGGCGACATGGTGCGCACGCTCGCGTCCACGGTGACCGCGCGCCGCCGCTGACCGGCCTCGCCGGCGGGCCGCGATTCGCTCGTGAGCGCGCCCGTGGCCAGCTCCTGGCGGATCACCCGCAGCGGCAGGAACTCATCGCGCTGCATGCGCAGGATCGTGCGCAGCCGCTCGACGTCGGCCTGGCTGTACAGGCGGTAGCCGCCCGGCGTGCGCCGCGGCGAAAGCAGCTTCTGGTCCTCGAGGTAGCGGATCTTGGAGATCGAGATGTCCTCGAACTCCTGGCTCAGGATCTTCGCGACGGCCCCGATCGTGAGCGCCTTGCGGGGCCGAGACCGGGAGTCCTTGGCGCGATCGCCGTCCCTCTCCTGGTCGCTTGCGCTGGCCTCGTTGCGTGTCGCCACGGCCACCGTCCTAGCGCTCCAGGTAGCTCAGCTTGTACTTGCCGATCTGGATCTCGTCGCCGTCGGAAAGCAGGTGCGACTCGATCCGGCGCCTGTTCACGTAGGTGCCGTTCAGCGAGCCGAGATCGTCGATGTAGAAGCCGTCCTGGCGGCGCACGATCAGCGCGTGGTTGCGCGAGACCGTCACGTCGTCGAGAAAGACGGCGGCGTCGGGGGTGCGCCCGATCGACATCCGGTCGCCGGTGATCGTGAAGCTCTCACCGGCGCGGCCTCCGCCCGAGCGGATCACGAGCGCGGCGCCGGTCCGGTCCACCTCGGCGTCGATGTCGACCGGTTGGTACTCGCCGGTCTCGTCGACCCGATAGGTCATCGTCGTCGGCTCGTCGGTGCCCTCCGGGCGCGCCAGGTAGGCGCCGCACTTCTGGCAGTAGTTGGCGCCCTCCGGATTGACGAAACCGCATTCGGGGCAGTGGATCGCCACCTCAGCTCCCCTCGGCCCGTTCCGCCTCGGGCACCTTGCCGAGCAGGATGTCGGTGAGCTGCTGCAGGTCGGCGCCCGTGATCACCGTGTCGCCGCCCTCGCGCTTGTGCTTGAGCCGGTTCACCAGCTCCGCGCGCAGGATGTCGATCTTGCCGTGCAGGAGGCGGCGCCGGTACGAGACCTCGCGCTCCTCCTCGGTGAGCTTCTCGATCGTCGCCTTGAGCTCCTCATCGCTCATTGAGGCGATGTCGGGAAAAGTCTCGTCGTAATCGGTCAAGTCTCTGCGCTCCCTCTGCCGTCGGCCTGATCGCGATTATAGGGCTGCGGGGAAAACGTCAAGTTGAGCTTGATGGTTTTGCACCCCCGCGCCCAGGGTCGAGCGCTTATCCAGGCGCAGCCCCGCGCTTTACGTCACTGCGCGGCGGGCCGAGCGCGCAGAAGCCCCGCGCGGACGTAGAACCAGGTCGCGGCGACGGCGACGGCCACTCCGGCGAGGAACATCGCCACGGTGGGCCACCAGTCGATCGCCATCGACCAGAAGATCCCGGCGAAGATCAAGAACACGCCCACCCGCCCGATCCAGTTGATCTCGATGTCGATACCGCGGCGCAGGGCCAGGCGCGCCAGGATCAGCGTGATCACCTCGCGCGCGGCGAGCACGACCAGCGCCCAGCGCGGCAGCAGCTCGAAGTGCCAGCACACGGCGGCGCCCGCGAGCACCGTGAGGCGGTCGACGACCGGGTCGAGCAGCGCGCCCATGCGGGAGTACTGGCCGGTCGCGCGAGCCAAGAACCCGTCGAGGTAATCGCCGACCGAGATCCACAGGTAGATGAGCGCGGCCGCCGTCGAGCGCCCGTCGCCGGAGTCGAATGCGATCACCAAGAAGACCGGCAGCGAGGCCAGGCGCGCATAGCCGATCAGGTTCGGCACCGTGAAGGGCCGCAGCGGCTGACCCTGCCTGGTCTCGACGGGCGCCTTGCCGGAGCGATCGATGCCCACCAGGCGCCGGAAGCCGCGGGCGCGCGGCGTACGCGGTCGGCGCGGCGCGGGCGTGCTCATCCCTACTCGATGCCGGCCAGGATCTCGCGCACGGCCCGCGCTGCGTCGGCGACGGGGACCTCGTGCTCCGCGCCGCTGCGGCGCTCCTGAGCCTCGAGCTTGCCCTCGGCCAGGCCCCGGCGCCCGACCACCACGCGCAGCGGGCAGCCGACCAGCTCGGCGTCGGTGAGCTTCTCGCCGGCGCCCGCGTCGCGGTCGTCGAGCAGGACCTCGACCCCTGCCGAGCGCAGCTCGCCGTACAGCCGCTCGGCCTCGGCGCGGGTGTCGTCACCGGCCTTGCCCAGCGGCACGATCACGACGTCCCACGGCGCCAGCGCGCGCGGCCAGACGATCCCCTTCTCATCCGCGTGCTGCTCGACGGCCGCGGCGACGATGCGCGCTGGGCCGATCCCGTAGGACCCCATCACGATCGGGTGCTCGGTGCCCTCCTCGTCCAGGTAGGTGGCCCCGAACGGCTCGGAGTAGCGCGTGCCGAGCTTGAAGATGTTGCCGATCTCGATCGCGGGCTCGATCTCGATCGGCTCGCCACCGGGCGCCACGTCTCCGGGCTCCACCATGCGCACGTCCAGCTCGGTGAACTCGAAGTCGCGGCCGGGCTCCACGCCGATCAGGTGCGCGTCGGGCTTGTTCGCGCCGCAGGCGTAACCCGCGCCGGTGATCGCGGCGTCCTTGATGATCGGCACGTCGGTGCCGACCGGGCCGATGTAGCCCGCGGGGCCGATCCGCTCGCCGATCTCCTCGGGAGTCGCCTGGCGGAAATCGGCTCCGAGCGCGTTGCGCAGCTTGATCTCGTTGAGCCGATGATCGCCGCGCACCAAGACCAGCGTCATCCCGCGGTCCTCGACGATCACCGGTAGCGCCTTCAGCAGGGCGCCCTCGGGCACCTCGAGCGCCGCTGAGACCTCCTCTACGGTCGTCAGGCCGGGCGTGGAGACCTCGCGGGGCTCGGGAAGCGGTGCGGGCAGATCCACGGGCTGCGGCTCGGCGCTTGCCACCTCGACGTTGGCCGCGTAGCCGGGCGCGAGGGCGACCTCGTTCTCGCCGGCCGCGCAGGGCGCCATGTACTCGTGCGCGCCCGAACCACCCATCATGCCGACGTCCGACTCGCACTCGTACCACCGCAGGCCGCAGCGGTGGAAGATCTTCGCGTAGGCCTTGCGGTTGAGCTCGTACGAGCGCTCCAAGCCCTCCTCGTCGCGGTCGAACGAGTAGGCGTCCTTCATCGTGAACTCGCGCGTGCGCAGGACGCCGGCGCGCGGCCGCGGCTCGTCGCGCTCCTTCACCTGGAGCTGGTAGAGCAGCATCGGGAGCTCGCGGTAGGAGCGCACCTCGCGCGCGATGTGGAAGGTGATCGCCTCCTCGTGCGTCATCGCGAGCACGTGCGGCGCGCCCTTGCGGTCCTCGAGCTTCATGAGCTCCTCGATCTCGTACCGTCCGCTGCGCCTCCAGATCTCGGCGGGCTGCAACACGGGGATCAAAAGCTCCTGGGCGCCGATCGCGTCCATCTCCTCGCGGATGATCCGCTCGACCTTGCGGATCACGCGGTTGCCGGCCGGCAGCCAGGTCCAAAGGCCGGCGCCGAGCTGGCGAACCAGTCCGGCGCGCACCATCAGCCGATGGGAGACGGCCTCGGCATCGGCGGGGTCGTCGCGGAGCGTGGGCAGCAGGAAGGTTGAGAGCCTCGACATCGCCGCGCCAGCCTACTGAGGCTCGGGGCGCGATTGCGCCCTGATCGCGCGCAAGGTGGACGTCGCGCTCAGGCGCGCGTGAAGCGGCGGCCCGCCGTGGGCGAGGCTTCCTCGTCGAGGCGGACCTGCTTGCCGCGCTTGGGCTTGCCGTCGGCGCTGGGCGCGGTCATGTCCTCGGCGATGCGGGCGGCCTCGGCCTCCATCGCGGCCAGCTTCTCCGGCGTGAGGTCGCCGGCGTTCTCCTCCTCGATCTTGCGCAGCCACTCGGCGCCTTCGGCCTGCTCGCCCGCGTCGGCCACGACCTCACCGCCCCGCTCCACCGACTTGTCGATCTCGTGGAAGAGCGCGTCGACCAGCTCCTCCTGCTTGACCTTCCGCAGGGGCTCGCCGTGGGCGAAGATCAGACCCTCGTTCTTGGCGCCCGTGATCCCGAAGTCGGCGTGCGAGGCCTCGCCGATGCCGTTCACCGCGCAGCCCAGCACCGCGACCTCGATCGGGTCCTCGTAGGCCTCGAGGCGCTCCTCGATCTCGGCGACCACCGTGTCCATGTCGAACTGCAGGCGACCGCAGGTGGGGCACGCGATCAGCACCGGCCCGCGCTCGCGCAGCTGCAGGGCCTTCAGGATCTCCCACGCGACCTTGACCTCCTCCTCAGCGTGGAAGGTGGAGAGCGAGATGCGGACCGTGTCGCCCACCCCGTCAGCGAGCAGCGTGCCCAAGCCGACGGCGGACTTGAGCGAGCCCGACCACTTCGTGCCCGCCTCGGTGATGCCGAGGTGGATCGGATAGGGGATCCGCTCGGCGAGCAGGCGGTTGGCGGCGATCGTGTTAGGCACGTTCGTCGACTTGATCGAGACCTTGAAGTTGGTGAAGTCGAGCGACTCCATCAGGTCGACGAACTCGACCGCCGCCGTGACGAGGGCCTCGACAGGATCCTCGCGCTCGAGCTCGTGCAGGTGTTTAGGAAGCGAACCGGAGTTGACGCCGATACGCATCGGCACGCCCTTCTCGTTCGCGCGCGTCGCGACCTCGGCGACCTTCTCGCGGCCGCCGATGTTGCCCGGGTTGAGCCGGATGCAGTGCGCGCCGGCGTCGATCGCCTTGAGCGCGAGCGTGTGGTTGAAGTGGATGTCGGCGATGACCGGGATCGGCGACTCGCGCACGATCGTCTTGAGCGCCTCCACGTCCTTGTCGCGCGGGACGGCACAGCGCACCAGATCGGCGCCCGCCTCGGCGACCTTGTGGATCTGCTCCATGGTCGCCTCGACGTTCGCCGTCTCGGTCTTCGTCATCGTCTGGACGGCGACGGGCGCGCCACCGCCGATGGGCACCCCGCCAACGTTGATCTGCCGCTCGGAAGCCACGGCCCAATTGTGACAGCACCCCCCGCCCCGAACGCAATCCGCCACCTGGAGGGGGCCTATGGGCGGTCGATCGCCTGGGGAGGCTCGGCGCGTTCGACTTCGATGCGGTTGTCGTTGAAGGTCGGGGCGCTGCCGAGGGCCGTGATGCGCTGGGATGTCGTTGACTGCGGGGCGATGCCGCCGGGCCAATCGTGGCTCCACCAACCCATTGGTGCGACGACCACGCCCGGCCGCGCCTCGTCCGAGACGCGGGCGCGCAAGCGGAACTCGCCGCGGTCGTTGTACCCGCGCGCCCAGTCGCCGTCGGCGATGCCGCGCTGCTGTGCGTCAGCCGGATGGATGACGAGCGGCGGCTCGGGCTGCGCCGCGTGCTGGCGCGCATGGTTGGGGAACGTCGAGTTGAGGAAGAGGTGGGTCTTCGGGGTGAGCAGCGCCAGCGGAAAGCGCGCGGCGAGCTCCCGGTCGGTGGTCTCCGCGGGCGGGTCGAAGTGCGGCAGCGGGTCCAAGCCCGCCCCCTCCATCCACGCCGCGCGGAACTGCAGCTTGCCGTCTGGCGTGCCGAAGCCGCCCTCGGCGTGCGGCGTCTCGCCCTGGCCCAGGTCCACCTTGATCCAGCCCTCCTCGCGCAGTCGCGCCAGCTCCACCCCGCCCGGATCACCCGCGAAGAGCCGATCGAGCAGCTCGTCGTCGCTCTCGCGCAGGAGCGGATGGTCGACCCCCATGCGAGCCGCGATCAGCCGGAAGATCTCGGCGTTGGGCTTGGCCTCCCCCCGCGGCTCGATCGCGCGCTCGTTCCAGGTCACGTAGTGATGGCCCCACGAGAACACCGCGTCGCGGTGCTCGAGCTGCGTCGTCGCGGGCAGCACCACGTCCGCGTGCCGGGCCGTGTCGGTCATGAACTGCTCGAGCACCACGCAGAAGAGGTCCTCGCGGCGCAGCCCGGCCAGCACCTTGCCCTGCTCGGGCGCGATCTGCGCCGGGTTCGAGTTCCACACAACGAGCGCCGCCACGGGCGGATCCAGCTGCGGATCGCTCAGGGCGTCGCCGAGGTGCGCCATGTTGATCGTGCGCACCGGCTCTGTGAGCAGCTCCTCGCCGAGCAGCGCCTGATCGGTGACTGCGGCCGCGGTGGCCGTAGGGATATACGAGCAGCCGCCGCCGACGTGCCGCCAGGCGCCGGCGAGCGTCGGCAGGCAGGCGATCGTGCGGTACGCGATCGGCGCGCCCGCATGCCGCTGCGCGCCCACACCCAGCCGCACGAGCGCCGGCTGGGTGCGCGCCATCTCGCCGGCGATCCGCCGCGCGTCGGCCGGATCGACGCCGGTCGGCTCACACCACTCCTCAACCGTGCGCTCCGCGAGCCGCTCGAGGAGCTCGTCGTAGCCTTCGCCGTGCGCGCGGCACCACTCGTCGTCGGCGAGATCCTCGTCCACCAGCGCGCGCATCATCGCCAGCGCAAGGGCCGCGTCGGTGCCCGGCAGCGGGCGCAGGTGCTCGTCGGCCACTCGGGCGGTGCGGCTGCGGTACGGGTCGATCGCGACGAGCTTCGCCCCGGAGCGCCGCGCGGCAAGCAGCTTGCGCCACAGATGGGGCGCAGTGGACATCGGGTTCCAGCCCCAGACGATCACGTAGCGAGCCTCCGGCCAGAGCTCGGGGTCGACCTCGGGCGAGAGCCCCTGCGTCGCGACCGTGCCGGCGATCCCCGCCGACGCGCAGATCGTGCGCTCGAGCTTGCTCGCTCCGAGCGCGTTCATCAGGCGCGTGCCCATGAGCTGGCCCTGCACGAAGCCCTGGGTGCCCATGTAGGAGTAGGGGAGCACGCTCTCGCCTCCGTGGCGCTCCACGGCCCGCCGCAGCCCGTCGGCGACCACGGCGAGGGCCTCATCCCAGCTCGCCTCCCGGAACTCGCCCGACCCCTTGTCTCCCGTGCGGATCAGCGGGCGCAGCAGCCGATCGGCGGCGTAGACGCGCTCGAGGTAGTTCGAGACCTTCCCGCAGAGAAAGCCCGCGGTGATCGGATGATCGGGGTCGCCGGCCACGTGAACCGCCCGCCCGTCGGCGTCGACGGAGACGAGCATCGCGCACGTGTCGGGGCAGTCGTGCGGACAGGCCGCGCGGACGACGCGCTCGCTCACGTGGCCGCCCTCATCCGATCAGCCCGCGTAGAGGGCCTCGATCTCGGCCGCGTACTTCTCGGCGATCGGCTTGCGCTTGAGCTTCATCGTCGGCGTCAACTCGTCGCCACCGGGCGCCCACTCGTCCGGCAGGATCGTGAACTTCTTCACCTGCTCGACGCGCGCGAGCTTCGCGTTGGCCGCGTCGACGGCCTCCTGCACCGCTGCGCGCACGCGGTCATCGCTCGCCAGGTCGGCGACCGAGGCGCCGTCCATGCCGTGCTGCTGCGCCCAGACCGGCGCGTAGTCGGGATCGAGCACGATCAGCGCGACGTTGTAGGGGCGCCGATCGCCGATCGCGACCGCCTGGCCGATCAACGGGCTGGCGGTCTTGAGGTGGGCCTCGATGTTCGCCGGCGACATGTTCTTGCCGGCGGCGTTGATGATCAGCTCCTTCTTGCGGTCGACGATGCGCAGATAGCCGTCCTCGTCGAGCTCGCCGATGTCGCCAGTCGCGAGCCAGCCGTCCTCGAGGATCGTCTCGGCCGTCTTCTCGGGGAGGTTGCGGTAGCCGATGGTGTTGAACGGCGCGCGCACCAGGATCTCGCCGTCGTCGGCGAGCTTCACCTCGGCGCCGGGGACGGGCGGGCCCACGGTGCCGATCTTGATCTTCTCGGGCGGATTGCACGTAATCACGCCGCAGGTCTCCGACATGCCCCACAGCTCGCCGATCGGCACGCCGATCGCGTGGAAGAACTCGAGCACCTCCACGGGCGACGGTGCCGCGCCCACGTTCACCGCGACGAGCTCGTCGAGGCCCAGGTTCGAACGCAGGCCTGCGAACATCGCCTCGTCCGCCCGCGCGGCAGCGGCGGCGATCTCCTCGGGCACGGGCGCGCCGGCCTGCTCGAGCCGGACCTTTTGCAGCGCCGCGTCGAGCCCCTTCTGCGCCGGGACGCGCTGCTCGTCGGGCAGGCCGGCCAGCATCGCCTCGAGCCCCGCCTTGAGCTTCTCCCAGACCCGTGGGACGGCGAAGAACCAGGTGGGCCGCACCTGCGGGAGGAACTCGACGATCCGGCGCGGGTCCGGACAGACGGTCACCGAGATGCCGCGCATCACCGGCAGGTAATAGTGGGCGCCGCGCTCGGCGATGTGCGCTGCCGGCAGCCAGGAGATCACCTTCGCGCCGCGCTCCGGTAGATCGATGATCCCGTCGACCGCCGCGACCAGGCTCATCAGGTTGCGGTGCGTGAGCTGCACGCCCTTCGGCGGGCCGGTGGTGCCCGACGTGTAGATCAGCGTGAGCAAATCGTCCGGCTCGACCGCCTCGGCGGCCGCGGGGGCGTCGAAGCCCGGGTCGAGCTCCTCCAGCTCCTTGAACGAATGCGTGCCGCCTTCGCCGTCGACGACCACGACGTGTTCGAGGTTGGGCAGCTCGCCCCGCGCCCTCTCGAACGCTTCGAGGTACGTGCCCTCGACGACCGCGACGCGCGCTTCCGCGTCACGGCACACGTATGCGATCTGCTCTGGCGAGGAGGTCTGGTAGATCGAGAACGGCACGGCGCCGAGGTGCGCCGCAGCGAGGTCCGTCGGGATGAACTCCCACCGGTTGGACATGAGCAGGGCGACCGCGTCCCCCTTCCCCACCCCCAGCTTCGCCAGGCCGCCGGCGATCCGCGCGGTGCGCTGCGCGAGCTCGATCCAGCTCAGCTCGACGCCGCGCTCGGGGTCGCGGATCGCCGGGTCATCACCGACGCGCTCGACGGTTCGCGCGAAAGCGAGCGCCAGGTTGCGCGCGTAAAGCTCAGGCGCCTCGCCGCCGGTCGCATAGCGCTCCGCAGTCGTGACCTCCATCACCCTTCCTCCCTCAGGTCGCCTCTCCTCGCCGAGGACGCTATCGCGAATTCGTTCCCCCTTGCCCGCCCACTGGGCGGGCGACTGAGGGGCGCGACTTACCGAACCGAGAAGCCCTCGCCGGTCAAGCGATCGATGTCGTTCGTGAGCCCGATCAGGAACAACATCAGGACCAGCGCGAACCCCACCACGCTCGCCCGCTCCATCGTCTGGAAGGAGATCGGCTTGCGCCGGAACTTCTCGACGATGCTCCAGAAGATGTGGCCGCCGTCGAGCGGCAGGAACGGGAAGAGGTTGATGATCGCCAGCGAGAGGCTGATCAGGGCGAGGACGCCGAGCGCCTGGCGGGCGTCGAACTCGAAGGACTGCCGCGTGACCTCGTAGCTGCCCACGATCCCGGAGATCTGCTCACGGGTCTCCGGGTCGAGGATGTTCGCGAAGACCTCCGCGGTGCGCTCGGTCACGAACCACATCCGGTCGACCGCCCATTCCGCGGATTCGGCGACCGACGTGTCGACATCGACGAGATCGGTCAGCTCGAACGCGATCCCCATGCGAAAGCGCTCCAGCTCCCCGTCGTAGAAGGGCCGGATCTGCACCCTCTTTCGCTCGCCGTCGCGCTCGACGACGATCGTCGCCTTCTCGGTCGCGCGGCAGCCGTCGGTCTCCCCGCCCGCGCAGCTGAAATCCGCGAACGACTCGGTCAGCGCGCGCTGCTGCTCGGCGCTTGCGTCCTCGACGCGCACGCCGTTCACCGCGACGACGCGATCGCCCTCCTGGAGCACGCCGTCGGCCGGCGCGTTCTCCTCCACCGCGCCGACGGCGATCGCGGTCGGTTCTTGGAGGCTGAAGCCGAGGCCGAAGAGGATCACGAAGGCGATCACGAGGTTCACGAACGGGCCGGCCGCGATCACGAAGATCCGCTTCCAGACGGGCTGCGCGTAGTAGCCGCGGTGGGCGTCCTCGGGCGGCAACTCCTCGTCCGGGTTCATCCCGGCGATCTTCACGAAGCCCCCGAGCGGGATCCAGCCGATCCCGTACTCGGTCTCCCCGCGGCGAACGGAGGCGAGCTTGGGCGGGAAGAACAAATAGAACTTCTCGACCTTCATGCCCACGGCCTTGGCCGCGGTGAAGTGCCCCGCCTCGTGCAGGATGATCAGCACGGCGAAGCCGAGGAAGGCGAGCAGCCAGCTCACGCCAGCGCGCCCTCGACGAAGTCGCGCGCCCGCTGGCGCGCCTCTGCGTCGACCGCGTAGAGGTCCTCGAAGTGCGTCGGCACGACCGCGGGCAACTCGGTCAGCGTGCGCTCGATGACGCGCGGGATCGCCGTGAACGGGATCCGTCCGTCCAGGAAGGCCGCGACCGCGACCTCGTCCGCCGCGTTCAGCACGCAGGGCGCCGTGCCGCCGGCCTCCCCGGCCTCGCGCGCGAGCCGCAGGCAAGGGAAACGCTCCAGGTCGGGCTCCTCGAAGGTGAGCGCGCCGACCGACGCCAGATCGAGCGTCGGCAGCGGCACGTCCGCCCGGTCGGGGAAGTGCAGGGCGTAGGAGATCGGCACGCGCATGTCCGGGTAGCCCAGGTGCGCGAGCGACGCGCCGTCGTTGAGGTGCACCAGGGAGTGGACGATCGACTGCGGGTGGACGACCACGTCGATCGCGTCGTACGGGACGCCGAACAGGTGGTGCGCCTCGATCAGCTCGAGGCCCTTGTTGAAGAGCGTCGCCGAGTCGATCGTGATCCGTCCACCCATCTCCCAGGTCGGGTGCGCGAGCGCCTCGTCGACCGTCACGTGGGTGAGATCGTCGCGCTCGCGGAACGGCCCCCCGGAGGCGGTGAGCACGAGCCGGTCGACGGTGCCCGGGCGCTCCCCGCGGATCAGCTGAAAGAGCGCGGAGTGCTCGGAGTCCACCGGGATGATCGACGCGCCGCTCGCCTCGGCGAGCGTCGTGACGAGCTCGCCGCCCACGACGAGGCTCTCCTTGTTCGCCAGCGCGACGTCGATGCCCTGGCTCAGGGCCACGATCGTCGGCCCGAGCCCGGCCGACCCGGTGACCGCGTTCAGGACCAGGTCGGCGCCGGAGCTGGCGATCAGCTCGGTCACGCCGGTCTCGCCCACGAGAACGGTCCCTGGCGCGCGCTTCGCGGCACAGCGCCGCGCGGCTTCGGAATCGCTGATCGCGATGCGCTCGACGCCATGCGCGTCGGCCTGCTCGCACGCCCGCTCCCACCGTGAGTGAGCCGAGATCCCGACGAGCTGAAGCTCGTCGCCCGCCGTCTGGATGACCTCCAGAGCCTGCTCACCGATCGAGCCGGTCGACCCCAAAACGACGACCTTCTTCACGCGACCGAGGGTAGCGGTGGCACTCCCCGGGACTCGCGCGCGAGATCACGATCGTGTTGGTTGATCCCACACAATCACGAAGTCGCGGCAGGCCACCTCGCGACTTCGTGATCTTGTTGGTTGATCCCACGAAATCACGAAGTCGCGGCGCCAGCTCGGGGCGCGCTCCGAACCCGCGGCCGCCACGGCCATGGCCCGCGACCCCCTCAGTACACGAACAGGATCGCCAGGTAATAGCCCGCGACGATCGTGAAGAGGATCGCGTCGAGGCGGTCGAGCAGGCCGCCGTGCGGGCCCATCGCCGTGCCGGAGTCCTTCACGCCCAGGTCCCGCTTGATCAGCGATTCGAAGAGGTCGCCCATCGGGGCGAGCAGCGCGACGACCGCGCCCATGGCGAGGGCGTCGAGGCCGGGCAGCCAGTCCTGGTAGAGGCCGGCGAACCAGAAGCCCAGGGTGCCGCCGAGCACCCCGGCGATCAGGCCCTCCACCGTCTTGTTCGGCGAGATCGCGGGGATGAGCCGCCGGCTCCCGAACAGGCGCCCGCCCGCGTACGCGGCGGTGTCGGCCGCGATCGTCGCGACGAGCACGTCGACGAGCAGCGCGGCGCCGTGGTCGGGGAGCTCGCGCAGGAGCACGGCGTGCGCGATCGGGATCCCGATCCAGGCGAGCCCGAAGATCGTCACGGCGGCCGAGCCCGTCGCGCCCTCCACCCCGCCGCGCAGGGCGAGCGCGACGAAGAGCACCGGGAAGGCGGCGGCGAACGCCAGGACCATCTGGTAGTGCCCACCCCAATAGGCGGCGGCCACCATGCCCGCCATGCCGAGGATCGCGACGCCCCGCACGGGCTGGGCCGCCCTGGCCATATTGAAGAACTCGAGCATGCAGATCGCGCCGATGCCGAGCACGATCGCCGCGAAGATGCCGCCCCCGGCGACGATGATCGTGATCGCCAGCGCCGCCCACGGCAGCGCCCAGAGAACCCGGTTGAAGGTCTCGCCGCCCTGCCGGCGCGCCGCCTCCGAAGCGGCCTCCGGCCCAGCTCGCGGCGGCCGCGGGCGACGCTCGCGCGGCGGGCGGGCGCGACGCGCGCTGCGGCCGCGGCGCGGGGGCCTGCGACGCGAGGTCCCCTCCATCAGCGCGATCCGAAGCGCCGCTGGCGCCGGTCGTATTCCGCGAGGGCGGCCTCGAACGCCTCGCGCGTGAAGTCGGGCCAGAGCTCATCGCGGAAGACGAGCTCCGAGTAGGCGCACTGCCAGAGCAGGTAGTTCGAGAGCCGCAGCTCGCCGCTCGTGCGGATCAGCAGGTCGGGGTCGTGCATCTCGGGCGCGTACAGGCACCGGCGGAACTCCTCCTCGGTGGTGCCGTCGAAGCGCCGCGCGGCGTCGATGATCTCCGCCCGCCCGCCGTAGTTGAAGGCCACGAAGAAGGTGATGCGGTCGTTGTCGGCCGTCTCGCGCTCCGCCCACTCCATGCGCTCGACCAGATCGGCGGAGACGCCCTCGCGCCTGCCGATGAAGCGCATGCGTACGCCCTCCTCGTTCAGCTCGGGCGTCTCACGGTCGATGCGCTCCGCGAACATGCGCATCAGCCCCTGGACCTCCTCGGCCGGCCGCGACCAGTTCTCCGTGGAGAACGAGAAGACGGTGAGCTCGCGCACGCCGAGCTCGACGGCGTCCTTGAGCCGGTCCTTGACGACGTCCGCGCCGGCGCGATGGCCCTCGATCGTCGGCAGCCCGCGCCGCTCGGCCCAACGGCCGTTGCCGTCGGTGATGATCGCTACGTACTGAGGGGGCATGCCATCGCGCGGCAGGGAGAACCGGCCGGCGCCCCCTAAACGGACATGATCTCTTCTTCTTTGGCCTTGAGCAGCTGGTCGATCTCGCCCGTGGCGTCGTCGGTCACCTTCTGCAGCTCGGCCTCGGCGCGCCGCTCGTCGTCCTCGCCGACATCGCCGTCCTTCTTGAGCTCGCGTAGGTCCTGCATCACGTCCCTGCGGATGTTGCGGATGGCGATCTTGCCCTCCTCGCCGACGCCGTGAACCACCTTGACCAGGTCCCGCCGCCGGTCCTCCGTGAGCTCGGGGATCTGCAGGCGGATGATGTTCCCGTCGTTGGCCGGGGTGAGGCCCAGGTCCGACTCCTGGATCGCCTTCTCGATGAGCGGGATCGAGTTGCGGTCGTACGGCGTGACGGTCAGCAGACGCGCATCCGCCGCCGTGATGTTGGCGAGCTGGTTGAGCGGCGTGCTGGTGCCGTAGTAGTCCACCATGATCCGGTCGAGCAGCGCCGGGGACGCGCGCCCCGTGCGCACGGTGGCGAGTTCGCCACGACACGCCTCGACGGATTTCTGCATGCGATCGCGCGCGTCGGCGAGCAGGTCGTCAAGCATCGAATCGTCGGCCATGGGGCCGATCCTATTCGGTGGACGAGGAACTGACGATCGTGCCCACGCGTTCGCCGGTCACGATGCGCTCGATATTGCTCTCGTCGGCCATGTTGAAGACGTAGATCGGCAGGTCGTTGTCCATGCACAGCGAGAGCGCCGTCGAGTCCATCACGCGCAGGCCCCGCTCGATCGCCTCCCGATGGGTGATCGCGGGCAGGAACTGCGCGTCGGCGACCTCGGAGGGGTCGGCGTCGTAGACCCCTTCCACGCCGTGCTTGGCCATCAGGATCGCGTCGGCGTGAATCTCGAGCGCGCGCAGCGCCGCCGCGGTGTCGGTCGTGAAGAACGGGTTGCCGGTGCCCGCAGCGAAGATCACGACACGCCCCTTCTCGAGATGCCGGATGGCGCGGCGCCGGATATACGGCTCGGCCACCTCGGTCACCTGGATCGCAGACAGCACGCGCGTGTGGGCGCCCTCCTTCTCGAGCGCATCCTGGAGCGTGAGCGCGTTGAGGACGGTGGCGAGCATCCCCATGTAGTCGGCGGTGGCGCGATCCATGCCGGCAGCTGCGCCCTGCAGGCCGCGGTAGATGTTCCCCGCCCCCACGACGACCGCGACCTCGACGCCGCGCGCGCGAGTCGCCGCCACCTGTGCGGCGATCGCGCGCACGCGATCGAGGTCGGTTCCGTAGTTGAGGCCCCCCATCAGGGCCTCACCGGAGAGCTTGAGTAGGACGCGCCTGAAAGCCGGCTCGCTCATCGCGGGCCGCAATCTACCGGTGCGGCAGGCGGCCTAGCCCTCGTCCCCGTCCTCACCCACGACGAAGCGGGCGAAGCGGGCGATGCGGATGTTCTCACCGGTCTTGGCGGCCATCTCCTCGCGGATCTGCTCGATGGTCTTGCCGTCGTAGCGGTCGGAGCGGATGTGCTCCTGCTCGAGCAGCGCCACGTCCTTGGCCCACTTGGAGAGCTGGCCTTCGACGATCTTCTCCACGATGTTCTCGGGCTTGCCCTCCTCGGCGGCTTTGGCGGCGAACACCTTGCGCTCGGCCTCCTTGGCCTCCTCGGGGATCTCGTCGGCGGAGACGTACAGAGGCGGCGACGGGGCGCCGGCGATGTGGAGCGCGATCTCGCGCGCGAACTCCTGGAAGTCCTCGTTGCGGGCGACGAAGTCGGTCTCGCACTGAACCTCCACGAGCACGCCGACCTTGCCGTTGGCGTGGATGTAGGAGGCGACGATGCCCTCGCTCGTCGAGCGCCCGCTGCGCTTGGCGGCGGACGCCTGACCCTTCACGCGCAGGATCTCGACGGCCTTGTCCATGTCGCCGTCGGCCTCGGCGAGCGCTGCCTTGCAGTCCATCATCGCGGCGCCGGTGCGCTCGCGCAGGGCCTTGACGTCGGAAGCTGTGATCTGGCTCACTTGTTCTCCTCGGGGGTAGTCGTCTCGGGGGTGGCGGCGGGCTCGGCCTGCTCCGCGGCGGGCTGTGCCTCGGCGGGTGCTTCGGCCTGCGCGGGAGCGTCCTCGGCCTGCTTGGACTGCTCAGCCTGCTGTGCCTCCTGCTTGGGCTCAGCCTGCGCGGGCTGCTCGGCCTGCTGCGGCTGCTCCGTCGGCTCATCGGGGTCGATCGCCTGGGGATGGCGAGGACGCGCGGGCTTCTTCGGCTGCTGCTGCTGCTGCTGTTGTTGTTGAGCCTGCTGCTGCGCTTGCTGGCGCTGTTGGGCCTGCTGTTGCGCCGCCTGCT
>CBFGWL010000002.1:0-97620 GCA_965652565.1 uncultured bacterium
TTGTGCGGGGACTTCCTGGATATGCAGGGGGAGATTCACCGTCCGGAGTGCGCTCTACCTTGAGACGCCGGATGAACTCACCGCCCCGACTCGCGATCCAGGAGACGCTCGGCGGCGTGCCCGAGGCGCCCGCCGGCGGGCGTGTGTACGTGCGCGATCTGCGCGAGGGCGACCGGGTCGCGGCGGCCTTCGTCGTGCGCGAGCGCAGTCGGCTCTCGCGGCGCAACGGCGACGACTTCCTCAAGCTGATCGTCGCCGACCGCACCGGCGCCGTGGAGGCGGTGGTCTGGGAGGGCATCGACGGTTGCTTCGAGGACTGCGGCCCCGGCTCCATCGTCTTCATCGAGGGCGCCTTCGCCGTCCACCCCCAGTACGGCGCCAAGATCACGGTCAAGTCGATCCGTCCAGCGGCCGACGACGAGTACGACCAGCTCGAGCTCGTCGAGGGCCCGCCGACGCCGGTCGAGCGCATGGAGGCCGACCTGCGCGACCTGATCGCCACGGTTCAGAACCCGGACCTGCGTGCGCTGCTCGACCGCTTCTTCGCGCCCGAGTCCCGCCACTGGCGCCGCTTCCGTGAGGCGCCTGCGGCCAAGTACTACCACCAGGCCTACGTGCACGGCCTGCTCGACCACTCGCTGTCGGTGGCGGAGGCGGTGAGCGCCGCCTCGTCCGCGTTCCCGGGCATCGACCGCGACGTCGCCGTCACCGGAGCGCTGCTTCACGACATCGGCAAGATCCAGGCCTACAACGACGATCCGCTCGCGTTCGACCTCACCGACGCCGGCCGGCTGCAGGGCGAGATCCCGCTCGGCTATTACCTCGTGCGCCGCGAGATCGAGGAAATCGAGGGCTTCGACCCCGAGCTCGCCCAAGCCGTCCTGCACATCATCCTCTCGCACCACGGCTCGCTCGAGCACGGCTCACCGGTGGTCCCGGCCACCCGCGAGGCGACGCTCGTCCACGCGATGGACAACCTCGGCGGCAAGCTCGGCAGCTTCGACCGCATCGAGAAGGAGCTGCCCGAGGGCGAGCGCTGGTCGAAGTACGACCGCGGGATCGGCTCGGGCGCCTACTTCCGCGACCGGCGGGCCGCCTAGCTCCGGCGCGCCGCCGGCCTACGGGCTGAAGAGCAGCTGCTGCGAGAGCGCACGGCAGCGGGCGACCGCCCGGCGCTCCAGGCCGGCGTCGCTCACGCACTCGCGAACGCGCTTCGCGTCGTCGCCGCGCCCTTGCGCGGCCAGCGAGTCGGCGTAGCTCAGCGCCATCGTGCGGCTCGGCCGCACCGTCGCATTCAGTTTCCTCGCGAACGCGACGCAGCGCTCGATCGCCCGCACGGCGTTCCCGGCGTCCGCCCTGCAGGCGCGAGCCTCCTTCACGGCGGCGGCCCAGCCGGCGGTCTGCAGGCTGGTGATCGCGCTGTCGAACTGGGCCAGGGCCACGTCGAGCTGGACCCGCTCGGCCCGCTCGCGAGCCTCGGCCTGGGCCTCCTGCGCGACGCGGGCGCCGCGGTCGATGGCGTCCTCGGTCGTGTCGAGGATCGGGCGCACGATGAAGAAGTAGATCGCGGCGAGGATCGCCACGGTCGTGGCGACCTTGAGGAGCGGGTTGATGAACGTCGCGGCGCCGAGCAAGCGGGGTCCCCTGAGCGGACGCCAGCCTAATCGAGATCCGTCGGCCCGTGGGCGATTCCCTCGTGCGCAAATTGCGCGGTTTGCGGCGCGCGATGGGTCTGGAAGTTCTGTGCACCCTCAATATGCTCGTCGCGATGGCCAAGGACACCGAGAAGCTCATCCGCCAGCTCTCCCTGATCTCGTTCCTCATGGCCAATCGCCGGCCCGTCTCGGCGCTCGAGATCAAACGGGAGGTCGAGGGGTACAGCTCGATGAACGAGGACGCTTTCGCGCGCCGGTTCTACGCCGATCGCGCCGAGCTGGAGAGCCTCGGGATCACGCTGCAGGTCGACAAGCCCGCGGAGGGATTCTTCGAGGCCGAGCTCTACGCGCTGCCGCCTGAGAACTACTACCTCCCGGCGATCGAGTTCACCGATGGCGAGCTCGCCGCGCTGCGCACGGCGCTCGGTCTGCTCGATGGCGAGTTCGCCTACGCCGAGCCGCTGCGGCTCGCCCTGCAGCAGGTCTCGTGGGGCCGGCGCAGCCCGCTCACCGAGGGCGAGACGGTGCCGATCGACGTGCGCCTCTCGACGTCCGGCGGCGGCCGCGAGCTCTCGCAGCGCCTCGCCAAGATCGAGACCGCGATCTCGCGCCGCAAGACGATCGAGTTCAGCTACTACACGATGCAGCGCGACGAGGTGTCCGACCGCAAGGTCGACCCCTACCACCTCGTCTTCCGCGACGGGCAGTTCTATTTGATCGGTTACTCGCACGAGCGCGACGCGGTGCGGGTGTTCAGGCTCTCGCGGATCCGAGGCAAGGTCTCCTACGCGACGAAGGCCGAGCACGACTTCCACCCGCCCGAGGACTTCGATCGCCGCGACTACGCCCAGCGCGCCGACTGGCAGATGGGCGGCATCGAGGGGACGGCGTCCGTCTTCCTGCGCGAGCGCATCGCCTGGCTCGTGGAGCGTGACTTCACCAAGTACGGGCAGCTGCGCAAGCCGCGCAAGGAGGACGGCGTCAAGGGCCGCGGGATGGTCTACGAGACCGACTACGCGTCGGCGCGGCAGCTGATCTCTTGGGTCCTCTCCTGGCGCGACAACGCGCGGGTGCTGGCGCCGCCCGAGCTCGCCGAGGAGGCCGCGCGCCGCCGCGCGTTGCTCGTCGAGCGCCACTCCGGGGAGTTCGAGACGGCGCCGGCGGTCGAGCGCAGCCAGCCCGAGTCGAACGGCAAGCCCTCGCGCTCGAACGGCCGCGGCGAGTCGGTGATCCGCCCCGAGCGGTTCGCGCGCCTGGTCACGCTCGCCGGGCTGCTGATCGGCGCCGCGCGCGCCGGCGAGCGCCTGCAGGTGGACGAGGTCCTGCGCGAGCTCAACATCTCCTACAACGAGCTCGAGGAGGACATCGAGGTCCTGAACGTCGTCAACTTCGGCGGCGGCACCTACGTGCTCTACGCGGAGATCGTGGGCGACGAGATCGAGGTCGATCCCGACACCTACGGCGACAACTTCGACCGGCCCGCCCGCCTGCTCCCGCTGGAGGCCAAGGCGCTGGTCGCCGCCATCGACCTCTTCGGCGATCACCTCCCGCAGGCCGGGCTGCGCACCGCGCGCGAGAAGATCATCGCGGCGCTCGGCCACGACCCCTCGGAGGAGGGCTTGGAGATCGCCCCGGGGCGCGATGACTCGCACGTGGTCTTCACGGTGAACGAGGCGATCCAGCGCCGCCGCGTGCTCGAGCTCCAGTACTACAAGGAGAACGAGGACGAGTTCGTCAAGCGCGAGGTCGAGCCCTACCAGCTCGTCAACGGGCCCGAGGGCTGGTACCTCGGCTGCTACGACCTGAGCCGCGAGGACACGCGCCACTTCCGCCTGGACCGCATGAAGGAGGCGGTGATCACCGACCGCGCGTTCGAACCTCGCGAGGGCGTGGAGGAGCAGCTCGCCGAGCAGGAATGGCTGGTCCGCGGCGAGGTGGCAAGCGCCGGGGTGGCGCGCGTGTGGGTCTCGCCCGAGCGCGCGCGCTGGCTGCGCGAGGAGCGCACGGTGCTCGAGGAGCTCGAGGACGGGGCGGTGGTCGTCGAGTTGCCCTACGGCTCGATGGACTGGCTCGTGCGCGAGATCCTGAAGGGCGCGGGTGATCTCGTCGTGCTCGAGCCCGAGGACGCCCGCGAGGCCGTCCGGGGCGCCCTCGCCTGATCGTCCGAAAGGGGTAGCGCGGGCGCCGCGTTCGCTGTACTTTCTCCCGGAATTTCCTGGTCAAGGACGACTGATCCGGGGGGAGACGGACGCTCATGGCTATTCGCGGAAGAGGGCTCGCGCTCCGTGCGCGGCGCCGACGGAACGACTCTGCGGCGAACCGGTACGGGCTCGGGTTGCTCGCGTGCGTGGCCGCGCTGCTACTGCCGGTTCCAGCTCCCACGCACGCGGCGGTTACACCGCTCGTCGATTGCGTCGAACGCGCCGAGCTCCCCGGCATCGTCCAGTTTCACTTCGGATACCGGTCGACCGAGAGTTCGCCGACGACGATCGTGATCGGCCCCGACAACTACTTCTCGCCACCGCCGCCAAACCGTGGTCAACTCAGCACCTTTCTGCCGGGGGTCCATCTGCCGAGCGTCCTCGTGCAGGCTCCGATCGTGCCTTTCAACCCGAACAATCCCGCTATCCCGATGCGGTGGATCCTCGGGGCGGATCAGGCCGAGGCCGAGGCCGACTTGACGCTGCCCGGATGCGACGGTCTGGTGTGGCTGGGGGCGTGGCAGCCGGAGCGGTTCTACCTGAACGGGGACGTCGTGACCTTCGAGGGCTCGACGTGGGTGGCGACCTCGTTCGTCGAAGGGGAGCGGCCCGGCGAAGCCGAGGAGTGGGAGCTGCTCGCCGCGCCGGCGGAGCCGGCGTCGTTCGCCGGCGAGCGCAGGCAGACGTTCAATCGCAGGGGGCTGGCGCGTGTGCGCGACCCGAACGTCGAGCGCTCGAGCGTGATCCTGATCCAGTACGCCGACGCACGCCGCAAGGGCCGCCTGCGGCCCACGAACGTGATCCGGGTTCGCAAGGGGCGCTTCGTGGCCCGGGGCGAGCCGCGCACCCGCTTCAACTACGTGATCCACGGCGCGCCGTAGGCCCCGGCGAGCGGGACGCGCGCGGCGCGGCGAGCGCACTAGGGTGCGGGCGATGGACTCCCCGCCCGGGCACCCGGCGATCCTGCGGATCCTCGCGCCCAACCCGGGGCCGATGACGCTCGAGGGCACGAACACCTACGTCGTCGGCGCCGCGCCGGCGTGGGTGATCGACCCCGGGCCCGACGACCCCGGGCATGTCGCGGCGATCCAGGACGCGGCGTCATCTCGCGGCGGGATCGGCGGCGTCCTGCTCACCCACTCGCACGCCGACCACACCGGAGCCGTCGCGGCCCTCGACGCGCCGCTGGCCTGGGGCAGCATCGGCGATCGCGACGAGACCAACCTCCTGCCGGACGCGGTCGCGGTCGCGCCGGAGAGCGACGCGACCCGCGAGGTCGGGCCGTTTCGCGTCGTGCCGACGCCGGGGCACGCCGCCGACCACGTCTGCTTCCTCTGGGAGGACGTGTGCTTCTGCGGCGACCTCGTCCTCGGTCGCGGCTCGTCGATCGTGCTGCCCGCCGCATGGGGTGGGTCGCTCGCGCTGTACCTGCGCTCGCTGGAGCGGATCCGTGCGCTCGCCCCCAAGCTGCTCGCTCCCGGCCACGGACCTTGGATCACCGATCCCGAGGCCAAGCTGGCCGAGTACCGTGACCACCGTCTCGCTCGTGAGCGCGCGTTGCTCGCGGAACTTGACGCGGGCGAGCGCTCGCGCGCCCGCCTTCTGGAGCGGGTCTGGCATGACGTCCCGCAGGAGCTCCGCCTGGCGGCAGCGCTCACGATGCAGGCGCATTTCGAGAAGCTCGCCGCCGAAGGCCGCTTGCCGAACGACCTGCGTGACTGATATCACCGGCAGCGTGAAGCCGGGCCGCATCATCGGGGCGCTCGCGGGCCTTGTGGGACTGGGCGGCGCCGCGGCGTGGTGGCAGCTCTTTCGCCGGCCGCTTCCGCAGACCGCCGGCACGCTCCACATGCACGGGCTTGACGCGCCTGTGGAGATCCGGCGCGACCGCTGGGGCGTGCCCCACATCTACGCGGCGAGCCCACGCGACCTCTGGTTCGCGCAGGGCTTCTGCTTCGGCCAGGACCGCCTGTGGCAGCTCGACCTCTACCGGCGCGTCGCCGATGGCAGGCTCGCCGAGATCGCGGGGCCGGCCGCGCTGCCCAGCGACCGGCTGATGCGCACGCTGGGCCTGCGCCGCGTCGCGGAGCGCGAGGCGCGCGAGATGCCCGACGACGTCGCGGAGGCGCTCGTCGCGATCAGCGCCGGCATCAACGCCGCCGCCGCGCGCGCAGCGGCGCTGCCGGTGGAGTTCCAGATCCTGCGGCTGGGCTTCGAGCCGTGGCAGCCCTCCGACACCCTGGCCAGCCAGAAGCTCCTCTCGTTCGGCCTCTCGACCAACTGGGAGCGCGAGCTGCTGCGCGCGGAGATGGGTCGCGCGCTAGGCCCCGAGCTGGCCGCGCGCCTGGATCCGACCTACCCGAAGGGCACGCCCATCGTGCTCGAGCCGGGCGGCGACGGCGCCGCGCCGAGCGAGGTGGCGGCGCGCATCGACGACATCCGCCGCTATCTCGGGCTGGCGGTCGAAGCGACGGGCTCCAACAACTGGGCGGTCGCGGGCGAGCTCTCGGCCACCGGGCGCCCGCTGCTCGCCGGCGACCCGCACTTGGCCCCTTCGATGCCCGGGATCACCTACCAGGTCGGCCTGTACCTGGGCGACCGGTTCGCTCGCGGCGCCTCCCTGCCGGGCGCGCCGGGAATCGCATTCGGGCAGAACAACGACGTCGCGTGGAGCTTCACGAACGTGATGGCAGACGTCATGGATCTCTTCGTCGAGCGGATCGAGGGTGAGCGCTACCGCTTCGCCGAGGAGTGGCGCGAGCTCGAGACGCGCACCGAGGAGATCGCCGTGCGGGGACGGCCCGCCGACCGGCTCACCGTACGTGCCACCCATCACGGCCCGATCGTCAACGAGGCGCTCGGCGCCGACGAGAGCGAGCCGCTCGCCCTGAGCTGGGCCGCCCTGCACTTCCCGGCGGTGGCGCGCGCGCACGTGAGCGTGCTCGACGCGTCGAGCGGCCCGGACCTCGTCGCGCGCCTGGAGGACTACGCCACGCCGGTGATCAACCTGGTGTGGGCCGACCGCCACGGCTCGATCGGATACAAGGCCGTGGGCAAGGTGCCGATGCGCGAGGGCGGCTCGCCCGACCTGCCGCGCTGCGGCTGGAGCGGCGAGGACGAGTGGGTGGGATGGATCCCCCACGACGAGCTGCCGGAGGTGACCGACCCAGAGAGCGGCTTCGTCGTCACGGCGAACAACAAGGTCGAGCCCGACGACTACCCGCATCATCTGACCAGCGAGTACCTCGACGGCGCGCGGGCGGCGCGGATCGAGGACCTCTTGCGCCGCACGGACGAGCACGATCTCGACGGCTTCGCGCGCATGCAGACCGACATGCTCTCGCTGCGTGGCCTCGAGACCGCGAAGCGGCTGGCGCGCCTGAGCCCCCGCAGCCAGGCGGAGACCCGCGCGATCGAGCGGCTGCGCTCGTGGGACGGGCGCATGACGCCCGAGTCGATCGCGGCGACGATCTACCAGGCGTTCACGCTGCACTTCGGGAACGCCGTCGCGCGCGCGGCGATCGGCGACCGCGACCTCGCCGAGCGCTGGCTGGACCGCGCGGACAACGGCTTCATGACGCACGTCACCTCGCCCTGGCGCTGGCAAGCGCACCTCCTCGACCTCTGGGAGGAAGGCGACGAGGAGCTGATCGGCTGCTCCTGGGACGAGCTGGCGCTCGACGCGCTGCGCAGCGCGCTCAACGACCTCGCCGACCGCTACGGCGACGACCCCGAAGGCTGGCGCTGGGGGCGGGTGCACCCGCTGCACTTCCCGCACGCGCTCGGCGGCGCCAACGCGCTGTTCCGGCGGATCTTCAGCCGTGAGCTGGAGGTCGGCGGCGCGCAGGAGACCGTCGCCCAGGTCGGCTGGGACCCGGGCGATCCCTACACGGCCGTCTGGGCGCCGTGCTGGCGGATCGTCGCCGACCCGGTGCACCCCGAGCGCTCACGCTGGCAGCAGTTCACCGGCAACTCGGGCCACGTGGCGAGCGAGCACTACGACGACCTGCAGCCGCGCTGGCGCGACGGCTTCACCCAGCCGCTGGCGGGCGAGGGTCCCTGGCGCGTGCTCACCCTCACCCCCGGCTAAGCAACTAACCACGCAGCGTGTGGTCGCCTCCGCGCCCGCTCGGGCGAGGTGTTACGAAAGGCGCACGCGCACGCGCAATCCGCTTGGCCTACTTCCTCCCGCAGGGCACGTTGTAACAGTTCTGCGTTCCCGCGCCCTTGGCCTTGTTGCCGTTGCCATCGACGTCGTAGCCCGCGACGAACCCATACTCGCCGGCGTTGGTCGCGGTGTTGTTCTTGAGGATGTAGTTGTGCCTCGCGAGCGGGGTGCCGTTGGAGATATAGAACCCCGCGTAGCCGGTCTTGTTCGCGGCGCTGTTCTTGATAAGCAGCTTCGGCGTCTCGCCGTACGCATAGAGCCCGGTTGTGGCGCGGTGGGATCGGAGCTTGTTGACCACCCCGTGCATGTAGCCGCCGTAGATCCCGTACGAGACGCTGGGATCGCTGCCGGTGACCTTGAGGTTCACGACCTTCTGATTGACCGTGTCGTACAGGTAGGCGCCGTGGTACGCGTTGTCGACCGTCACGTTGCGGATGACCGGGCGCACGGAGTACTCGGCATCGATGCCCGTGTGGTCGTTCGTTCCGCCGAGGCGGATCTCGACGTTCCGGACGGTTGCGCGGTTCGCCATGTCGATTTCGATCCCTGGCGACCAGCCCCGCAGCTTCCCGTTCTTGATCGTCACGCGGTCCCAGCCGCTGCTGTTGTCGATTCCGGCATAGCCGACCTCGGGCCCGCGCAGCGTCTTGCCGTTCAGGTCGATCGTGACGCCGTGACGCCCGATGATGAGCCCATCGGTGCCGGAGCCCGTGCAGTTGAGGTTGCGCTTCAGCTTGATGTCCTTCTTGATGACATCGCCGCACTGGATCGCTGCCTGTGCCGGCGAGGCGGCTAGCCCCAGGGCTCCCGCGACGACCACGCCGCCGATCAGCGCCTGCAACTTACGTGAGCCCATGGCCCGCCTTGAGGTCGGTCGAACGAAACTCCGCGACCCTAACCGCAGCGACCGCCGCTGTCGAGTCCTTCCTCGCTATAGCCTCCGAATGCGATGGAGCCCCTCAAGGGATTGATCCTCTCGGGGGGCGCGGGCACGCGCCTGCGCCCGATCACGCACACGTCCGCCAAGCAGCTCGTGCCCGTGGCGAACAAGCCCGTGCTCTTCTACGGGATCGAGGCGCTCGTCGGCGCCGGCGTGACCGACATCGTCATCGTGATCGCCCCGGAGACCGGCGGCGAGATCCGCGAGGCGGTCGGCGACGGCTCGCGCTTCGGCGCGCGGGTCACCTACGTCGAGCAGGACGCGCCCAGGGGGCTCGCCCATGCCGTGCTCACCGCGGAGGACGCCCTCGGGCAGGGCCCCTTCATCATGTACCTCGGCGACAACCTCCTGCGCGACGGCGTCAGCGGGCTCGCCGATCGCTTCCGTGAGGGGGAGTCGGACGCGCTGATCCTGCTCACCAAGGTGCCCGACCCATGGCATTACGGGGTCGCTGAGCTCGACGGCGAGCGCGTCGTGCGGCTCGTCGAGAAGCCCAAGGACCCGCCGTCGGACATGGCGCTCGTCGGCGTCTACCTCTTCGGCCCCGCGATCTTCGACGCGGCGCGCGCGATCGAGCCGTCCTGGCGCAATGAGCTCGAGATCACCGATGCGATCCAGCACCTGATCGACAAGGGCGCGCGCGTCGAGTCGCGCACGGTCACCGGCTGGTGGAAGGACACCGGCCAGCTCGCCGACATGCTCGAGGCGAACCGGCTCGTGCTCGAGGACCTCGAGCGCTCGATCGAGGGCGAGACGGAGAGCGCGCGCATCGAGGGGCGCGTCGCGGTGGCCCCGGGCGCGCGCATCGAGCGCTCGCTCGTACGCGGACCCGCCATCATCGGTCCCGGCGCCGTGATCACCGATTCCTACATCGGCCCCTACACCTCGATCGACGCCGACGTGACCGTGGAGCACTCCGAGGTCCAGCACTCGATCCTGCTCGCCGGCGCGACCGTCTCGAACCTCGAGACACGCATGGAGGCGAGCCTGCTGGGCCGCAACGTGACGCTGCGTCGCGGCGAGCGGCGCCCGCGCACGCTCAGCATGATCGTCGGCGACAACTCGGAGATCACGCTGCCATGAAGGTGATCGTCACGGGCGCCGGGGGGATGCTCGGCGGCGACGTCGTGAGTGAGCTCGTCGCCCGCGATCACGAGGTCTACGCCCTGGCGCGCGCCAACCTCGACATCACCGATCCCGCCGACGTCGAGGACGCGCTCGGCGAGATCGGGCCGGACGTCGTCGTGAACTGCGCTGCCTGGACCGACGTGGACGGAGCGGAGGAGAACGAGCAGGCGGCGATGCAGGTGAACGACACGGGCGCCGCGCTCGTCGCGCGCGTCGCTCGCGACCGCGGCGCCTCGATCCTCCACGTCTCCAGCGACTACGTGTTCGACGGCAGCAAGCGCACGCCGTACGTGGAGTCCGATATGCCCGCCGCGCTCTCCGCGTACGGGCGCTCGAAGCAGGCGGGCGAGACCTCGGTGGCCGTCGCCAACCCGCGGCACTGGATCGTGCGCTCCTCGTGGCTCTACGGTGTGCGCGGCAAGAACTTCGTCGAGACGATGCTGCGCCTGGCGAACGAGCAGCCCGAGGTGCTCGTCGTCTCCGATCAGGTCGGCACGCCCACCTACACCCGGCACCTCGCGCCGGCGCTCGCCGATCTGATCGAGGGCAAGCCGTACGGCATCTACCACGTGGCCGCTGCGGGCAGCTGTTCGTGGTTCGAGTTCGCGCAGGAGATCTTCGACCAGACCGGCACCGAGTGCCGGGTGATGGCCGCGACGACCGAGATGCTCGGCCGGCCCGCGCCGCGGCCCGCCTACTCGGTGCTCGGCACGGAGCGCGACGACGTCCCCGTCCTGCCCGAGTGGCGCGAGGGGTTGCGCGAGTACCTCGCCGAACGTGCGAGGGTTATGGCATGAGGATCTTGGTCACCGGGGGCGCCGGGTTCATCGGCTCGGCCTACGTTCGCCATCGCTTGGAGAAGCACCCTGGCGACGAGGTGCGCGTGCTCGACAAGCTCACCTACGCGGGCCGGCGCGAGAACCTGGCGGGCCTCGAGCGTTGTGAGCTGATCGTCGGCGACATCGCCGACCGCGACGCCGTGAGCGCGGCCATCGAGGGCTGCGACGCGATCGTCAACTTCGCCGCCGAGTCGCACGTCGACCGCTCGATCGAGTCGCCCGGCGAGTTCATCCAAACCGACGTCTTCGGGACATTCGTCCTGCTCGACGCCGCGCGCAACGCCGGCATCCGCCACCTGCAGGTCTCCACCGACGAGGTCTACGGGTCGATCGAGGAGGGCTCGTTCACCGAGAGCTCGCCGCTCGATCCCTCGTCGCCGTACTCCGCCGCGAAGGCCGGCGGCGATTTGCTCGTCTCGGCCTTCCAGCACACCTACGGGACCGAGTCGCTCATCGTGCGCGCCTCGAACAACTACGGGCCGCGCCAGCACCCCGAGAAGCTCATTCCGCTGTGCATCCTGAACGCGCTCGCCGGTGATCCGCTGCCGATCTACGGCGACGGGCTGCAGGTGCGCAACTGGCTGTGGGTGGAGGACTTCGCCGCGGCGATCGACGTCGTGCTCGAGCGCGGCACGCCCGGCGAGGCCTACAACGTCGGCGGGCCCGACGAGCGCGCGAACATCGACGTGGTGCGGCGGATCCTCGAGCTCACCGGCCGCGACGAGTCGCTGATCACCTACGTCAAGGATCGCCCCGGTCACGACCGCCGCTACTCCCTCGCCTCGGACAAGACCGAGGCACTGGGCTGGCGCGCGCAGGTGGGCTTCGACGACGGCATCGAGCGCGCCGTCGCCTGGTATCGCGACAACGAGGAGTGGTGGGGGCCGATCCGCTCCGGCGAGTACCGCGAGTACTACGAGCGCCAGTACGGCACCAAGCTCGCGTAGCTCCGTCATGGCGCGCCGGCTCGAAACCGAGATTCCCGACCTCGCGCTGCTCGAGGTGGAGGCGTTCGGGGACGAGCGCGGCTTTCTGCTCGAGTCGTATCGCGAGGAGGAGTGGCGCGAGCTCGGGGTCGACGCGCGCTTCGTGCAGGAAAACCACTCGCGCTCGCGCCAGGGCATCCTGCGGGGCATCCACTTCCAGCTGCAGCCCGGCCAGGCGAAGCTCGTGCGCTGCGTGCGCGGCACGATCTGGGACGTCGCGGTGGACCTGCGGCGTGACTCGCCGACGTACCGGCGCTGGCAGGGCTTCGAGCTCTCCGACCAAAACCACCGTCAGCTCTACGTCCCGGTCGGCTTCGGGCACGGCTTCTGTGTGCTGAGCGAGCAGGCCGACGTCGCCTACAAGCTCTCGAGCTACTACGACCCCGAGCAGGAAGCCGGGATCCGCTGGGACGACCCGGACGTGGGGGTCGAGTGGCCGATCGCCGCCCCCCAGCTCTCCGAGCGCGACCGCACCGCACCCGCGCTCGCCGAGATCGCCGACACGCTGCCGTTCTGAGCCCGGCCGCCGCGCGCCGGGGTATGCGGAGGGGAACCTGCGCACCGCGCTGAGGCGGCTGGTAAACATTTGCCGCCTCAAGCACCGGGGGAATCGTGCGCCCGCCAGTCGAACAGCGGATCCTTGGACTGGACAAGCGGACGTTCGTCCCTGCATTCGTCGTGCTCGGGATCGCCCTGCTGTGGGCGGTCGTGATGCCGCTCGTGGACCGCTCCGTCGCGTACGACGACCCGGTCGAGGCCGGCGACGTGATGGTCCTCGCGCAGGGGATTACGTTCAGGCCCGCCCAGGGGTGGAACGTCGAGAGCGGACTGCGGGCCAGCGATTCGACTCGCTCGGGTGCTCCTGGGGGCGCGGCGCACCTCTCGTACCGAGGGGTCTCCTTCCGAATCGTCCCCGGCCCGTTCTCGGGCGAGCCCGAGGAGCTGCTCGGCCAGATCGACAAGGTGAGCTCGGCCAGCGCCCAGAGTGAGGCGCTCACGATCGGCACGGACCACGAGACGATCGCCACGGAGCAGGGTGAGCAGGGCGTCGTCGCGTCCTACGCGGGGACGAACCGAAGCGGCGTGATCGCGGCCTTCGTCCTGAACGGCACGGGCCTCGCGATCACCGCGGTCGGGCCCGAGAGCTCGATGCGCCAGGCCCTCGACGACATCGCGGGGATGATCGCGAGCGTCCAGGTCGACTCGGATGGGGGTGAGGGGAGTTGAGCACCGAGGCGGCAGCCGTCCCCGAGGCGATGCTCGAGCGGCGCCGTGAGGCCGTCGAGGCCTCCGGCTGGGGCCGGCGTTTTCGCCTGGTGCAGCCCCACAACCTGTGCTTCTGGGTGTACATCGCGCTCGTCGGGATCGGGCTGGCCGAGTTCACGCAGCTCGCGCGGCGCTACACGGACTTCCTCGCGCCGGCGTTCATCAGCGCGCTCGTCCTGTTCGCCTTCTACGGGCTAATCATCTTCGCCGCCCTGCGAGCCATGGACCGCTACGCGCGCAAGCCGCTTGGGCTCGTGCTGGCCGCGTTCGCGTGGGGCGCCTCCGCCGCCGTCTACGCCATCGCCATCCACGGCAACGACGCGAACATCGCGCTCATGGCGAAGCTCTTCGGGCAGCCGTTCGCCGCCGACTGGGGCGCCGCGATCTCGGCCCCGCTGGTGGAGGAGACCGCGAAGGGCGCCGGCTTTCTGCTGCTGTTGGCGCTGGCGCCGCTACTCATCCGCTCGCTGTACGACGCGATCTTCGTGGGCGCCTTCATCGGGCTGGGCTTCCAGATCCTCGAGGACATCCAGTACGGGATCAACGGCGCGATCGCGAACTTCGGCGCCGACCAGTTTGCGGCCGTGCTCGGCACGTTCGCGCTCCGTGGCGCGACCGGCATCGCCTCGCACGCGCTGTACACGGCGGTCTTCTGCGCGGGCCTCGTCTACCTGATCGGCACGCCTGTGCAAAAGCGCCGCGCCGGGCTGGGGGTCCTGCTGATGCTCGCGGCGATGGTCGCCCACGGCGCCTGGGACGGCGCCGCGGCGATCGGCGACGGCGGCGTCGGCGCCACGTTCGCGACGCTCGCAGCGGCGCTGATCGGCTGGGGCGCCCTGATCGCCGTCGTGCGCCGCAGCGGGGGACCCGAGCGTGGCTGGATGCGCGCGATCCTCGATCCCGAGGTCGCCGCCGGCACGATCACCAAGGATGAGCTCGACGCGCTCGTCGCCAAGCGCAAGGAGCGCAAGCGCTACGTCCGCGGCGCCGGCGGCCACCGCGACCGCAAACGCGCCAAGCATCTGCTCGCCGCCGCGCGCGATCTGGCCCACGAGCTCGCCGCGTCGGGCGGCGCCGACTCAGCGGGCGTGGCGCACGCGCGGGCCGAGATCGAGCGGCTGCGCAGCGCCTAGGCCGGGCGACCGGGCGGCTGGGCGTCGCGGATCTCGAAGGGCTCGCTCGCGATCGGCGTGCCCTGTGCCTCGAGCGTCCACTCGTACTTGGCCTGCGGCAGCCGCAGGTTGTTCACGTTCATCGTGAGCGGCACTCCGAAGCTCATCCCCGGAGTCGCGCCGGCGGGGCGCCCGACCTCGACGTGGCCGCGGATGACGACGGGGCGCTCGCCCGCCTCCACCGGGTTGCCGTCCTGATCGCGCAGCCGCGCGACGACCTCGATGCGCTCGTTGGCGCGCGACCAGGGGATCGTGAGGCGGATCGCCAGCGAGATGTTGATCGCCGAGCCCGGCACGCGCGCGATGCGCTGCAGGCCGCCGCCGAGGATGTAGAGCTTGCCGCCGACGCTCTGCGCTGAATCGCAGAGCAAAAGCGTGGCGCGGATCTCGTTCGGGGAGCCCTCCATCGAGCACCCGACGGTAGCGAGTCACCCCACGCGACGCGCGCAGGCCGGCCCATTTGTGCGGGGGCGTAGACTCGATCGGTTGACCATGGCTTCGAGTTCGAGTGTGAAAACCGACCCGCTGGCGCCGTTCTCGGAGCCCGTCAAGCGCTGGTTCACCTCCTCCTTCGAGGAGCCGACGCCCGCCCAGGCCCAGGGGTGGCCGGCGATCGCCTCGGGCGCGAACACCCTGATCTGCGCCCCGACCGGCTCCGGGAAGACGCTCACGGCGTTCCTGTGGGGGATCGACGCGCTCGCCCGGCGCGCGGCGCCGGAGCCGCCCAAGCGCGGCCGGCGGCGCAGCCGGGATGGCGACGGCGCCCAGCCCGCCGGGCAGCCGGCGCTCGACGGCCTGGAGATCGACCCGGACGAGCCTCCGCTCGGCTCCGGAGTGCGCATCGTCTACGTCTCGCCGCTCAAGGCCCTCTCCTACGACGTCGAGCGCAACCTGCGCGCGCCCTTGCGCGGCATCGGCGCGCCGATCTCGGTCGGCCTGCGCACGGGCGACACCCCGCAGCGCGAGCGCCAGGCGATGCGCCGCAAGCCGCCGGACATCCTGATCACGACCCCCGAGTCGCTCTATCTGATGATGAGCTCGCAGGCGCGCGAGATCCTCACCGGGGTCGAGGCGGTGATCGTGGACGAGATCCACGCCGTCGCCCAGACCAAGCGCGGCGCGCATCTCGCGCTCACCCTCGAGCGGCTCGAACACCTCGTTCAGACGCACGAGGACGGGCGCGGCCCGGAGGCCACCGTGCAGCGCATCGGGCTGTCGGCGACGCAGCGCCCGCTCGAGCGGGTAGCCCAGTTCCTCGTCGGGCCGAAGCGCGAGTGCGAGATCGTCGACGCCGGCGTGCGCAAGGAGCTCGACCTGGAGATCGTCGTCCCGGTCGAGGACATGACCGACCCCGATGCCGCGACCGAGAAGCGCCGCGACGGCGGCGACTCGGGCTTCGAGTACTCGCCGGGCGACGCCAACTTCGACGCCGCGCCGACGACCCGCTCGATCTGGCCCGCGATCTACCCGCGCCTGCTCGAGCTGGTGCAAAAGCACAACTCCACGATCATCTTCGTGAACGCGCGCCGCGCCGCCGAGCGGCTCGCCAAGCGCCTCAACGAGCTCGCCAACGAGCAGCGCGAGGCGGCCGAGGGCGAGGCCGCGGCCGAGAAGCCGCCGATCGAGATCGCCCGCGCCCACCACGGCTCGCTCGCGCATGAGGAGCGCCTCGTGATCGAGGAGATGCTCAAGTCCGGGCAGCTGCCGTGCCTCGTCGCGACCTCCTCGCTGGAGCTCGGCATCGACATGGGCGCCGTGGACCTGGTGATTCAGGTCGAGTCGCCGAAGTCGGTGACGCGCGGGCTGCAGCGAGTCGGTCGCGCCGGCCACGCGCTCGGCGAGGTCTCAAAGGGCCGCATCTTCCCGAAGTTCCGAGCCGATTTGCTCGAGTGTGCGGTGGTCGCCAAGCGCATGCGCAACGGCGAGATCGAGGAGACCGTGATCCCCCGCAACCCGCTCGACGTCCTCGCGCAGCACATCGTCTCGATGGTCGCCGACGAGGAGTGGACCGTGGACGAGATCGAGCGGGTGGTGACCGCTACCGAGCCCTTCCGCGACCTCGGTCGCGAGCAGCTCGAGAACGTGCTCGACATGCTCGACGGCCGCTACCCGTCGGAGCGCTTCGCGGAACTGCGCCCGCGTGTGGCCTGGGAGCGCACCGCCGGCAAGGTGCGCGGCCGCCGCGGCGCCCGCCAGCTCGCGGTCACCAACGCGGGCACGATCCCCGACCGCGGCCTCTACGGCGTGCACCTGCCCGACGGCCGGCGCGTGGGCGAGCTCGACGAGGAGATGGTCTACGAGGCGCGCGCGGGACAGACCTTCCTGCTCGGCGCGACGACCTGGCGGATCGAGGACATCACGCGCGACCGCGTGATCGTGACCCCGGCGCCCGGCGTGCCCGGCGCGGTCCCCTTCTGGCGAGGCGACGGCATCGGCCGTCCCGCCGAGCTCGGCAGGGCGATCGGCGAGTTCGCGCGCGAGGCGGTGTCCGCCTCGCCGGAGGAGCTGGCCAAGGAGTACGACCTCGACCCGCTCGCCGCGCAGAACCTCGTCGCGTACCTGCGCGAGCAGCAGGCGGCGACGCGCGTGGTGCCCTCCGACCAGTCGATCGTGATCGAGCGCTTCCGCGACGAGATCGGCGACTGGCGGCTGTGCGTGCTCTCACCCTACGGCGGGCGTGTGCACGCGGCCTGGGGGCTCGCGCTCGCGGCGAAGATCCGCTCCGAGTACGACCTCGAGGCCGACGCGATCTGGTCGGACGACGGCATCGTGCTGCACCTGCCCGACGCGGACGACCCGCCGCCGGCCGATCTCGTCCTGCTCGAGCCCGACGAGGTCGAGGACATGGTGGTAGGCGAGCTGGGCGGCTCGGCGCTCTTCGGTGCCCGCTTCCGTGAGAACGCCGCGCGCTCCCTGCTCCTGCCGCGCGCCTACCCCGGCAAGCGCACGCCGCTGTGGCAGCAGCGGATGAAGGCGCAGTCGCTGCTGGAGGTCGCCAAGGACTTCCCGCGCTTCCCGGTGATCCTCGAGACCTACCGCGAGGTCCTGCGCGACGTGCTCGACCTGCCCGGGCTCCAGAATTTGCTGCGCGATCTCTCCGCGCGACGGATCTCGCTGGTGGAGGTGGAGACGCAGAGTGCCTCCCCGTTCGCCTCGTCGCTGCTCTTCGACTACGTCGCTACCTACATGTACGAGGGCGACACGCCCAACGCCGAGCGCCGCGCCGCCGCGCTCGCGCTGGACCGCGAGCTCTTGCGTGAGCTGCTCGGCCAGGAGGAGCTGCGCGAGCTGATCGACCCGGACGCGCTCGAGGAGGTTGAGCGCTCCCTGCAGCACCTCACCGACGACGCGCGGGCGCGCGATCGGGACGCTCTCCAGCAGATCCTGCGCCGCCTTGGCGACCTCACCGAGGAGGAGTGCCAGGCGCGCGTGGCAGAGGGCTTCTCGGCGAGCTCGATGCTCGGCAAGCTCGAGCGCGAGCGCCGCGCCGCGAAGGTGCGGATCGCGGGCGAGGAGCGCTGGGTCGCGGCGGAGGACGTCGCCATGTTCCGCGACGCGCTCGGCACCCCGCCGCCGCCCGGCATGCCCGACTCGCTGCTCGAGCCCGTCGAGGACGCGCTGGCCGCGGTCGTGCGCCGCTACGCGCGCACGCACGGTCCTTTCCCGACCGCGCGGCTCGCGGAGCGCTACGCGATCGACCCGCTGCCCGCCCTGCGCGAGCTCGAGCGTTCCGGGGAGCTCGTTCGCGGCGAGCTGCTGCCCGGCGGCAGCGAGCGGGAGTGGTGCGACGCCGACGTACTGCGCCGCGTGCGCCGGGCGAGCCTCGCGCAGCTTCGCCAGGAGGCGGAGGCGGCGGATCCGGCCGAGCTCGCGCGCTTCCTCGCGAGCTGGCAGAACGTCGACGTACACCGGCCCGGGGGCGCCGGCATCGACCGGCTGCGCGACGCGCTCGTGCCGCTCCAGGGCGTGGCGCTCACCCCCGAGGTGTGGGAACGCGACGTGCTGCCGCGCCGGCTCGGCGCGTACTCGCCCTCATGGCTCGACCAGCTCACCACCGGCGGCGAGGTCGTGTGGATCGGCGCCGGATCGGTGGGCCGCACCGGCAAGGTCGCGCTGTATTTCCGCGACGACGTGCGCCTCGCCGGTCCGCCGCCCGCGAACGCCAAGCTCGAGGCGCCGCAAGGAGAACTGCACGATCTGATCCGCGAGCGGCTCGCGGTCTCGCCGTGCTTCTGGATCGACCTGGTCGCCGAGCTCGACGCGCTCGCCGAGGAGCTGCACGAGGCCCTGTGGGACCTGGCGTGGGCCGGCGAGATCACCAACGACGCCTTCGCGCCCCTGCGCGCGCCGCGCGTGCGCGCCACGCAGCGCCAGCAGCGCGCCGGCCGGCGGTTCGCCTCACGCCGTCCCGGCGCGGCGGGCACGGTGCAGGGCCGCTGGTCGCTGACCGAGCACCTCTTCCGCAACGCGCCCGCGCAGGGCCCGCGCATGCGCGCGCAGGCGGAGCTCCTGCTCGAGCGCTACGGGATCGTGACGCGCGAGACCATCCGCTCCGAGGGCATCCCCGGAGGCATGGCGACGCTCTATGGCGAGCTCTCGAACCTGGAGATGCTGGGCACCGCCCAGCGCGGCTACTTCGTCGAGGGTATGGGCGGGGTGCAGTTCGCGCTCTCCGGCGCGGTCGAGCGCCTGCGCAGCTTGCCGCGTACCGACGGCGACGAGTATCTGTTGCTCGCGGCAACCGACCCCGCGAACCCCTACGGCGCGTCGCTCGCCTGGCCGAAGCGCGCCGAGGGCCGCCGCCCGGCTCGCACGGCCGGCGCCTACGTGCTCATGTGCGATGGCCGCCCGATCATCTATGTCGAGCGCGGGGGCAAGGGCATCGTGCGCCTTCAGGAGCTCGAGGGGGCCGAGCTGATCGCGGCTGTGGAGCAACTGGTCGAGGCGGCGCGCGACGGATTGATCCCGAAGCTTGCAATCGAGCGCGTCGACGGCGAGCCGGTGATCGGCTCGCCCTTCGAGGCCGCGCTGCTCGAGGCGGGGTTCGCGCGCCAGCCGCGGCGGTTGGTCGCGTCGGCCTGAGACTCCGCCCGCCCTATACACGGACCGGCTGACGGGTTACTCTTGCGCGGCTTCGCGTCGCCAGGGGCCGGCGCGGGCACCCACCGACCATCTAGGGAAGGGCACCCCATGAAGAGGACGATCACCGCGCTGACCGCGTTGGCGGCCGCGCTGGCGTTGGTTGCGACGGCGCAGGCCGCGCCCGTGAAGAACGGCAACTTCGAGCGCGGGAACCTGCGCGGCTGGCAGAAGAACTTCTACCCGAACGCCAAGTGTGGCTACTGGGACGTCTACAGGGGCGAATGGCAGCCCCCCGGCATCCCGGTCCGCGGTGACATCGGGGAGCCCGAGATCCCGCGGCCGCCGCAGGGCAAGTGGGCGGCGGTCGCGTTCCAGCCGACGTGCCCCAGCGCCCAGATCCTCTCGCAGGTCGTGAAGCTCAAGAAGAAGCAGAAGCACAGGCTCAGCTTCCGCCTCGCGTACGACAACCTGGATGAAGACTTCTTCACCCCGGACACGTTCGCCCTCGGGCCGGCTGCGAATCAGCAGGTGCGGGTCGACGTGATGAAGGCGAAGGCGCCGATCCGCTCGTTCAGGCCCAACCACATCCTCAAGCGCGTCTTCCGCACGAACCGCGGCGACCGCCGGGTGCGCTCATACCGCAGGGTCACCGCGAACCTGAACAGGTTCGCGGGTAAGAAGGTGAAGCTGCGCTTCGCCGTGGCCGTGAATCAAAACCCGATCGTCGTCGGCCTGGACGCGGTGAAGATCAAGTCGAAGAAGAAGCGCTAGGGCTCAGCGCTCATCCGCGAAGCGCATGCCGTGCTCGGCCAACGCGCTCCGCAGCCGGCGGAGCGCGTTGGGCCCGATGCCGTGCAGCTCCGCGATGCGAGCCTCCGGCACCGCCGCCAGGTCCGCGAGGGTGCGGTAGCCCGCGCCGGTCAGCGCCCGTTGCGCGGGCCGGGCGAGTCTGTCCATAGGAATCGGTCGATCGGTCATACCGGTTGGACCCCGGCAGGGCGGCGAACTCATCGCTCCGCGGCCTGAGCATCCTCCGTGCTCCTCGCGGCGGCCGAGATATCGCGCGAAGCCGGGCGCCCGCTGGTTCCTTCACACAGGCGGAAGGCTTCGGACGTTCAGCGCTTGGGCCGCTACCGTCGCTCCATGGCCGAGGGCGACACGATCCACCGCAACGCGCGCCGGCTCGCCGCCGCCCTCGGCGAGGCGCCCCTCACGCGCGCGGAGGCGCCGAGCCCCCGCAGCTCGCTGCGCGCGCAGCCCCAGCGTCTCTCGGCGCTCGTCGGGCGCCGGCTCGAGCGCGCCGACGCGCACGGCAAGCACCTGTTCCTGCGCTTCGAGGGTGATCTGGTCCTGCACAGCCATCAGGGGATGAACGGCTCGTGGCACACCTACCGGCCCGGCGAGCGCTGGCGGAAGGCGCGGGGTGCGGCCTGGGCGCTGCTCGTCACCGAGCGCGTCGAGGCGGTGGAGTTCAACGGCACGCGGCTCGCGATCCGCACGCCGGGTGAGCTGCGTCTCGACCCGCGGCTGCGCGCGCTCGGTCCCGACATCCTGGCGCCGGAGTTCGACGCCGCGGCCGGTGTCGAGGCGCTGCGGCGCCGGGCGGCGCAGGCGGCGACGCTCGGCGACGCCCTGCTCGACCAGACGGTGATCGCCGGGATCGGGAACATCTTCAAGTCGGAGGGGTGCTGGGAGGCGCGCCTCGATCCCTGGCGGCGCCTGGGCGAGCTAGGCGACGACGAGCTCGCGGCCGTGAGCGACGCGACGCGCGAGCTGATGCGCTCAGCCGTCGAGGTCGGCCGCGCACCCAAGCGTGTCTACAAGCGCACCGGCGAGCCGTGCCCGCGCTGCGGCGCGCGCATCCGCTCCCGCGGGCAGGGGGACGCCAACCGCACCACGTACTGGTGCCCCCGCTGTCAGACCTGACAGGCGCTCGACCTTCCTCGTCTCTGCGACCGGAAGCCTCGATCACGTGCGGGTGAGCGCGGGCGCCCGCCATAATCGCCCTGCCGAGGAGAGCATGGATTCCCCAAACGCAGAGCTGCTCACGCGAGTGCCGCTCTTCGCCGACCTCTCGCAGGACGAGCTTGAGCGCATCGCCGCGGTCGCGGTGCCGCGGGCGTTCCCGCGCGGCGTGCGCGTCTTCCACGAGGGCGACCAGTCCGACGCCTGCTACATCGTTCGCTCGGGCGATCTGCGGGTCACGCGCGAACACTCCGACGGGCGCGCGATCGCACTGGCGACCCTCGGCCCCGGCGACTTCTTCGGCGAGCTCGCCATGCTCGACGGCGGGACCCGCTCGGCGAGCGTCGAGACACTCTCCGACGTCGAGCTCCTCGCGCTGCCCGCAGCGGACATGCGCCGCGTGATCGCCGAGCACGGCGACATCGCCGCCAAGCTGATCGTCGCGATCACCCGGCGGCTGCGCGAGACGAACGAGCGCGTGTCCCGGCAGTCGTTTCAGACGGTGCCGAGCCGCGTCGCTGGGGTGCTGATGCAGCTGATCGCGGAGGAGACGATCCCGGAGGATCGCGAGGGCATCACGGTGCGCATGACGCAGGCCGACCTCGCCCAGCTCGCCGGGACCTCGCGCGAGAGCGTGAGCCGCTTCCTCGCGACGCTTGAGCGTGCCGGCGTGGTGGCGGTCGGGCGCGGGCGGGTAACGGTGCTGCAGCCCCGCCGTTTACGCGCCTACGTCTTTTGAGCCGCGACAGCGCATTCGACCCCGCCAAGGCCCGCGCGGCCATGGTCGCGAGCCAGTTGCGCGACCGCGGGATCACCGACGAGCGCGTGCTGGCCGCGATGGGCAAGGTGCCGCGCGAGCGCTTCGTCGCGCACGATCTGCGCGAGCACGCCTACGAGGACGGCGCCCTGCCGATCGGCCACGGCCAGACGATCTCACAGCCCTGGGTCGTCGCCGCGATCTGCGAGGGTCTGGAGCTGACCGGCGAGGAGTACGTGCTCGACGTCGGCGCGGGTTCGGGCTACAGCTCCGCGGTGCTCGCCGAGCTGGCGCGCGAGGTGCTCGCCGTAGAGCTGATCGGCGCGCTGGCCTGGAAGGCCCAGCGCGTGCTCGCTGAGCTCGGCTACGACAACGTCAGGGTGCGGCCCGGGGACGCGAGCGCCGGGGTGGAGGGGGAGGGGCCCTTCGACGCGATCGCCGTCCACGCGGCGGCGCCCCGGCTGCCGCCGGGACTGGTCGCGCAGCTGCGGCCCGGCGGCCGGCTCGTCGCGCCGATCGCGAGCAACGGCGCCGACCTGCTCACCGCCTTCCGGCGTGTGGACGAGGGGGGTGAGCGCGTCGAACTCGAGCGCCGCGTGATCGCCCCGTGTCGCTTCGTCCCGCTGCTGGGAGCGGGTGGGTACCCCAGCTGAGCGCGCGATCATTTACGCTGGCCGCCATGTACGGTGGCCCTCTCGTCCTGAATTTCTTCTCGCCGGCGTTTATCGATCAGCTCAAGCGCGGCCGCAAGACCGCCACGATCAGGCTCGGCGATAAATCTCGCAAGTACCAGCCCGGCATGCTCGTCTGGGTGACGGTCGGCTACCAGCACTCCCCGCGCGAGAAGATCTTCTCCGCGGTGATCGACAGCGTCGAGGTGAAGCGCCTGCGCGAGCTCTCGCCGCGCGACATCGAGCACGACAACCCCGAGTTCCGCCGCCTCGACGAGACGATGGAGTTCCTCCGTCAGATCTACCGCCGCGAGGTCACGCCCGATGACGTCTGCACGGTGGTGCGCTTCTCGCAGATCGTCGAGCCGCCCCAGGCGCAGCTCGGCAACGGCGGCACCCCGCACCGTAACTAGCACCGAGGCCGGCCCCCGTGGCCGACTACCGCTTCCTGACGACCTGGCTGCTGGCGGTCGAGCGCCAGCGCGTGTGGGATGCGATCTACGAGTCGGAGCGCTGGCCCGAGTGGTGGCCCGGGGTCGAGGTCGCCGAGCGCCTCTCCGCCGGCGACGAGCGCGGCATCGGCCAGCGCGGCCGCTACGTCTGGCGCAGCACGATCCCCTACGCCGTCGAGTTCGAGATCGAGACCACGCGCGTCGAGCCGCCCCGCCTGCTCGAGGGCGCCGCGACCGGTGAGCTCGAGGGCACCGGCCGCTGGCGCTTCTTCGAGCACGAGGGGCTGACCGCGGTCCTGTACGAGTGGAACGTCGCCACCACCAAGTGGTGGATGAACGCGCTCGCCCCCATCGGCCGCCCGGTCTTTCGCTGGAACCACGACCGGGTGATGCGCGCGGGCGGACGCGGGCTCGCCCGCCGGCTCGACGCGCCCCTGCTCGCGTCGAGCTAGGCGGGGCCGCTAGTCGCCGTTGCTGAAGCCGGTCGGCGTGCGCGGCAGATCGCGCGCCTCGATCACCTGGTCGACGAGCCCATACTCCACGGCCTCCTCGGCCTTGAAGAAGCGGTCGCGCTCCATGTCCGCGTGGACGCGCTCCTCGTCTTGACCGGTGTGGTGCGCGTAGATCTCCTCGATGCGCTTGCGGACGTTGAGCGTCTCGCGGGCGTGGATCTCGATGTCCGTGGACTGTCCTTGGAAGCCGCCGCTGGGCTGGTGGATGAGGATGCGCGAGTTCGGCAGGGCCATGCGCTTGCCCGGCGTGCCGCCGGTGAGGAGCAGCGACCCCATCGACATCGCGACGCCGAAGCAGATGGTCTGCACGTCGGGCTTGATGAACTGCATCGTGTCGTAGATCGCGAGGCCCGCGTACACCGACCCGCCCGGCGAGTTGATGTACATCGCGATGTCCTTGTCGGGGTCCTCGGACTCGAGGTGGATGAGCTGGGCGACGATCAGGTTCGCGATCGCATCGTCCACGGGCTGGCCGAGGAAGACGATGCGCTCGTTGAGCAGGCGGGAATAGATGTCGAACGAGCGCTCGCCGCGGGCGGTCTGCTCGACGACCATGGGCACGAGGGGCATGGGCCAGATCCTTTCGCGTCGGTGGGTGCGATGTGCAACTATTGGGTTGCGCTTGCGAGGACGATATCATCCGCAACCGCGCAGTTGCACTAAGGAGGAGCATTCGATGAAGACGCTCGAAGGTAGGACGGTGACCCGCGAGGAAGAATTTGAAGCGAGCGCCGACGAGGTTTGGCGGGCGCTCACCGATGAGAACATCCTCCAGCAGTGGCTGGCCGAGGAGGTCGAGCTCGACCCGCGCGAGGGAGGCTCGGTCCGCGTGCGCGACGACGGTGAGGAGCGCCATGGTCGCGTCGAGGATGTCGACGAAGGGCGCCGCCTCGCGTTCACGTGGGCGCGCGACGGCGAGTTGCCGACGCTCGTCGAGTTCGAGCTCGTCCCTGCCGTGGCCGGCACCCGCCTGATCGTCACGGAGACCGCGCCGCACGGCGTGCCGATCGCGCTCACCGGGGCCGCCTGGCCGCTCACGTCCTTCGCCCTGCGCGGCGCGCTGGCGCCGGCGACGGTTCCGCAGACCGTTCTGTAGGGAGCCTGCGTGGCGCGTACCGAGGCCGTCTTCGACGCGCTCGGCGACCCAACGCGTCGCCACATCGTCGCCTCCCTGGCGCGCCGCTCGGCGAGCGCGACGGCGCTGGCCGCCGAGCTGCCGATCAGCCGGCAGGCGGTTGCCAAGCACCTCGTCAGCCTGCGCGCAGCCGAGCTCGTCGTCGCCGAGCGCGTCGGCCGCGAGACCCTGTACACGCTCGACCCCAGGCCGCTCGAGGACGCCGCGCGCTGGATCGCCCGCGTCGGCGAGGAATGGGACGGGCGCCTGGACGCCCTGCGCGGGGTGCTGGACGGCCCCGCCAGGCGCGGTCTCAAAGGGCCATCGCCAAATATCTGAGCCTTAACGGCTCAGATTCTTGAACGTCCTCGGCGCAGCTACTACACTTGCGCCAGAACGTTGGCACTCTCCCCTGTAGAGTGCCAAAGCGCTCCCGGCGGTCGGCGCAGCTCCACCCGCCTCGAGCGCACAGCACTTGCGATGTCCCTTTTGAACACCCCATCACGGAGGTAGCACGTATGAACCTGAAGCCTCTCGGCGATCGGCTGATCGTGGAGCCGGTTGAGGAGGAGGAGACGACGGCGAGCGGCATCGTCCTGCCCGACACCGCCAAGGAGAAGCCGCAGAAGGGCAAGGTCCTCGCGGTCGGCGACGGGAACTGGGACGAGGACGGCGAGAAGCGCATCCCGCTCGACGTCAGCGAGGGGGACGAGGTCCTCTACTCCAAGTACGGCGGGACGGAGCTCAAGGTGGACGGCAAGGACCTCCTGGTCCTGCGCGAGTCCGACGTCCTGGCCAAGGTCGTCTAAGGCGGATTTGAAGGCTTACCGGCACGCGTGCGCGCGGCCGGTCCAGCGTTTGCAAACAAGGAGGAACTGACTAGATGGCTCACAAGGAGCTCAAGTACGACGCGGAGGCGCGCGCGGCCCTGCAGGCCGGCGTGGACGCCGTCGCGAACGCGGTCAAGGTCACGCTCGGCCCGAAGGGTCGCTACGTCGTGCTGGACAAGAAGTTCGGCGCGCCGACCATCACCAACGACGGTGTGACGATCGCGCGCGAGATCGAGATCGAGGACGTCTTCGAGAACCAGGGCGCCCAGCTCGTCCGTGAGGTCGCCACCGCGACGAACGACGTCGCCGGCGACGGGACCACCACGGCGACCCTGCTCGCGCAGACGATCGTCCGCTCGGGCCTCAAGAACGTCGCCGCCGGCGCGAACCCGCTCGCGCTGCGCCGCGGCATCGAGAAGGCCGTCGACCAGGTCGTCTCGCACCTGCGCGAGAAGCAGTCGGCTGAGATCGCCGGCAAGGAGCAGATCGCCCGCGTCGCGGAGATCTCCGCGGCCGACGAGGAGATCGGCAACGTCATCGCCGACGCGATCGAGAAGGTCGGCAAGGACGGCGTGGTGAACGTCGAGGAGGGCCAGACCTTCGGGATGGAGCTCGAGTTCACCGAGGGCATGCAGTTCGACAAGGGCTACATCTCGCCCTACATGGTCACCGACCAGGAGCGCATGGAGGCCGTCCTCGACGACCCCTACATCCTGATCGCGAACCAGAAGATCGGCTCGGTCCGCGACCTGCTGCCGGTGCTCGAGCAGGTCATGCAGTCGGGCAAGCCGCTCGCGATCATCGCGGAGGACGTCGAGGGCGAGTCGCTCGCCACGCTCGTCGTCAACAAGCTCCGCGGCACGTTCACCGGTGTCGCCGTGAAGGCGCCGGGCTTCGGCGATCGCCGTAAGCGCATGCTCGAGGACATCGCGATCCTCACGGGCGGCGAGGTGATCACCGAGGAGATGGGCCTCAAGCTCGAGAACACGCAGCTCTCGCAGCTCGGCCACGCCCGTCGCGTCGTCGTCTCGAAGGACACGACCACGATCATCGACGGCGCCGGCGACAAGGAGGCGATCGAGGGCCGGATCAACCAGATCCGCCAGGAGATCGAGAACACCGACTCCGACTTCGACCGGGAGAAGCTCCAGGAGCGCCTGGCGAAGCTGGCCGGTGGTGTCGCGGTCGTCAAGGTCGGCGCGGCCACCGAGACCGAGATGAAGGAGAAGAAGCACCGCGTCGAGGACGCGCTGCAGGCCACCCGCGCGGCCCTCGAGGAGGGCATCGTGCCGGGCGGCGGCGTCGCGCTGCTCAACGCCCAGGAGGCCGTCGACACGAAGGGCCTCGACGGCGATGAGGCGACCGGTGCGGAGATCATCCGCAAGGCGCTCGAGGAGCCGATCCGCCAGATCTCCGAGAACTCGGGGCTCGAGGGCTCGGTCGTCGTCGAGAAGGTCCGCGGCATGAAGGCCGGCGAGGGCCTGAACGCCGCGACCGGCGAGTACGGCGATCTGATCAAGAACGGCGTGATCGACCCGACGATGGTCACCCGTTCGGCGCTTCAGAACGCCGCCTCGATCGCGAAGAACATCCTCACGACCGAGTGCATCGTCGCCGAGATCCCGGAGAAGGAGCCGGCCGCTGCCGGCGGCGGCATGCCCGACATGGGCGGCATGATGTAAGTCCCTCTTTCCGAGGGAGTCTTCGGGAAAGGCCCGGGCCAAGCGCCCGGGCCTTTTTCGTTGGGCCTGTGCACGCGCGGTAGCAGGCGAGCGGGAACCGGCAGGGATGCGCGGTCGGTCGGCTAATATCGCGCGCACTGTTAGCGGAGCGGGGGAACCGCCCGAGAGGGGCGAGGGATACCGCCCGCGCGAACAAAGGAGATCTATACGTGACATACGCGCGTACCCGCCGCGCTGCGTGGTGGCTCCGCTACGTGTGGACCAGCCCAGTTCCGGCGATCTTCGTCGCTGTTTGCATGGCGCTGCTGCCGAGCGTGGCGAGCGCGGATCCTGGTCACCCCGGGGTGCCCGACGATCCGAAGGTCGTGTTCGTTGAGCGCTTCGAGAACGTCCAGAATCCGCCGGATCCGGGGCCTCCGGTGGTGGCCGGACAGCATGAGCTGCTTAACGCCTACACCGGGCCTGCGCCGCTGGCGATGACCTACTTCGCCCAGGGGATCTGGATCGATCTGGGCCAGTGCAACGGCGTGATCCTTTCCGCGAACACGCCTGTCCCGGGCGGCTCCTGCGGAGCCACCCCGTGGAGCGAGCTCCAGGTTCTGGCCCAGGCCCTGGGCAACTTCGAGCCGCCGGCGTCCGGTGCGGCCTTCAACCACGTGCTGGCGCAGTGGACTTTGAGCAATCCGGTGCCTACCACCCCGGATCCGACGATCCGTACCGAGAAGGACATCCCGCTCGAGGCCAGCCACCGGTTCCTGACGGGCTCGATCGACATCGGGGTCACGAGCTGCGACGTCGCCCACCCGGCGCTGCGGTTCTTCCTGATCGATGCGGGCACCGACATCCCGGTGGAGACCGGCGCGGTCGATCCCTGCACCGATCCGCGCGGCACGGCGCTCAACGCCGAGATGCGCTACGGCCGGTTCGCGGCCAACAGCGCAGCCCTGATCAACGCCGCCAACGTGCGCTTCAAGGTGACCAACAACCAGGGCGACTTCACCGGCAACGACTACGCCGTCGACAACCTGCGGCTGCTCGACGGCACGCCGCAGCTCGACAAGGCGTTCAAGCCGAACCGCACGTCCGTGGGCGGCATCACGCGCCTGACGTTCACGATCACGAACACGTCGGAGCTCGCGGGCAAGCCGGGCTGGAGCTTCACCGACAAGCTCCCCAAGACGCTGCGCGTCGCGAAGCAGGCGAACGTCGCGACCGACTGCCCGAACGCAGCGGTCAACGCGCGCAAGCGCAACATCCGCGTGCAGGGCGACCTCAACGCGGGCATGGTGTCGTGCCAGGTCTCGCTCGACGTGAAGGTCCTGAAGCCCGGCAAGCACACCAACGGCCGGGCCAACATCGCCAAGCACCGCGGCATCGAGCTGCCCGGCCAGGCGGCCGTGCGGGCGCTGCCGGCGAAGCTCACGATCGCAAAGGCCGTTGACCGCGCCCGCGCCTACCCGGGCGAGAAGCTCAACTACACGATCACCGTCCGCAACAAGGGCAAGGGCGACGCCAAGAAGGTGCGCGTCTGCGACCAGCTCCCGAACGGCCTCAAGTTCGTGAAGGCCCCGGGTGCGAAGAAGCGCTCGGCCTCGAAGGCCTGCTGGCGAGTCGCGACCATCGCGGCGGGTAAGTCCGTGAAGTTCCGCGTCACGGCGCGGATCACGGGCGTCTTCTCCGGCCGGCTGGTCAACACCGCGACCGTCAATGGGGCGGCCGCGAACGCCGCCGCGGCGACCGCTGCGGTCACCGTGGTGAGCCCCGGCTGTCGCTGCTAGCGGTCGGTTCGAGCCGAACCTGAGGACGAGGGCCCGGGACCTCCCGGGCCCTCTGTCTTTCAGGCCGCGGGCGCGGCCGGGTCAGGCCCCGCCGAGCACCTCGGCCATCGCGCGCGGCTGGACGCCCAATGCTTCGGCGTCGGCCGTGCCGCGCGCCGAGACCATCGGCACCTCGAGCAGCTCGGCCTCCTCCCAGGTCGCGAAGGCCGCGTTGCCCATGACGCGCCGCAGCGCCCGCAACCCGAGCCGCACCACGTTCAGCGGGACGTGCACGATGGGTCGCGGCGTGCCGGCCGCCTTGGCGACGAGCCGGGCCATCTGCTCGTAGGTGAGCGTCTCCGGGCCGGCGAGCTCGTAGCGGCGCGGCTCGCCGTCGGTGCGCCCCAGATCGGCCATCACGCACCGGGCGACGTCCTGAGCCCAGATCGGCTGGTAGGCGGCCTGGCCCTTTCCGGAGATCGGCAGCACCGGCAGCAGCGCGAGGCGGCGGGTGAGGCGGACCCAGGGGTCGTCGCGGTCGTAGACGATCGAGGGGGCGAAGATCGTCGTCTGCAGCGGCGAGCGGGCGACGGCGCGCTCGGCGGCGGCCTTGGCGCGGAAGAAGCGCGTGCGCTGGAACTCCGTGGCGCCCAGCGCGGAGAAGAAGATGTAGATCCCTCTTCCGAGGGAATCTTGCGAAGGCCCGGGCTTCGGCCCGGGCCTTTTCTTTGCGCGCGGCCTAGGAGCGCAGGACGTCGGCCATGCGCTCGGGCTCGACGCCCAGCGCCTCGGCGTCGGTGGTGCCCCGCTCGCTCAGCATGGGGACCTCGAACAGCTCGGCCTCCTCCCAGGCAGCGAACGCAGCGTTGCCCATGACGCGGCGCACCGCGCCGAGCCCCAGCCGCACGAGGTTGAGCGGCACGTGCACGATCGGCCGCGGGCGCCCGGCGGTCTCGGCGATCAGGCGGGTCATCTGCTCGTAGGTGAGCGTGTCGGGGCCCGCGAGCTCGTAACGGCGCGACTCGCCGTCGCGCTCGAGGTCGGCGATCACGCAACGCGCCACGTCCTGCGCCCAGATCGGCTGGTACGCGGCCTGGCCGCTGCCCGACACAGGCAGGACGGGGAGCAGGGCGAGCCGGCGGGTGAGGCGCACCCACGGATCGTCGCGGTCGTAGACGATTGACGGCGCGAACACCGTGGTCGCAAGCGGCGACTCCAGGACCGCGCGCTCAGCGGCGGCCTTCGCGCGGAAGAAGCGCGTGCGCTGAAACTCGGTAGCGCCGAGGGCCGAGAAGAACACGAAGCGCTCGACGCCGGCCTCCTCCGCCGCGCGCAGGAGCCGGGCGGTGGCCAGGCCGTTCAGCTCCTCCACGCGGGCCGCCGGCTGGTCGCGGATCGCCGCCGCGAGGTGGATCACGGTCGAGACGCCGCGCAGGGCTTGCCGGCGGATGCGCGGGTCGCGCATCTCCGCGAGGTCGCCGAGGGCGATGCGGACCTCCACGCGGTTGCGGCCGAGGCGCCGCGGGTCGCGCACGAGCGCGCGCACCTCGGCGCCCGACTCGAGCAGCATCGGCAGAAGCGCCCGCCCGATCGTCCCGGTTGCTCCTGTGAGCAGGATCACCAGGACGCAGGTTATTCGCACTCGGCGGCGAAGCCTGCCGCTCGACACATAGAATGCGCGCCGCCGCGGGCGCCCGAACTCGCCGCGGCGTCCTCACCAACGAACTTCGAAGGGAATAGAACGACCGTGGCCTACGTCATCGCCGAACCGTGCATCGGCCAGAAGGACAACTCGTGCGTCGAGGTTTGTCCCGTCGACTGCATTCATCCGACGCCTGACGAGCCCGACTACGAATCGGTCGAGCAGCTCTACATCGATCCCGACGAGTGCATCGACTGCGACGCCTGCGTCGAGGCCTGCCCGGTGGACGCCTGCTTTGCGGAGGACCAGCTCCCGGAGGAGTGGGCCCACTTCGCGGAGATCAATGCCGCCTACTTCCAGTAGGCCGCCAGGCTCTCGCTACTGCACCATCGGCAGCTCGGTGCCGCTGACCGAGCCGTTGCCGACCGACACCGGCGCCGGATCCGACTGGATCATCGGCAGCGCCTGCGGCGTCGCGGCCAGGATGCCGCGCGCGGTCTGGCGGATCGCCACCGACGCCGGATCGTCGGGCTTGGCGAGGACGAGCGGGGTGCCGCTGTCGGCGTGGGTGCGCAGGTCCTCCGAAAGCGGGACCTTGCCGAGGAGCGGCACCTCGAGCTCGTCCGCGAGCAGCTGACCACCGCCCTCGCCGAAGATCGTGAACCGCTGTCCGTCGGGCGTGGTGAAGCCGGACATGTTCTCGATCACGCCGAGCACCTCGAGGTCGACCTTGCTGGCCATCTCGGCGGCGCGCCGCGCCACCGACTGGGCGGCCGGCTGCGGCGTCGTGACGATCGTGATCTTGGCCTGCGGCAGCAGCTGGGCGAGCGTCATCGAGACGTCGCCGGTGCCGGGCGGCAGGTCGAGCAGCAGGTAGTCGAGCTCGCCCCAGTCGACGTCCTCGAGGAACTGCTGGATCGCCTTGTGGAGCATCGGCCCGCGCCACACCACGGCAGCGTTGGGCTCGATGAAGAAACCGATCGACATGACCTTCACGCCGGCGGGGCCGTCGAGCGGGATGATCTTGCGCTGCGCGTTCACGTCGGGCTTGCCCTCGACGCCGAGCATGCGCGGGATCGAGTAGCCGTAGACGTCGGCGTCGAGCGCGCCGGCCGAGGAGCCCTCGGCGGCGAGCGCGGCCGCGAGGTTCGCGGTCATCGTCGACTTGCCGACGCCGCCCTTCCCGGAGGCGACGCAGATCACGTTCTTGACCTGCGCGAGGGCGCCCTCGGGCAGCCGGTTGCGGCCCAGCGTCTGCTGGAGCCGGCCGCGCTCCTCCTCGGAGAGCACGTCGAACTCGACGGCGACGGAGGTCACGCCCTCCAGCTCGCTCACGTTCTGGACGACGGCCTGCTGGAAGTGCGAGCGGATCGGACAGCCCGGGGTGGTGAGCGACACGATCACGCCCACCCGGCCGTCCTCGGCGATGTCGATCGCCCGGACCATGCCCAGTTCGACGATGTTGCGGCGCAACTCGGGGTCGATCACCGCGCGCAGCTTCTCGGTGACCTGCTCCTGCGTTGGAAGAGTCATTACGAAGCATTGTGGCAAACGCGAGTTCAGCCGCCGAAGCTGCGATGCTGCGGGAATGCTGAGACCCCACCGCCCTTCATTCACCGGCGCCCGCCGCGGCGTCATCGCCCTCGCCTGTGTCGCCGCGCTCGCGCTCGTCGCGTGCGGCGACGAGGAGGACGAGCAGCCGCAGGAGCCGACCGTGCAGCGCGACTGCTCGGCCGAGCCGCCGGGGCGCGCGGGCTGGGACGGGGTCGCTCCGGTCGATCCGTCCACCGGTGAGATCGACGTCAGCGGGTTCAACAACTACCTGAAGTCCGCCGACCCGCCGATCAGCACCTCGCCCTGTGACGCCGCGCACGTGTTCGCCGAGGGGATCATCGCCGGCGACAACGGCCCGGAGGTCACGGTGGACGTGGCTCCCGAGGGCACGACCGACGCCACCGCCACGATCGTCGCCCAGGGCCTGCAGGACGACTCGATCGCAGCCCAGCGCTGGACTTTGCAGTTCGCGAGCGCGAACGGCGACGGCATCAAGGTCGTGCAGGCGAACCTCGAGTACCGCTGCCAGGAGGGGCGCGGCCAGCAGAACTTCTCATCCGAGCTCTGCCTGTAGCGACGCTGCGGCGCAACGCTAGGCGGCGCTTCACCGAAGACAAACGGGCCTCATCTGGAGGCCCGTTCGTCAAGGGAGGAGAGTGTTGTGTCTGCTCGCGGGTTACGCGGCGAGCAGCTTCTCCGGATCGCCCACCCTCCAGGCGACCCGGGCTAAGCGTCAGACGAGGGCGCCGACCCGCTCCGTGATCGTGTCCTGCACGTCCTTGACGGCGCGCTCGGCGCGGGTGCGGTTCTCGCGGACGGCCTTCTCGACGCGGGCGCGGTTGCCCTCGACGAGCGCCTCGGCCTGCGAGCGGCGCTGGCGCAGGTCGCGCTCGAGCCGGTTGCGCGTCTGGCGCACGCGGGTCGAGAGCTTGCGGCGCGCCTGGCCGCCGCGGCGCTCGAACTTGTTGAGCTCGCGCTCGAGCTGCGTGCGCAGCTCCTTGAGCTCCTGCTCGCGCTTGCCCGGCTCGGTCCACGGCTTGACGTTCTCGGCCGCGACGAGGACGACGCCGACGGGGACGTCGACGGCGCGCTCGGCGGCCTGACGGACGTACGAGACGGCGGAGTCGACGGAGCGCTCGTCGCGCTTCGCGGTGCTGCGCGAGCGGGTCGTGCTCTTCGCGCGCGTCTTCGTGGTCTTCGTCTTGGGCTTGGAGGTGCTGTTGCTGGCTGCCATTTGGGCTGACTCCTTGGGGGACTCGAAAGGATCTCGGTCTAAGTTCCTTATTTCTAAGTATGTTCACTCTAGCAGCGAACACATGTTCTTACAACGGGCGCGCTGCGCGGTTACACCGCACGCCAAAGCGAGCGCCGGTCAGAGGCCGGGCGGCGGCCGCGGGGAGTGGGAGGGCGCGCTACGCGGCTGCCGCGACGCGCTCGAGCCACGCCCGCGGGCTCTCGAGCTCGCTCAGGCTGGGGAGCGCCGCCGGCTCGTCCCAGACGCGGTTGAGGCCCGCGATGCCCGCGCGCTCGGCCACCGCGTCGCAGAACCGCTTGCCGCGCTCGTACTGCTCGATCTTCATGCCCAGGCCGAGCACCCTGGCGATCGCGTCGGCGAGGCCTGAGCGCTGCGCCCGCCGCGCGTCGAGGTTCGCCCGCATTGCCGCGAGCTCAGGGTTTCCTTCGAGCGCCGCGTCCATCACGTGCTCGGCGTAGCCCTCGAGCACGGACATCGCCGCCTGGATGCGGTCGAGCAGCGCTGCCTGCTGGGGGCCGGCAAGCGCGCGAGCGAGCTCGCCGCGCAGCGCCTTGCCGACCGCCGCGCGCGGGTCGCTGAGCACCAGCCGCTTGAGTCCCCCAGCGATCCGGCCCAGGTCGATGTTCCCCGAAGCGGACTCGATCAGCGAGCGCAAGAGCTCGGCGAGGTGGTCGCGCAGCCACGGCACCGCGGCGAACTGCACGGCGTGCGTCTGCTCGTGGAGCAGGACCCATTCGATGAATCGCGTCTCGCAGGCGCCGATCTGATCGGCGACGGAGCGCGCGTTGGCCGACACGATCATCAGGCTCGCCGGTCGGTCGGATCCGTCGAGGGCCACGCGCAGCTGCCCGACCACGCGGCGCGCGGCATACCCGATGGCGACGCCCGCCTCGACGCCCGCGGCGGCGCCCATCACGCCGCGCCCAACCGAACCGAGCGGCCCGGGCAGGGCGGCGCCGTCCATGATGCGCTCGAGCGGGGCGGTGAGCCCGCGCAGGTCCTCGAGGTTGGCGGCGATCCACCGGTGCCGGTCGACCACCTCAGGCGGCGGAGTGGGGCCGCTCGGCTGCAGGCCGGTGTAGGAGAGCACCGCTTCGAGCGTGCTCTCGCCGATGCGCTTGACCTCGGGATCGCCGAGGACGAGCCTGGTGTGCTGGCCGCCGGCGACCGTGCGCGCGACCTTGCCCGCGAGTTCCCAGTCGACGGTCGCCCCGGCGCTCAATGGCCCGGGTCTTCGGAGACCCGCTGGGCGGCGATGACCGTGGCGAGCATCTCCTCGTCGTGCGCGGCGGTCACGCGGTAGCGCGCGTCGAGGTCCAGCGTCGCCTCGTCGAGCGCGTAGCCCTCGAAGTCCAGGACGCCGCCCGCTTCACGGACGAGCAGCTGGGCCGCCGCTGCGTCAACCGAGCGGCAGCCGCGGGTGCTCAGCATCGCGTCGAGCCGTCCGGTCGCGACGTAGGCCAATGTGATCGCGATCGCTCCGATCGAGCGCACCCGATACGCCTTCCCGGCGAGGGCGGCGATCGCCGGCGCGATCGCGCCCGGCTCGGCCGACTCGATGCCGACGACCTCGAGGCCGTGCCCGGGGCCCGTCGCCGTCACCGGCACGCCGTTGAGCTGGACGCCCTGCCCGCGACGCGCCACGAACTCCTCGCGCGCGCCGAAGTCGTACACGAAGCCGAACTCGACGTCGGCCATCGTGGGGCCGGAGGCGACGGCGACCGACAGCGCGCAGGACGGGATCGTGCGGCGCAGGTTGAGCGAGCCGTCGATCGGGTCGATCACGACCCAGCGCGACTCGGGATCGTCGCCGAAGTCGATGGTGCCCCGCTCCTCGGAGACCGCGCGGAAGCTGGCGCCCGCCGCGGCCATGCGCTCGAGCTCGGCGAAGACGATGTCCTCGCTGCGGCGATCGAGGACGAGCGAGTGATCGCCGCCCTCGCCAACGCCCTCGAACTCGGTCCGGCCTGCGATCGTGCGGTCTGAGGCCAGCAGCTCGGCCTGCGCCGCGGTCACGCGCCGCAGGGCCCCCAGCCAGTCCGTGTCCGCCGTCGAGTGCGCAGGCACCACATCCACTCTATTGCCCAGGCTCAGGCGCGTTAGCGGCGCGCCTGAGCGGCTAGCGTTGTCCACAGAGGAAGCGTGGAGGCTGGCGAGGGAACTGGACAGGGCCTAGGGGCCGAGGCCGTGGCCGCCCACGAAAGCGGTGCCCTGCTGCTCCTGGGGACGGCCGGGACCGGCCGGACCGAAGCCCTCGTCCGCCGCGCTGCGGCGCTGACCGAGCGCGGGATCGATCCGCGCACGCTGCTCGTCATCACGCGCGGACGCGCCAATGCCGCGCTCTTACGCCTGCGCATCGAGCGGGCGCTGGGTCACGCGCACGACGAGGTCTGGGTAGGGACCTACGAGGAGATCGCCGAGCGTCTGCTGCGCGACTACCCGGTCGAGGCGGGCCTCGACCCGTTCTTCGCCACCGTGCGCCCGCCGGAGCGCCTGGCGCTCATGCTCGACCACCTCGACGAGTTGCCCCTGCGCCGCCACGAGATCCGCGGCAACCCCACGGGCCTGCTGGCTCGGCTGCTGCGCCGGATCGACCTGCTCAAGCTCGAACGGATCAGCCCCGGGGCGTTGCGCGACTGGGCGCAGGACCGCGAGCGCGCCGCGTCGACGGCCGGGGAGCGCGAGCGCGCCCGCCAGGAGCTCGAGTTCGCCGAGCTCTACGCCCGCCACGACGCGATCCTGCGCGACAGCGGCTGCCTCGACGACGGCGAACTGGTCCTTGTGGCCGGGCGCTTGCTCGGGAGCCGGGCGGACGTCGCCGAGGACGTGGCCGCGCGCTTCGCGCACGTGCTCGTCGACGAACTCGAGGATGCCTGCGGCGCCCACCTCGCGCTGCTCGCCGGGGCGACCCCGGGCGCGGCGAGCGTGGTTGCGAGTTGTGACCCGGCGCAGGCCGTGCGCCGCACGCGCGGCGCGGGCGAGGCGTCGCTGGGGGTCTTCCGCCGCTTGCATCCCGACGCCCGCGAGGTCACGCTCGCCGCGCCGCGCCGCCACGGCGGAGAAGTGACCACGGTCGTGAGCGCCGTCGCCGGCGAGATCCCCGGGGCGCTCGGCGTCGAGCGAGCCGCCGGGGCCGGGGAGGGCGTTCGCTTCTGGCGTTGCGCCGGGGAGCGGGCGCAGGCCCAGGCCGCGGCGCGTGAGATCGAGCAGCTTCTCGCCGGCGGGGACGTGCCGGCCGAGCGGGTTGGCGTGGTGGTGAGCTCCGGATGGCGGGAGGGGCGGTTGGTCGCCGCGGCCCTGGAGGAGCGCAGCGTGCCGTTTCGCTTCGCCGGCGACGCGGCGTTCTTCGGGCGCCCGGAGGTGCGCGACGTCCTGGCCTGGCTGCGGATGCTCGCCGACCCCAACGACGCCGCCGCCGTGGTCCGCGCGCTCACGCGCCCGCCGACCGAACTGCGCTCCGGCGATCTGGCGCGCGTCACCACGATCGCCCGGCGGCGCAAGCTCGACATGGTCGCGGCGCTCGAGGCCGCGCTGGAGAGCCCGCAGCTGCGCCCCGAGGCACGCGATCGCATCCAGGGGTTCCTGAAGCTCCAGCGTTCCGCGGCGAACGCGCTCGAGGCGATGCGCGCCGACGTCTTCGTGCGCCGGCTGATCGAGCGGATCGGGCTGCGCCGCCAGCGCCTGTTCGCGGCCACGCCGGAGGCGGCGGAGCGCCTCGTGAACCTCTCCCGCCTGGCGGAGCTCGCCGCGGAGTGGTCCCAGCGCGTTCCGCGCGGGTCCGTGCGCGACTTCGTGCGCCACATCACCGCGATCGCCGACGCTGGGGAGCTGGGTCACGACGACGGCGGCGCGCCGGTCGCGGGCGCCGTCGTCCTCGCCGAGCCGGAGCAGGTCAAGGGCCTCGAGTTCGATCACCTGTACCTGCTCGGGCTCGGGGAGGGCTGCCTTGGCGGCGCGCCGTGGGAGGACCGCGCCATCCCCGACGAGCTGTTGGAGGAGCCGCTGCCGCCCGCCGACGACGCGGCGGTCGCGCGCAAGCGGGCGATGCTCGCCTACGTCGCGATGAGCCGAGCCGCGAAGACGCTCGTGCTCTCGTGGCCCGACGAGCCTGACCGTGCCGCGGCCCCGGCGCACTTCTACGAGGCCGCCCGCGTGGCGCTCGGCGCCGAGGAGGAGGTGCACGAGGAGGAGGTCTTCGGGCCGGCCGAGGGGCTCCACGCCACCTACCGGATGATTCGCGACGAGGTGCTGGAGAGCTCCTGGCGCGCGGGCTCGGCGCTCTCGGAGATGCGGCTCGACACGGTCGAGGACGTGACCGCCGCGGTCACCCGCTACCTCGAGCTCATCAAGCTCGCCGCGCTCCTGCAGCGCCCCGGCGACGAGCCCGCCCGCGACGTGCTCGCCGCGCTCAACGAGGCGCTCGGCCGCGTGGCGACCCCCGAGCAGCGCGCGGCGCTCGAGGCCTCGGCGCTCGACCAGTACGTGCTGGGCGAGGAGCGCGAGCGCGACGCGCGTCGCGAGCTGGTCGCGGCCCGGCGCGAGCCCTCGCTCGAGCGCTTCATCCCGCGCCGCGACGGCGGCCTCGCGCTGTCGGCCTCCGACCTCGACCTCTACCGGACGTGCCCGCTCAAGTACAAGTTCGCGCGCGTCTTCGCGATCCCGCAGGAGCCGACGATCAACCAGCGCTTCGGGATCCTCATCCACAACGTGCTGGAGCGCTTCCACGCCGAGGAGCTCCGGGGAACCGAGACCGGCGCCCAGCGCGCGGGCACGCTCGACCGCCTGCTCTCGCTCTTTGAGGCGGGCTGGCGACGTCAGGGCTTCGGCTCCTCGGACGACGAGCTGCAGTACCGCGACCGGGCGGTCGCGGCGCTCGCCCGATACCACGAGCGGCACCTGCGCGCCGAGTCGCGGCCCGTGTGGCTCGAGCGGCGCTTCGCCTTCGCGATCGGCCCGCACCAGCTGCGCGGCCGGGTGGACCGCATCGACCAGCTCCCGGGCGGCGAGTACGAGCTCATCGACTACAAGACCGGCGACCGCCGCCCGGCCGAGCTCGCCGACGACCTTCAGCTCGCGCTCTACAGGGTCGCGGCCCGCGAGGCGTGGGAGCTCGACGCGACCTTCGGCAGCTACTGGTATGTGCTCTCCGACGAACGGGTCCCGGTGCCGGCCGCCGACGACGACACGGAGCGCGTCGAGCGCACCGTGTTCGAGGTGGCGGCGGGCGTCGAGGCACAGGACTTCGAGCCCAAGCCGTCGTACGAGATCTGCAGCTGGTGCGACTACCGGTTGATCTGCCCGGCCAGCGAGGCGTAGTCGCCGATCGCCCGTCGCCAGTCTCGGCCCAGCCGCGCCGAGCGCTCAGACCGGCGACCGGCGCCCGCGCGAGCTACTGACCCGCATCGGGATCGTCCGTGCGCTGCCGCAGGTAGCGCTGGAACTCGCGCGCGATCGCGTCGCCCGAGGGGACGTCGCCGCCCAGCGGGAGATCGTCCTCCTCGGACTGCTCGGCTTCGAGGCGGCGCACGAGCTCCTCGATCTCGGGGTTGGCGGCGACCGCCCGGTCGATCTGGCGCTCGAAGCGCTCCATCGCGTCCTCCAGCTCGGATGCCTCGATCGCCACGCCGGTGAGCCCCTCCAGGCGCCGCAGGAGGGCGAGGGCCGCCTTCGGGTTGGGCACCGCCGCCACGTAGTGAGGGATCGCGGCCCAGAGGCTGGCCGCCGGGATGCCGCGCTGGCGGCACTCCTCGTGCAGCACGCCGACGATGCCCGTCGGCCCCTCGTAACTCGAGCGCTGCATGCCGAGCCTGTCGACGAGGGACTCGTCGCTCGCCAGCCCCGTGACGGGCACGGGCCGGGTGTGGGCGACGTCGGCGATGAGCGAGCCCAGGCTCACGAACATCTCTACGCCGAGGCGCTGGGCCGCGTCGATGATCTCCCGGGAGAAGGTGCGCCAGCGCAGGTTCGGCTCGAGCCCGCTGAGCAGCACCAGGTCGTGCTCGGCGTTCGGCCCGCCGCGCGCGACCACGAGCGTGTTCGAGGGCCAGTCGATCCGCCGCGTCAGCCCCTCGACGAGGCGGATCGTCGGCCGGTTCACCTGGAAGTCGTAGAACTCCTCGGGATCAAGCTTCGCCGTGATCTCCGAATCGAGGCTCGCGGCGACGGCCTCGATCGCGGTGGTTGCGGCGCTGGCTGCGTCGTTCCAGCCCGCGAACGCACAGACGAGGATCGGGGACCGCAGTTCGGGCGGCTCGGCCTCCCAGTGCACGTGGCTCACGCGGCGAGCCTAGTACACGCGTGGCCGATCGCCGTCCGCGCCCATGGTCAAGATCGAGATATGGCGGAAGCAGTGACGGCGCCGGGTGGACCGGCGGCCAACGAGACGCGGCCCGGCGCGATCGGCGGGCTGCGCGCGGGGCAGCGGTTCGAGGGCCGCTACGCCTGCGCGCGGAAGGACCGCCTCACCGCGCGCAACGGCTCGACCTACCTCGCGCTCGAGCTGCGCGACCGGACCGGGAGCCTGCCCGCGCGCGTCTTTCGCGACGTCGATCGCATCGGCCTGCGCTTCGAGGCCGGCGACGCGGTGTGGGTGCGCGGTCGCACCGAGCGCTTCCGCGGCGAGCTGGTCGCCGAGCTCGAGGACGTCCGCGCGCTCGAGGCCGGGACCTACGATCCGGCCGAGTTTCTGCCGGCGGCATACCGCTCGGTCGAGGAGCTCGAGGGGTTCCTCGAGCACCTGATCCGCGAGGTCCACGACCCCGGCCTCCGCGCCGTCGTTGAGGCGCTGCTGCTCGACGGCCCGGTGGCCGCCGAGTTCCGCCGCGCACCGTGCACGCGCGCCGGCCACCACGCGTACCTGGGCGGGTTGCTCGAGCACACCGTTGCGGTCGGCACGCTCGTCCTGGAGACCTGCCAGCTGCACCCGCGGCTCAACTCGGACCTACTGATGGCCGCGGCGCTCCTGCACGACATCGGCAAGACGCGCGAGTTCACCTACGGGGCCGAGTTCGGGATCTCCGACGAGGGGCGCTTGCTCGGCCACCTCACCCTCGGCGCGCAGCTGATCACGCCCGCCGCCAAGGCCCTGCCCGCGGAGCAGCGCCTGGCGCTCCTGCACTGCGTGCTCTCCCACCACGGGCCGGACGCAGCGGGCAACCGGCCGCGGGGTTCGTCGAGTGGTTTCGGCTCGCCCGAGGCGCTCGCGCTCTACCGCCTGAACGCCCTCGACGCCTCGGTCAAGGGCGCGCTGGAGCACGGCCGCCTCTAGGCACGAGCCGCGCAGTCGCGAGAACGCTCCCCGCGAAAGCGCAGTTACGACGACGGGATCGTCGCGATCGCGCACTCGCGAGATCGGGGTTCGCGAGTACGCAGTTACGACGATGGGGTCGTCTCTATCGCGTACTCGCGAGGTTGCGGTTCGCGAGTGCGCGGTTACGACGTGGGCGTGCGCAGCGCCCGCACGACGAGCTGCGCCGCGATCGCGAGCGCGAGGATCGCGAAGGCCACCTCGAGCGTGCGCTCGGGAACCTCGTTGGCGACGATCACACCGATCGCGACACCGGCGATCGAGAGCAGGCCGATGATCGCGGCGTCTCCGAGCCGCACGTTGCCGTAGCGCCGCTGCCGCCAGGTGCCCGCGAGCGCGACGATGATGATCGCGAGCAGCGACGTCGCCTCCGCGCGCACCTGCGGTTCGTCGAGGAAGATCACGAGCGCGGGCACGAACAGCACGCCGCCGCCCACGCCGACGAGGCCGCCCAGCAGGCCGCCGGCGAGGCCGAAGAGGGCCGCGAGGATCAGCTCCATCGGTGTCCTCCGTCGCGCGCGCTCATGTCAGCAGCAGCTCCAGCGCCATCCCGGTCAGCACCGCGGCGAACAGCAGGGAGACGGTGCGCTGCGGGATGCGCTGCTGGATCGCGGCGCCCGCGACCACACCGACCGTCGCGGGCACGCCGATCATCAGCCCTTTCGCGATGTCCACGTTCCCGTAGAACCCCTGTCCGACCGTCGCGAAGGCCGCGATGATCACGATCGCGGCGAGGCTCGTGCCCGTCGCGAGCCGCTCGCCGTAGCCGAACCAGAGGATCAACAGCGGGACGATGATCGTGCCGCCGCCGACGCCGAAGAGGCCGCTGAACGCTCCCGCAGCGGTCCCGACCGCCGCGAGCTTGAGGAACCTCTGGCCGGCCACTCCCGCGATACTAAAGCCGCTGTGGTTCGATCCGACGGCCAGTGAGCAGCGCGGACGCAGCGCGCCCCGACTTCGCCCAGCTCGCCGCGCTTCGCCGGCGGCGCGGCGAAGCGGCCCTGCTCTTCGACATCGACGGCACCCTCGCGCCGATCACGACACGGCCCGGTGACGCCTCGGTGCCCGAGCCCACGCGCGAGTTGCTCGCCCAGCTCGCTGCCGCCTACGCGCTCGTCGGCTGCGTGTCGGGCCGGCAGGCTCTCGCCGGCCGGCGGATGGCCGGGCTCGACCAGATCGTCTACATCGGCAACCACGGCCTCGAACGCCTCGAGCCCGGGGCCGGCGACGTCGCCTTCGACCCGGCGCTCGGCTCGCGCGCGGACGCGGCGGCGCTCTTCATCGCGGATCTCGACCCCGACCGGCTCGAGGAGGCGGCGCTCGCCGTCGAGGACAAGGGGCCGATCCAGGCGCTGCACTGGCGGGGCGCGCCCGACGAGCAGCGCGCCGAGGCGGTCGCGCGCGCGATCGCCGCGGAGGCCCCGGCCGACGCCCTGCGCCCGCACTGGGGCCGCAAGGTGCTCGAGCTGCGCCCCGCGGTCGACGTCAACAAGGGGACGGCCGTCCGCCGCCTGCTGGCTGAGGCGCCGGTGCGGCTCGCGCTCTACGCGGGCGACGACCGCACCGACCTCGACGTCTTTCGCGCGCTGGCGGACCTGGTCGCCGAGGGCAAGCTGGAGGCCGCGTTGCGCGTGGGCGTGCGCTCCAGCGAGGGGCCGCAGGAGATCGTGGACGAGGCGGACGTCGTCGTCGAGGGAACCGAGGGCGTCCGCGAGCTGCTGCGCGAGCTGATCGGCTGATGCTCTTCACGGAACTTCTGCGCATCACCGTGTTGCTCGCCGCGGGCGTAGGCAGCGGCTTGATCGCGCTCTCGGTCCTCGTCGCCCAGCAGCAGCAGAGCACGACGGCGATCATCGTCGGGGCGGTCTGGTGGGTGGTCGCGGTGGTGATGGGCCTCGTCATGGGCCGCAGTCGCTCGGCCGGCGAGGCGATGACCAACACGCTCGCCGAGGCGCGCACCGCCTTCGAGCTGCCCTCCCAGAGCGCGACGCGGATCGCGCTCAGCCGCCTGTGGCCCGTCGGCGTGTTCGTGATCGTCTGCGGGGGAGCGGGCGTCGTGTGGCCGCAGGTGGCCGCGATCGCGGGCGGCTACGCGCTGCTCGTCGCCCTTTGGTGGCGTAACCGCGAGTCAGCCGTGCAGGCGATTGAGGACCGCGACGGCGTCCGCTTTTACGTCGAGCCCTCCTCGGCGCTGCGCCCGGTGAAGCTGATCCGCACGCCGGGGCTCTACCGCGACCGCAGCCCAAAGGTAAAGCCGCCGCCACCGCCGCCCGCGGCCGGAGTCTGAGGCCGCGCGCCTCATCCGCGCGCCCCCGCCCGCTCGCGCCGCCGCCGCTCGGCTCGGGTCCCGGCGACGCGGTGCGTGCCGGTGTCGAGCACGCGGTGCGTGCCGGTGTCGCCACGGCGCTCGCCGCGAGCGCGGGTCCGGCGCGGTTCCGCGCATGGCTCGCGCGGCTCGCTCTCCTGGGGGCCGCCGGCGAACGCCAGGGCGAACTCGGCCGTCCCGACCTCCCGCCGCCGGCGCGCGAACGCCCAGTAGGCCCCGCCGGCGGCGACGAGCGCCGCGAGGGAGCCCATCACGAGGCCGGCGCGCGGGCCGAGGTGCTCGGCCAGCCAGCCGACGATGGGGCTGCCGATCGGCGTCGAGCCCAAGAACACGATCGAGTAGAGCGCCATCACGCGGCCGCGCATCGACGGGTCGGCGCGCAGCTGCAGCGTCGAGTTGACCGATGCCGAGAAGGTCACGGCCGACGCGCCAAGACCGGCGAGCGCGAGCGCGGCGAGCGGCACCGTGGGAGCCAGCGCGGCGAGCGCCGCGAAGAAGGCGAACCCGAGCGACGCGCCAACGAGCACGTACGGGCTCACCTGGCCGCGCGCACCGGTGGCGAGCGCGCCGACCACGGATCCCACGCCCATCGTCACCGCGAGCGCGGAGTACGTGGACGAGTCGCCGTGGAAGGTGATGTCGGCGAGCAGCGGGAGCAGCACCTGGAAGTTCAGCCCGAGCGTGCCGACGAGCGCCATCATCGCCATGGGGATCGCGAGCTCGGGGCGGCTCAGCACGTGGCGCAGGCCGGCGCGCACCCCGCCACGCTGCCGCCGGGCGAGCTCGGCCGGCTGGATCCCGCTCGGATCGAGCGAGCGCAACATGACGATCATCGCGACGAACGAGAGGGCGTTCAACAGGAAACAGAAGGCGAGGCCCACCGTCGCGATCAAGAGGCCCGCGAGCGCCGGGCCGAACACCCGCGAGGAGTGCACGAGCACGCTCTGCAGGCTGACCGCGTTGACGACGCGATCCTTGCCGACGAGCTCGATCACGAAGCTCTGGCGCGCCGGCCAGTCGATCGCGAGCACCAGGCCGCGGACGAGGACGAGCGCGAACACCATGCCCGCGGTGACCACGTCGCTGGCCGTGATCGCAAACAGCGTGAGCGCCGGGATCACGAGCAGGCTTTGGGTGATGAAGAGGATGCGGCGCTTCGGGAAGCGGTCCACGAGCAGCCCGCCCCACGCGCCGAAGAGCAGCATGGGCAGGAACTGCAGCGCCGCGGTGATGCCGACCGCCACCGCGCTGCCGGTGAGCGTCAGGATCAGCCACATCTCGGCGACGATCTGCATCCAGTTGCCGCTCACCGAGATGAGCTGGCCGATGAACCAGCGCCGGTAGTTGGGGATGGAGAGCGAGCTGAGGGAGCGCCGTAGGGCGGCCGTCACTCGGCATCACCCTCGAGCATTTGCTCGAGGACGTCGGCGGCTCGCTCGAGGGCTGCGTGGTCCTCGGGGTCGAGCTCGCGCAGGCGCCGCGAGATGTAGGCGTTCTTGCGCTTGCGCAGGCGCCGCAGAAGCGCCTTGCCCTCGGGGCTGACGCTCACGAGACAGGCGCGCCCGTCGGAGGGGTCCGGCGCCTTGGTGACGAGCCCGCCGCCTTCGAGCTGGCCGATGATGCGGGTGGCCGTGGGGCGCTTGACGCGCTCGATCTCGGCGAGCTCGCTCGGGGTGAGCGGGCCCTGGCGCTCGATCGACGCAAGGGCAGCCGTGAGCGTGGGCGAGAGACCCTCGCCCGCTTCCTGCCGCATCCGGCGCGCCGTCCGCGTGATCGCGTGGCGCAACCGCGCGGCGAGCTCCGTCAGCTCCGCTTCACGACTGGTTGCCATCGCTAATTAGCCTAGCTAATTAGCTTTGCGAACTTTCGATGAGCTTCGCGAACTCGGTCCAGGGCCTCGTGTTGGCGATCTGCTTGGGGCCGAGCCAGGCGCGCCGCGCGGTGGCCACGGCGTAGCGCATATTGGCCAGCGTGCCGGTCTGGTGGGCGTCGGTGTTGAGGCAGATCACAACGCCCGCCTCCGCGGCGAGCCGCGCGTTTTGCTCGCTCAGGTCGCGGCGGTTGGGGTTGCCGTTGATCTCGATCATGGTGCCGCTGCGCGCGGCGGCCTCGGCGACCGCCTCGATGTCGAAGTCGTAGGGCTCGCGCCGCAGGAGCAGGCGGCCGCTGGGGTGGCCCAGGCAGTTCACGCGGGGGTTCTCGACGGCCGCGACCATGCGCTTCGTCATGTTCTCCCGCGTCATCCGAAACGACGTGTGCACGCTCGCGATGACCCAGTCGAGCTCGTCGAGCACCTCTTCCTCATAGTCCAGGTCCCCGTTGGGGAGGATGTTCACCTCCGAGCCGGCGAGCACGCGGAAGGTGCCATCGGCGTACAGCCGCTCGTTGAGCTCGCGGATCTCCTCGACGCGGCGCAGCAGCGCGTCGGCCTGGACGTCGTTGCCGAACCCGTGGGTCGCGGAGTGGTCGGTGACCGCGAAGTACTCGTAGCCGCGCTCGCGCGCGGCCTCGGCCATCCCTTCGAGGGAGTGCTTGCCGTCGGAGAGCGTCGTGTGCGAGTGCAGGTCGCCGCGGATGTCGCCGAGCTCCACGAGCTCGGGCAGCTCGCCCTCCTCGGCGGCCTTGATCTCGCCTCGGCCCTCGCGCAGCTCGGGCTCGATGTACGCGAGCCCGAGGCGCTGGTACACCTCGGCCTCGGTCGCGTGGCGCTCGACCTCGCCGCTCTCCATCTCGGTGATGCCGTGCTCGGAGACCGAGAGGCCCATGCGCACGGCGCGCTCGCGCAGCTCGACGTTGTGGGCGGCCGAGCCGGTGAAGTGCTGCAGGAGGTTCCCGTAGGCGTCGGGCTCGACGATCCGCAGGTCCACGGCCATCCCCGTATGGGTCGTGGCGCGCAGGCCCGCATCGGTGGGGTTGCCCGCCACCGCGATCAGGTCGTGCTCGGCGAGCGCCTCGGCGAGCTTCTTCGGCTCGCTCGCGGTGGCGATGATGTCGATGTCCTTGCAGGTTTCCGCGAGGCGCCGCACGGAGCCCGCGACCGTGACCTGTTCGCTCGCCGGGTGCTCGCGCAGCGCCGCGGCGATCTCCTCGGCGATCGGCAGCGCCTCCGACAGAATCACGCGCTCGCCGGCGCCCTCCTCGCCCATGCGCTCGAGCGCCGCGAGGACGTTCTGCTCGAACTTCGGGCCGAGCCCGCGCAGTTCGCGGATGCGCCCCTCCTCGGCCGCGACGCGCAGGTCGTCGAGCGTCGCGATGCCGAGCTCGTCCCACAGGCGGCGCACCGTCTTCGCGCCCATGCCGGGCAGGCGCGTGATCTCGACGAGGCTGGGCGGGAACTTCGCCTTGAGCTTCTCGGCCGCTGGAATCTTGCCCGTGTCGAGCAGGTCGATGATCTTCTGCTCGAGCGTCTTGCCGACACCGGGCAGCTCGGTCGCGCGACCGGCGCGCGCCAGCTCGGCGACCGAAACCGGGCTCTGGCGGATCGCCTTGGCGGCGTCGCGGTAGGCGAGCACGCGGAAGCGGTCGGCCCCGTCGAGCTCGTACAGCGTGCCGAGCTCAGACAGTGCTGCGGCGATCTCGGCGTTGCGCATGGCGGGGAGGCTACTTCGCGGCACGCTCGGGCCACGCGCCGGCCCGGGAGCGAGGACGAGCCCGCCCGCGCGGGCCGCGCGCACTACGATCGTCCGCCCCATGGCCGCCCCTGCCGACGTGTGGCTGGTCGTCCCGACCTACAACGAGGCCGACAACGTCGAGCCGCTGGTCGAGGCCGTGCGCGAGCGGCTGCCGGACTCGCGGCGGGTTTTGATCGTCGACGACGGCTCACCCGACGGCACCGGTGAGATCGCCGATCGGCTCGCGGCGCGCTACGACGACGTCGAGGTGCTGCACCGCGCGGCGAAGGGAGGGATCGGCCCGGCCTACGTGGCGGGCTTCGGGCGCGCGCTCGCGGGCGGAGCCCGCCTGGTGGCGCAAATGGACGCCGACTTCTCCCACGACCCCGCGGACCTACCGCGCCTGCTCGCCGCCGCCGAGGACGCCGACGTGGTGCTCGGCTCGCGCTATGTGCAGGGCGGCGGAGTTGCCGACTGGGGACCGCTGCGGCGCTTCATCTCACGCGGCGGCAGCGCCTACGCTCGCCTGGTGCTGGGCGTCGGCATCCGCGATCTCACCGGCGGTTTCAAGGTCTACCGCCGCCCCGTGCTCGAGGCCATCGACCTGCCCTCGCTTGCGGCGCTGGGCTACGCGTTCCAGGTCGAGACGACCTACCGGGCGCTGCGGGCGGGGTTCCGCGTCGTCGAGGTGCCGATCATCTTTCGCGACCGACGCGTGGGCCAGTCGAAGATGAGCGCCGGGATCGTGTTCGAGGCCGCCACCAAGGTGCCGATGATGCGCGTGCGCGGCGCGCGGCGATAACTCGGGCGCGGACCGGGAAGGGGGGAAGGGGACGCTCCGCCGAGGGGCGTCACTTCACTTTGTATAGTAGGTGTCGTGCCGCAGCCTGGCGCCTTGACGCCACCGTATGAGGTACAAACGCGGCTTCAGGTCGAATCACCGCGATTCAGCGACTCAAAGCGACTTTCAGGAGAACGAATGGCCGGCAAGCTCCCCGACGTAACCGACGCCAACTTCCAGAGCGAGGTCCTGGAGTCCCAGGAGCCTGTGCTCGTCGACTTCTGGGCGCCGTGGTGTGGGCCGTGCCGGATCGTGCATCCGATCCTCGAGGAGATGATGGAGGAGCGCGACGACGTGCGGATCGTCAGCCTGAACGTCGACGACAACCAGCAGACGGCCGCTCGCTACGAGGTACTCTCGATCCCGACGCTGATCCTCTTCAAGGACGGTGAAGAGGCCAAGCGCATCGTCGGCGCGCAGCCGAAGCGCCGCCTCGAGGCTGAACTCGACCCGGCGCTCGCGGCCTAGGCCCCAAGACCCCGGGGCAAGGCGCCCAAACAGCTTCCAGGTCCGCTGGGCTTGACCCCGCCCGGCGGACCTGGGAGAGTCTTTTCATGAGGCGGGGGGTTCAACTCGCAGCGCTGACCGCAAGCGTCGCGCTGCTCCTCGCCAGCGTCGCCGAGGCGAAGCCGCGGCGCACCGGCACGTTCAACCTGACCGGGCAGCCCGGGCAGATCGCCGTGGGCCAGAAGGGCGCCGCCTGGATCGTGCTCGCCGACAGCTCCGCGGGCAACGACCTCGCGCGCATCAAGCCGAACGGGACGGTCGATGAGTTCGACCTGGGCGTGCTGAACGCGGTGGGGATCACGGCAGGCCCCGACGGCAACATCTGGCTCACGCGCAACGCCGGGGTCACCAAGGTGGACCGCAACGATCCGGCGAACTTCACCAACTACACGATCAACGCGATCGGCGATCCGCGCGAGATCACCAAGGGCCCCGGCGGCAAGCTGTGGACGGCGAGCGGGGACCAGTTGATCTCCTTCGACCCCGCGAACCCCGCGGGCTTCGCCACGAAGGACCTCGGCGCCAACACCAGCGCGCGCGGCATCGCCGCCGGGGGTGGGAAGGTCTGGGTGGCCGACTTCAATGACGGCAAGGTGCTGCGCGTGAAGCCGGGTGGCGCGATCAAGCGCTTCAACGTCGGCGGCGGACCGCAGGACGTGGCGACGGGCCCGAAGGGCCGCGTCGCCTACACGAACCAGGGCACCAACCCGCACACGGTCGGGCGCATCCTCGCCAAGCGCGTCGCGCGCAAGCGCGTGCCGGACACCGACCCCTTCGGGATCGCGTTCGCCGCCGGCAACTGGTGGATCGCCAACTTCGCCTCACACGACCTGAGCATCCTCAGCCCGAAGGGCAAGCTGCGCAAGTTCCGCAAGCTGCCGAACAACTCGGGGCCGCGCTTCGTCGCGAAGGGCAAGAAGCGCACGCTCTGGGTGGGGCTCGAGAACGCCGACAAGGTCGTGCGCCTCAAGCTCTAGGCCCGGTAGGGCCGAAAGCGGAGCCGGCCCCGCCCGGCAGCAGGCGGGGCCGGTCCAGGCTTTGACTCAGGCGGCGGGCTCGACCACCGCGCCGCTCGGGGCGCCCCCGTGCAGCTCGCGCAGGCGGAAGTAGAGGACCGCCGTGATGATCGAGACGTACGGGTACAGCAGGACGGCGACGATGATCATGGCGATGACCCCGACCACCGGCGCGGCGGCGATGAGCAGCGCCCCGATGACCGCGATCACGATGTACGCGGCCAGCACGGCCAGGCCCACGGCGAGGATCCGCATGCGGTTGCCCTTGGTGAGCTCCGCGCTGCGGGACATCGCATCGAACACGCCCAGGTTCTCGACGACGAACGCCGGCACCGAGGCGATCAGCATCAGCGCGATGATGATCCCGGGGATGATCAACAGGATCAGGCCCACGGCGGTCAGGATCCCGACGACGATCTGCAGGAGGATCAGCGGGATCAGCCGCGGCGCGACCGAGCCAAGTAGCTCCCCGACGGACTGGTCGACGCGCCCGTCGGCTTCGACGTCCTGGACGATCCGCACGATCGAGCCGACCAACCACGCGCTGAAGGCGAGGTTGACCAAGCTGCCGATGAACTGGAGGACCCCCTCGTCGCCGAGCAGCGCGACGATGATCGCCGAGGGCACCATCAGGATCAGCGCGACCAGCCAGACCGTGCCGAACGAACGCTTGTAGATCTCGGCCGTCTTCTCGAAGACGCCTCCGATATCGAGGTGTGCGGCTGCGCCGCCTCCGTTACTCATCTCTCCTCCTTGATTGGTCCGGTTCGCTCAGGGGCGGTGCGAGTGGCGTGACAACGCGGCGCCGTCGATCTGCCGGCTCGCTGTCGCGAGAGCGACCGCCGAACCGGCAAGCGCCGCTCACTCCTCCGCGCCGTACCCCCCAGCCTGCATTGCCGCAAGTCTCCAGCGGCGATCGATCCGTGTCAAGTTGCGGCAACAAACGATTCGCGGCCAGGCTCGGTAGTCTGCCGCCGCTATGCCGTTTATTCACATTCACTGGTACGAGGGCCGCTCGGACGAGCAGAAGGTCGAGATCGCCCGCCGCATCACCGACGCGCTGGTCGAGGTCGGCAAGACGCCGCGCGACCACGTGTGGATCCGCTTCGAGGACTCCAAGAAGACGGACTGGGTGATGGGCGGCGAGCAGCAGGGCTGAGCTCGTCCGAGCTTCAGCCCGCTCGCTCGACCCCGATCCGCAACTCGGAGCCTTCGATCGTCACGGCGGCGGCGTCCGCGCCGTCGCCGTAGACGACGTTCGTCGCCAGCGTCTCGCCGGCGACGTAGTCCTGGTGTGCCCGGGCGGCATCCAGCACGATGTCGTCGCCGGCCAGGCGCAGCTCGATGCGGTCGGTGACCTCGAGGCCGGCGTCCTTGCGCGCGTTCTGCACGGCGTGCACGATCTCGCGCGCGAGGCCCTCGCGGCGCAGCTCCTCGTCGAGCTCGAGCGCGAGCGCGACCGCGCGTCCCGCCTCCGACTCGACCTCGTACCCCGCCAGCGGCTCCATGACGAGCTGCAGGTCATCCGGGCCGAGCTCGTGCTCGTCGCCCTCGATGTTGATGCCGACGGTCCGCTCCTCCTTCACGGCGGCCGCCACGTTGCGGGCGTCGAGCGCCTCCACGGCCGCGGCCACCTGCGGCATGCGCTTGCCGAACCGCGGTCCGAGGCTGCGGTAGTTGGGCTTGACCCGATAGGTGACCAGGTCGGCCTCCTCGGAGACGAACTCGAGCTCCTTCACGTTGAGTTCGGCCCGCACGATGTCGCCGAGCCGCTCGATCTCCTCGCGCTCGGCTTCCGTGGCCACGATCACCGCTCGGCGCAGGGGCTGGCGGACCTTGATCTTCGCGGCGGCGCGCGCGGCGCGGCCGAGCTCGATCGCGCGCAGCGCCGCCTCGACGCCGCGCTCGAGCCCCTCGTCGCGCAGCGTGTCCAGCGGCTCGGGGTAGTCGCACAGATGCACCGACTCGGGCGCGCCCGCCGCGGTCTCGGCGTCGCCCGCCGTCAGGTTGGAATAGATCTCCTCGGCGACGAACGGGGTGAACGGCGCGAGCAGCTTGGCGACCTCGATCAAGCAATGCCGCAGCGTCGCGAGCGCCGCCCGGTCGCCCTCCCAGAAGCGCCGGCGGTTCAGGCGCACGTACCAGTTGGAGAGCTCGTCGACGAAGTCGGCGATCGCCCGGCCGGCGGCAGTGCAGTCGAAGTCGTCCATGCGCTCGATGACGGTCGCCGTCGTGCCCTGCAGGCGGGAGAGGATCCAGCGGTCGAGGTCCGTGGCGGCGGCCGATCCGTCGCCGGCGGCCGGGGCCTGCGCTTCGAAGTCGGCGGGCCGCAGCCCCTCGGCGTTGGCGTAGAGGACCCAGAAGGAGTACGTGTTCCAGAGTGTCAGCAAAAACTGCCGGACGGACTCGCCGACCGTGTCGCTCGAGAACCGGTAGCCCGCCCAGGGCTGCTGGGCGGTGAAGTAGTACCAGCGGAACGCGTCCGCGCCGTGCTCGTCGAAGACCTGCCAGGGGTCGACGACGTTGCCGCGGCTCTTCGACATCTTCTGGCCCTCGGGGTCGAGGATCAGGCCGAGGCACACGCAGTTGAGGTAGCTCGTCTCGTCGAAGACGAGCGTGGAGACCGCGAGCAGCGAGTAGAACCAGCCGCGGGTCTGGTCGATCGCCTCGCAGATGTAGTCGGCAGGGAACCGCTCCTTGAACCGTTCCTCCCCCTCGAAGGGGTAGTGGAACTGCGCGAACGGCATCGAGCCTGAGTCGTACCAGGTGTCGATCACCTCGCTGACGCGCCGCATCTCGCCGCCGCACTGCTCGCACGGCAGCACGACGTCGTCGATGTAGGGGCGGTGGAGATCGTCGGGGACCTCGCCGCCGCGCTCGCGCAGCTCCTCGATCGAGCCCGCGCAGAACGCGCCGTCGCAGGCCGCCGACGTGCACTCCCATACCGGCAGCGGCGTGCCCCAGTAGCGCTCGCGCGAGAGCGCCCAGTCCACGTTGTTCTCCAGCCACTTGCCGAAGCGCCCGTGCTTGATGTGCTCCGGGTGCCAGCCGATGCGCTCGTTCTCGGCCAGCAGGCGGTCGCGCACTTCGGTCGTGCGGATGTACCAGCTCGACTTCGCGTAGTAGAGGAGCGGCGTATCGCAGCGCCAGCAGTGCGGGTAGGCGTGCTCGTAGTCCTCGGCGCGGAAGAGCAGGCCCTTGCGCTCCAGCGCCTCCACGATCTCCGGGTTGTGCTCGAAGACGAGCTTGCCCTGGAAGTCGGGAACGCGCTCGTCGTAGGTGCCGTCCGGCTTGACCGGGTTCTGCAGGGTCATCCCGTAGCGCTCGCCGAGCTGGAAGTCGTCCTCGCCGAAGGCGAGCGCGGTGTGCACGAGGCCGGTGCCGTCCTCGGTGGTCACGAAGTCGCCGAGCAGCACGGAGTGGCCGAGCGGGCCGAAGTCCTCGCCCTTGATGTAGTCGAACGGCGCCTCGTAGCGCACGCCCTCGAGCGCCGCCCCCGGGAAGGACGCGAGCTCTGTCCAGCCCTCACCCAGCACGCGGTCGGCCAGCGGCCGGGCGACGATCACCACCTCGCTCGAGCCCTGGGCCTGCGCGCGGACGTACTCGATGTCGGGCCCGGCGGCGACCGCGGCGTGCGAGATCAGCGTCCAGGGCGTCGTCGTCCAGACGAGCAGGTTGTCGCCGGCCTGGATCGCCTGCTCGGGGATCTCGTCGGCGGGCGGCACCTCGGTCACCGGCAGCCGCACGTACACCGACGGGTCGACGACGTCGTGATAGCCGAGCGCGACCTCGTGCGACGAGAGGGCGGTTCCGCAGCGCGGGCAGTAGGGCACGACCTTGTGACCGCGATAGAGGCGGCCGTCGTCCCAGATCTTGCGCAGCGACCACCAGACCGACTCGATGTACTCGTTGGTAAGGGTCACGTACGGGTCGTCGAGGTCGATCCACATGCCCACCCGCTCGGTCATGCGGTTCCACTCCTCGACGTAGCGGAAGACCGACTCGCGGCAGCGGCGGTTGAACTCGGCGATGCCGAAGGCCTCGATCTCGTCCTTGGAGGAGATCCCGAGCTCCTTCTCGACCTCGAGCTCCACCGGCAGGCCGTGGCAGTCCCAGCCGGCCTTGCGCGGGACGTAGTACCCGCGCATCGCCTTGTAGCGCGGGTAGATGTCCTTGAACACGCGCGAGAGCACGTGGTGCGAGCCAGGCCGCCCGTTGGCAGTGGGCGGGCCCTCGAAGAAGCTCCAGGTCTCGGCGCCCTCGCGCAGCTCCATCTGCCGGCGGAAGGTCTCGTGCTCGCGCCAGCGTTCGAGCACGCGCTCCTCGAGCTTCGGGAAGCTCTGCTTGGGATCTACTGGGCGAAAGCCGGGCATTCGGCGCCTGATTCTGACAACTGGCGCGATGGGCGATGTCTGCGGGGGTATCGCTTAGGCTCCGCTTGCAGTGTCGGGGGAGCCAGCGAGTCGCGGGCGAGACGGCCGCCCGCGAGCGGTGGCGCCGCTGTTGGAGCGCGAGCCCCACCTCGGGGCGATCGACGAGCTGCTCGCCGCAGCCCGGTCCGCCTCCGGCGGGGGGCTCCGGTTCGTCGGTGCGCCGGGGCTCGGTAAGACGGCGCTGCTTGACGAGGCGGCTGCCCGCGCGGGGGCGTGCGGCATGCGGGTGCTGCGGGCGCGCGGCGAGGAGCTCGAGAGCGGGTTCGCGTGGGGCGTCGTGGTTCAGCTCTTCGGCGCGCTGGCTCGCGCGGACCACCCCGCGCTGGGTTCGGGGCCGGCCGCGCTCGCGCGGCGCCTCTTCGAGGAAGCGGACGGCGGCGCCGGGGAGGGCGACGCGCTCTTCCCGTTGCTGCACGGCTTGCACTGGCTGAGCGCCGATCTCGCCGACGAGTCGCCGCTCGCGCTCGTCATCGACGACGCGCAGGACTGCGATGCGGAGAGCGTGCGGTTCCTCGCCTACCTGCTGCCGCGGCTTGAGGGCGTGCGGATCGCCGTCGTCCTGGCGATGCGCCCGGCGACGCCGGCCCAGAATGTGGCGGCCGGGATGCTGGATCGCCTGCGCGACGAGCCTGCGGTCGCGACGTGGGAGCTGCGTCCGCTGAGCCCCGAGGCGGTGGGGGCGCTTGCGCGCGATCAGCTCGGAGCGTCGGGCCCGGCGTTCCGCGACGCGCTCGTGGCCGCCAGCGCGGGCAACCCGCTGTTCTGTCACGAGCTTCTCGACGAGATCCGTGCCGCGCGGCTGCAGCCCAACGAGCACGCGGTCGAAGCCCTGGGGGCCTTGCGTCCGAAGGCGCTTCGGCGCTCGATCCTGGCGCGGCTCAGGCGCGTGGGCGGGCGCGCAGAGGAGCTTGCTCGTGCCTTGACGGTGCTCGGGCCCCACGCCGACCGAGCGCTCGCGGCCTCGCTATCGGGTCTCAGCGCCCACGAGGTGGACGCGACGGCGCTTGCGATGGCGGACGCGGGCCTGCTGGCGCTCGACGCTGATCTGCGCTTCTCGCATCCGCTCGTCGACGAGGTGATTCGCGACCAGCTGTCTCCGCGGGATCTGCGTTGCGCACACACCGCGGCCGCGCGCCTTCTGGCGGAGGCGGGCGCGGCACCTGAGCGGGTGGCCGCGCATCTGCTCGCCGGCGAGCCGACGCGCGAGCCGTGGGCGACCCGCTCCCTGTTGTCAGCGGCGCGCCACGCGCTCGGGCGCTCGGCACCGGTCCACGCCGTGCAGCTGCTGCGCCGCGTAGTCGATCTGATCCCGGCCGGCGTCGAGCGCGCGGAGATCCTGCTGGCGCTCGGGCGTGCCGAGGCGTCGGCGGGGGAGGCGGGTGCAGCACAGCGTTTTCGTGAGGCGCTTCGGTTCTTGCCGCGCGAACCGGCGTCGGCCCGAGTGGTGCTCGAGATCGCCGAGTCCCTTTACGAGGGCGGGCATTTCGGTGAGGCCGCCGAGGCCTTCGCGCTGGGCCTGGACCTGCTCGGCGAGCTGCCGGCCGGCGAGCCCGACCAGGTCATCGAGGCGCGGCTACTGGCCGGCCTCAACACCGCTTGCCTGCTTGGCACGGGGGCTCACCCCGCCCGCGTGGCGAGCCGCCTTGCTGAGCTCACCGAACGCGACGACGCAGCGGATCCGGGGCTCGCCGATCGCGTGTTGCTCGCGATGGCGGCGGGGGAGCAGGCGCTCGGCGTCGACGTGCCGCGCGATCGCGTGCTCGCCCTGGCGGAGCGCGCGCTCGCCGGCCTGCCCTCCGCAGCGCCGCTGGGCCGCGCGGTGCTCGAGCCGCTGACGGCGGCGCTCGTCTTCTGCGACGCGCAGGACCGTGCGATCGAGATCCTCGACGAGGTGATCGCCGCCGCGCGCGCCGAGGGCAACCTGGCCGCCTTCGTCAGCCTCCAGATGATCAGGGCGAACGCGGCGCTCACACAGGGCGAGCTCGCCAACGCGGCGGCCGAGGCCACGGAGTCGGTGAGGGTGGCGGTGGAGATGCCGTCCGCGAGCACGCAGGCGGTGGCGCCCGCCCGGTACGTGCTTGCCCGGGCGCTGCTGGAGCGCGGGGATCTCGAGGGGGCCTCCGTCGCGGTCGACGTTCCCGGCGCGGAGCAGCGCTGGGGCGGCTCGCCGCTCTTCGGCTGGTTCTGCGATGCGCTCGGCCGGGTGAGCCTGGCGCACGGCGACCCGGCGGCGGCGCTGGCGGCGTTTCGGGCCGCCGGCGAGCGGTTCGCGGCGGCGGGCGGTTCCGGGGCCTTCTGTGACTGGCGCTCCGGCGCCGCGCTCGCCGCTTTGGCTCTCGGTGAGCACGAGGAGGCCTTACGGCTCGCGGCCGAGGAGGAGCGCTTGACGATGGCGTTCGGCGCGCCGCGGGCGATCTCGATCGCGCTGCGGGCCCGCGCGCGGCTCACTGACGATGCCGGGGAGGCGATCGAGCTGCTCGAGCGTGCGCGCGAGACGGTCGGCGACTGCCCCGCCGCGCTCGAGCGGGCACACGTCGAGTACGAGCTGGGCGCCGCCCTGCGTCGATCCGGTCGCCGCCGCGACAGCCGCGGCCACCTGCGCGCGGCCCTCGAGGGCGCCCGCCGGTGCGGAGCGCTTCCGCTCGTGTCGCGCGCGGTCGCCGAGCTCGAGGCGTCCGGCGCCCGGCGGCCGCAGCTGCCGCTCAGCGGTCCGCAGGCCCTCACGCCCTCCGAGCTGCGGGTGGCGCGCATGGCCGCGGACGGCATGAGCAACCGCGAGATCGCGCAGGCCCTGTTCGTCACCCGCAAGACCGTCGAGGTCCACCTGACGAGCGCGTACCGCAAGCTCGACATCGGCGGGCGCCGCCAGCTCGCCGCGGCACTGGCCCGGTCCTGAGCGCCCTTCCGAGGAGGGGCCCAAGTTTGGGGTGGGTCCCCAATGCCAGGCCGGCTGCGTGACCGTAGGGTGCCTCGACGATGGGCGGGACCCGGGTGCGGATGGTCTGCGGGGCGGCGGTGATCGCTGCCTGCGTGCTCGCGGCAAGCGAGGCCGCCGCGGCGACGCGCTACGCGAGCCCGACGGGCGACGCCTCCAATACCGCCTGCCCGCAGAACGATCCCTGCGACATCGACACCGCAGTCGAGCACGCCTCGGTTCAGGACGGCGATGTGGTCATCGTCGCCGCGGGCACCTACGTGCCCGCGCCCGAGCCGGGCCAGGCGGCGCTCAGCACGTTCAAGAGCATCACGATCCAGGGCGCCGACGGCTCCCGTCCGGTGATCCAGTCGAGCGCGACCTACACCCTCAGCACGCGCGGGGAGGACGCCACCGTCCGCAACCTTCGCGTGGTCAGCACGAGCACGTCCGGCGCGGGTGTCGCCGTCGCCTCCGACGGCGGCGTCATCGACCGGGTGATCGCGGAGGCCGGCGCGGGCTCGGCCTGTGAGCTCGGGTCGTCGGGCGAGCACGGCGGTGGAGCGCGGCTCACCAACTCGATCTGCGTGTCCACCGGCGGCTACGGCGTTCTCCTGGCGGGCCACCCGGACTCGATCGGCGTGAACCACGCGCTGGTAGCCGTCACCGCCGTCGGCTACGCCGCCGGGGTGCGGATCGTCTCGGGCGGCACCGGCCTGGTGACGGTGACGGCGCACAACACGATCGCCGACGGCACGGGCCCGGTCGACCGTGACGTTGCCGGCTACGCGTTCGACACCTCATCCGCCGTCATCGGGTTACAGAGCTCCGCGTACGTCACGACCTCCTCCGGGGGCCCCGGCACCGTGGAGATCAACGACCTGGGCGGCCGGGTCCAGGCCGCGCCGCAGTTCGTCGACGCCCCCGGGGGTGACTACCACCAGGCGCCGGGCTCGCCCACGATCAACGCGGGGAGCAACGCGGCTCCACACCTGGGAGCGGTGGACATCGACGGCGACCCGCGGATCGCCGACGGCGTCGTCGACATCGGCGCCGACGAGCGCGACCGCGCGCCCTCGGTGACGATCACCGAAGGACCGCCCGCGGGCGGGCTCACCAACGACCCGACGCCCACGTTCGAGTTCTCGGCCGACGAGCCTGGCGTCACGTTCACCTGCATCTACGGGCCCGCCTCGAACACGATCTTCTTCCCGTCCCTGTGCGCTTCGCCCCTCACCGTGGCCGCGCAGCCCGACGGCATCTACAAGTTCGGCGTGACGGCGACCGACTCGCTTTCGCAGACCGGCTACGCCGAGCGCGTCTTCGAGATCGACACGCGGGCGCCTGAGACCGAGATCACGCGCGGCCCGAAGCGGCGGATGACGACCCGCAAGCGCAAGGTGCGCGTCGCCTTCCGGTTCGCAGCGAGCGAGCCCGCCGGCTTCGAGTGCCGGCTGAACAAGAAGAAGTGGAAGCCGTGCACGAGTCCGGCCCGCTTCAAGGTCCGGGCGAAGCCCCGCGCCAAGCGCCACGTCTTCCGGGTGCGGGGGAGCGATGCGGCCGGCAACGCGGACCCGAAGCCCGCCCGATCGGCGTTCAGACTCAGGAGGAAGAAGTGAGGTTCGGGCGAGTCATGGCGTGCTCGGCACTGCTCGCGACGTTGCTGCTCGCCGGTTGCGGCGGTGACGACGGCGACGCAGCTGACCCGGCAGCGGCCGCGGGCGATCCGAGCGCGCCGGTCAGTGGCGTCGAGGCCGAGCCGCCGCGCAAGGTCAAGTCCTGTCTCGAACGGGCGGGCCTCACGGTCGAGACCCAGGGCGCGGGCGATGAGGTCGCCGGAGCGACCGGGATCACCGATCAGCTGAGCGTGATCTCCGCCTCCGGGGGCGCGGGCTCGATCGTCTACTTCGAGACCGAGGAGCAGGCGATCACCGCGCACCAGGCCGAGCTCGACAACCAGGAACCGGGTTCAGTCATCGCTCGCAAGGGCGCCGCTTACTACGTCTACGCCGGGGACGACATGCAGGCGGGTGGCGCCGCGATCCGCGGCTGCCTGTAGCGCCGCGGGCCCCGTGGGGCCGAGTCCGCGCACTCGAGCCGCGATGGCAAAAACTCAAGGACGCCCAGCCTGGGCACCGCTATGTGCGACCGCAAACACTTTCTTCGCCGTTTGCTCATAAACCGGTTCGGGTAGGTACCCAGCGCCCCCCGAAGCCAACTTCCAAGGAGGAGAAGGCAGATGCGCTTAGCGCTTCCTGCGTGCCCACGCCTGGGCGCGAAGGTCGGTGTAGCGATGGTGTGTGCGGTCGCCGCCGGGCTCTTCGCACTGAGCCCCGCGGCCTCCGCTCAAGCGCCGCCGGACGAGCATTTCGAGAAGGTCACCCTGAACGACCGGCCGGGCGAGCCGATGGACCTCGCCGTCCTGCCGGACGGCCGCGTGCTGCACACGACGCGCGCGGGTCAGGTGTGGCTCCACGACCCGAAGACGGGCGTGAACAGCCTCGCCGCCGAGCTCGACGTCTACGAGCACGATGAGGAAGGCCTGCAGAGCGTCGCGCTGGACCCAAAGTTCAAGTCGAACAAGTGGGTCTACCTCTACTACTCGCCGCCGCTCGACACTCCCGTGGACGATCCGGTGACCCCGGTGAACGAGGGCGACGCTCCGGAGACGGGCGAGCCCGCGGACTGGGAGCCGTATGAGGGCGTCATCCGTCTCTCGCGCTTCAAGCTGCGCCGCGACAAGATCGACCTCGACAGCGAGGAGCAGATCATCGACATTCCGGTCGACCGCGGCATCTGCTGCCACGTCGGCGGCGACATCGTCTTCGACGAGCACGGCAACCTGTACCTCGCGACCGGCGACGACTCCAACCCGTTCCAGTCGGACGGGTACGCGCCGATCGACGAGCGCCCGGATCGCCACCCCGCGTTCGACGCGCAGCGCAGTTCGGCGAACACGAACGACCTGCGCGGCAAGATCCTGCGGATCAAGCCGAAGCGCAAGGGCGGCGGCTACGAGATCCCGAGGGGCAACCTCTTCCCGGAAGGGACCGAGAAGACCAGGCCCGAGATCTACGCGATGGGCCTGCGCAACCCGTTCCGCATTGAGGCCGACCAGGAGCGCGGCGTTCTGTATGTGGCCGACTACTCGCCGGACGCCGGGGAGCCCGACCCCGAGCGCGGGCCCGCCGGCCACGGCAAGTGGCTCGTGCTCGACGAGCCGGGCAACTACGGCTGGCCCTACTGCGCGACGGCGGAGCTGCCCTACGTGGACTACGACTTCGCGACCGAGGAGTCCGGCGAGCCGTTCGACTGCGCGAACCCCGTGAACGATTCGCCGCGCAACACGGGCCTCACCGAGCTCCCGCCGGTTGAGCAGCCCGAGGTCTGGTACTCGTACGGGCCTTCGGAGGAGTTCCCCGAGCTCGACGGCGAGGGGGGCATCGCCCCGATGGCGGGTCCCGCCTACGACTACGACAAGCGCGTCGCCCGCGGCAAGAAGTCGGTGGCGTGGCCGCGCTACTACGACGGCAAGCCGCTCTTCTACGAGTGGGGCCGCGACACCCTGTTCGCCTTCGATCTCGGCAGGGACTTCTCGGTGAACGCGATCGAGCAGGTCCTGCCCGAGCTCGGCCCGGCGCGCGGGGAGGACGCCACCCTCGACAACGGCATGGACATCGAGTTCGGCCCGGACGGCGCCCTGTACACGCTCGAGTACGGCGACGGGTACTTCAGCGAGAACCCGGATGCCCAGCTCGCGCGGATCGACTACATCGGCCCGAACGGCAACCACGCCCCGCAGGTGCAGGTGGCGGCCGATCCGCCGAGCGCGCTCGAGCCGCCGCTCGAGGTTCAGTTCTCGAGCGAGGGGACGATCGACCCGGACGGCGATTCGCTGCGCTACCGCTGGGACCTCGACGGTGACGGCAAGCTCGACTCGACGGAGCCGTCGCCGCAGTTCACGTACACGGAGGAGGGCGTCTACCGAGCCACCCTCAACGTGATCGACAAGCACGGGCGCTCGGCGGCGCAGTACGTCGACGTCATCGTCGGCAACCAGCCGCCGGAGATCGAGTTCCTCGCTCCCGAGGACGGCGCCGAGTTCCAGTTCGGCGACGCGATCGACTTCGAGGTGAACGTCACCGACGAGGCCGAGGTCGACTGCAGCTCCGTGCAGGTCCACTACATCGTGGGCCACGACCGGCACGGTCATCCGCAGACGACGGCCAGTGGGTGCTCGGGCACGATCCAGACCCAGCCCATCGATGGCCACGACCCCTCGGAGGGGAACATCACCGGCGTCTTCGTGGCGGAGTACACCGACCCGGGCGGCCTCACGGGCAGCGCCCAGGTGGTGCTCCAGGCCACGGGCTAACTCACATCCACAACCCCTCAGTCCCCCGACGCGACGGCGTCCGCCAAGGAACAGGCGGGCGCCGTTCGCGTTTCGGTGTGCGAATCGGCCCGGTGGCGCTATGTAGCCTTGCCCGCGCGACTTAAGGAGGCTTGATGGCAGACGAACTGTGGGGCGGCGAGACCGCCAAGGCGATCGACAACTTCCCGGTCTCGGGGCAGCGGATCCCGACGCCGGTGATCCGCGCGCTGGGCCGGATCAAGGCGGCGGCCGCGCGGGCGAACAAGGAGCTGGGCCTGCTCGACGGCGAGCTCGCCGATCGGATCGCTGCCGCGGCCGACGCGGTGGCGCGCGGCGAGCACGACGACCAGTTCCCCGTCGACGTCTTCCAGACGGGGTCGGGCACGTCGTCGAACATGAACGCCAACGAGGTGATCGCCAACCTCGCCGGCGATCCCGCCCACCCGAACGACCACGTGAACCGCGGGCAGTCGTCGAACGACGTCTTCCCGTCGGCCGTCCACCTCGCCGCGCTCGGCGAGGTCACGGACGACCTGCTGCCCTCGATGGAGGGGCTCGCCGACGTGCTGAACGCGAAGGCCGGCGAGTACGCCGACCTCGTCAAGTCGGGCCGCACGCACCTCATGGACGCCGTGCCGGTGACCCTCGGCCAGGAGTTCGCCGGTTACGCCGCGCAGATCACGCTGGGCATCGAACGCGTGCGCGCCACGCTCGGCCGCGTCGGGCAGCTGCCCCTGGGCGGCACCGCCACGGGCACCGGCCTCAACACGCACGAGCGCTTCGCCGAGCTCGCTCTGCAGCTGATCGCCGATGAGACCGGGCTCGAGGTCTCCCAGCCGCTCGATCGCTTCGAGGCCCAGGCGAACCGCGACGCGCTGGTCGAGCTCTCCGGCGCGCTCAAGGTCGTCGCGGTCTCGCTGATCAAGATCGCCAACGACCTGGCGCTGATGGGTTCCGGCCCGCGCGCGGGGCTCGCCGAGCTCCGCCTGCCGGAGCTCCAGAAGGGCAGCTCGATCATGCCGGGCAAGGTGAACCCGGTGATCCCCGAGGTCGTGATCCAGGTGGGCGATCAGGTGATCGGCAACGACGCGGCGATCACGGCCGCCGGCTCGCAGGGCCAGTTCGAGCTGAACGTGCGCGTGCCGCTGATCGCGCGCAACCTGCTCGACTCGATCAAGCTGCTGGCCGCCGCCTGCCGCCTACTCAACGAGAAGTGCGTCGCGGGCATCGAGCCGAATCACGAGTCCCTGCAAGCCTACGCGGAGTCGAACCTCCAGGTGGCGACCGCGCTCAACCCGATCATCGGCTACGACCGCGCTACGGAGATCGTCAAGGAGGCCGCGGCGAGCGGCCGCAACGTGCGCGACGTCGCCATCGAGAAGGGCGTGGACGCCGACCAGCTCGACGAGGCGCTCGACTACAAGGCGCTCGCGCGCCCGCACGGCTAGGACGGGCCGGCACGGTGGCGCTGGGGGGAGGCAGGCTCGCGCGAATCGCGCTGGGGGCGGCGCTCGCCCTCGGCGCGGTCGCGCTCGCGCTGTTCGTGGCGGCGCGCGGCGGCGCGGGCGATGCGGGCGCCGCCTTGGTCCAGGCTGACGAGCTGTCGGCGGATCAGGAGCGTGCCGCGCAGGCACGGCCCAGGCGGCGCGAGCTACCGCGCGGCGGCTACAGCGTGCTGCCGCAGTACCGCCCGATCGGGTTCTACGGCGCGCCGCAGTCGCCCGAGCTCGGCGAGCTCGGGATCGGCTCGCCGGAGAGCGCGGCCAAGCGCCTGCGCAAGCAGATCAGGCCCTACAAGAAGCTCGCCAAGAAACCGATCTACCCGCTGTTCGAGCTACTGGGCACGATCGCGCTCGCCGGGCCCGGGAAAGACGGTCTCTACCGCGCGCGCCAGCCGAACCGCATCATCCGCCGCTACGCCAAGGTCGCCCGCGAACGGCGCCTGTACCTGCTGCTCGACATCCAGCCGGGACGGGCGCGGTTCATCGACGAAGTCAAGCACCTGCGCAAGTGGCTGCGGCGCCCCAACGTCTCGATCGCGCTCGACCCCGAGTGGAACATGGGCCGCAACGGAGTGCCCGGGAAGCGCATCGGCAGCGTGCACGCGGGCATGATCAACCGGGTCACGCTGTATCTGAACCGGCTCATCCGGCGCCATCGGCTGCCCGACAAGCTGGTCGTCGTGCACCAGTTCACGGACTCGATGATCCGCGCGAAGCACAAGCTCAAGCAGCGCAGCCGGATCGATCTGGTCCTCAACGCCGACGGCTTCGGCACCCCGGGGCAGAAGCGCCAGAAGTACAAGGAGCTCGCTCCGCGCAAGGGCTCCTGGAAGCGCCCCGGGTTCAAGCTCTTCTACAAGGAAGACACGAACTTGATGAGCCCGCGCGAGGTCATGCGGCTGCGCCCGAAGCCGAGCTTCATCGTCTACGAGTAAGGGAGCGCCCGCCCGGAACGTTCCCCGTCGCCGCCAGGTGGGAACCTGTGCGTTGTGCCGGCGGTGGACATCGAGGCGATCGAACGGGCGGCGGAGACCGTGGCCGGCGCCGTGCGTCGCACCCCGGTGCTGGAATCCTCCGGCATCGCGGCGCGCCTGGGCGGCCGGATCGTCCTGAAGGCCGAGTGCCTGCAAGCGACGGGCTCGTTCAAGGTGCGTGGCGCGTTCGCGGCGCTGGCCGCGCTGGGGCCGGATGAGATCGCGGCGGGAGTCGTCGCGGCGAGCGCGGGCAATCACGCGCAGGGGGTCGCGGCGGCGGCGCGGAAGGCCGGTGCGCAAGCCGACATCTTCATGCCCGCGGGTGCGCCGCTCGCCAAGATCGAGGCGGTCCAGGAGCTGGGTGCGCGCGTTGATCTCGTGCCCGGGGGCTTCGCCGAGGCCGAGGACGCGGCGGCCCGGTTCGCGCGCGAGCGCGGGGCCGCGCTCGTCCCGCCGTTCGACCATCCGGCGGTGATCGCGGGGCAGGGGACCCTGGGCCTGGAGATCGCCGAGCAGGTGCCCGACGCCCGGCTGGCGTTGATCCCGGTCGGCGGTGGCGCGCTCGCCGCGGGGACCGCGATCGCGCTGAAGTCGCGGCTGCCGGACGTGCGCGTCGTCGGGGTGCGCGCCGAGAACGTCGAGTCGAGCGGCGCGCGGCGGACGATCTGCGACGGCATCGCCGTCAAGCGCCTGGGTGAGATCACCGGGCCGCTCGTCGCGGAGTGGGTGGACGGGGTCGTCGAGGTGACCGACGACGAGGTGGCCGAGGCGATGGTGCTGCTGCTGGAGCGCGCGAAGATCGTCGCCGAGGGCGCGGGCGCCGTGGGCGTGGCCGCTCTGCTCGCGGGCAAGGTGGCACCCGCCGGCGACGGCGCCACCTGCGCGGTGATCTCCGGTGGCAACGTCGACCCGACACGGCTCGCCGAGTGCATCGCGATGGGGGAGACGGCGGCGGGGCGGCGGCTGGTCGTCTCCGTCGTCATGCCGGACCGTCCCGGCGCGCTCGCCCGGCTGCTTTCCACGGTGGCCGAGCACGGCGCGAACGTCGTCGACGTGGAGCACGTGCGCGAGGGGCTCGACCTGCACGTGGGGGAGACCGGCATCACGCTCGTTCTGCAGACGCGCGGCCGCGAGCACTCGACGGAGCTCGAGGCGGCGATCGCGCGCGCCGGCTTCGTGCGTCGCCCCGCGGCGCTGCCATCATCAGTAGCGAGGAATACGAGCGAGAGGTAAGAGATGGCTGACCGCACGAACGACACGAACGGCAAGACCGAGCTCGCCACCTTCGGCGCCGGCTGCTTCTGGCAGGTCGAGGAGGAGTTCCGCGCGATGGACGGGGTGCTCGACACCGCCGTCGGCTACGAGGGCGGTCACGTCGAGAACCCGACCTACGAGCAGGTCTGTTCGGGTACGACCGGCCACACGGAGGTCGCGCAGATCACCTTCGATCCGGACCGCATCTCGTACGAGGAGTTGCTCGCCAAGTACTTCGAGATCCACGACCCGACCCAGCTCAACCGCCAGGGGCCGGACGTCGGCTACCAGTACCGCTCGGTGGTGTTCGCGCACTCCGAGGAGCAGGCCGAGACGGCGCGCCGCATGATCGAGCGGATCCAGGAGCGCTTCGACAAGCCGGTCGTGACCACCGTCGAGCCGGCGGCACCGTTCTGGCGAGCCGAGGAATATCACCAGTGCTACCTGCAGAAGCGCCGCGAGAGCGGCGGCTTGTTCGCCTCGCTGCTGGGGCACTGAGCGCGCTCGTCCTGCTCGCCGCCGGGTGCGGCGACGACGAGGACGAGCCCGCCGACGCGCAGTCGCCTGAGACCACCGAGCTCGAGGTCACGCTCGACCCCGACGGCGACGGCGAGCAGGCGCCTCTTGAGGCGACCTTCTCCTGTGGCGAGGGACGCGACGCTGCCGAGGCGGCGTGCGCGGCCCTCGGGCAGCTGCCCGAGAACCCCGGCGCGCCGACGCCGCCGGGCACGGCGTGCACGGAGATCTTCGGCGGGCCCGACGTGCTCAAGGTGAGCGGCACGCTGCGCGGCGAGCCGATCGACGCCGAGATGACCCGCGCGAACGGCTGCGAGATCGAGCGCTTCGAACGGTTCATGCCGCTCATCGCCGAGCTCTTCCCGGACTACGAGCCGGGCTCGGCGATCAGCGGCTAGGTGCCACGGGCCGCGGGTCGCCGATCCAGTAGCGCGGGCCGGCGCCGCGTTGGCCGGCGCGGTCGCCGGGATTGGCGAGCTGGCAGCGATCGAGCGAGAGGCACCCGCAGCCGATGCACTCGGTGAGCCCGTCCTTGAGTCGCTCCAGCTCGGCGATGCGCTCGTCGATCCGTGAGGTCCAGGACGCCGACAGCTTCGCCCAGTCCTTGCGCGTGGGGGCGCGGTGCTCCGGAAGCTTCTCGAGCTCCTCCCGGATCTCGTCGAGGCTCAGGCCGATCTTCTGGGCGAAGACGATGAACGCGACGCGGCGGATCACCGGCCGCGGATAGGTGCGGTGCCCGGAGGAGTTGCGCTCCGAGGTGATCAGCCCGCGCTCCTCGTAGAAGCGCAGTGCCGAGGTCGCCACCCCGCTGCGCTCGGCGACCTGCCCGATCGAAAGCCATTCGCTCATGACCGCATGAGTCAAGCAGAATCGGTGGCCGGATCTCAAGCGCGGTTGAAGTTGTCCGACGGTGCGCCCGCTGGGCGGCCGGGTAGTGGAGAGCGATGAGTTCGCCCGGCCCGGTTGGTCCCTACGGGTGCACGCACGAAGCGACGACTGGAGAGGTCTCCATGACGAAGGTAACCGCGTCGATCACCACATCGCTGGACGGCTGCATCACGGGTCCCGACGACGGCCCCGGGAAGGGCCTCGGCGAGGGTGGCGAGCGCCTGCACTACTGGGTCTTCGGAGGGCCCTGGAGCTACGACGGCGAACCCAAGGGCGGGCCCACCGGCGCCGCGCGTGACTTCCTCGAGGAGGCCTCCGCGAGGACCGGCGCGATCGTCATCGGCCGCTGGATGTACGAGGCCGCGAACCACTGGGGCGATAGGAACCCCTTCGGCGCGCCGATCTTCGTCGTCACCCACCGCCCGGAGGAGGAGCCGGACACGGGCGAGTTCAACTTCGTGGGCGGCTTCGCCGAGGCGATCGAGCGCGCCCGTGAGGCCGCGGACGGGAAGGACGTCGGGATCGGCGGTGGCGCCGACGTGATCCGTCAGGGGCTCGCCGCCGGCGTGGTCGACGAGCTTGCGATCATCGTCGCCCCCGTGATCCTGGGCGCCGGCAAGCCGCTCTTCGACGGCTTCGACGACTCGGTAGACCTCGAGCCCGTGGGTGTCACGGACCTGGGGCTGGCCACCGTCCTCAAGTACCGGGTCGCGAAGTAGCCCCTTTCCACCCTGACCAGTGTTCCGCGGGACGCGGGCGTCGTCAGTCCCGCTGCCCCAGGTAGGCGATCAGGCTCGCGAGCGTGGCCGCCACCGCGCAGGCGAGGGCGACGTAGGCGCCCCATTCGACCTCGACGACCCGCTCGCCGCCGCCGGGATACGGGCCGTGCAGCGGCCTATCGAAGATGCGGTAGACGACCAGTGCGGTAGCGAGAGCGCCAGCCGCCAGGGCGACCGCGGGCCTGCCCGCATACAGCGCGAGCGCGACGACGAGGGCGAGCACGAGCAGGGCGACGTCGGTCGCCTCCAGCAGCTCCCAGGCGCTCGCGGTCCCGAGGTCCTCCGAGGGGTAACCGTCGAACTTGGCTTGGCCGCGGAACCAGGGCGCCGCCATCACGGCAACGAGCCCCACCGCGGCGGCTACGCCGCCCGCGCCGAAGACCGAACGCCTGTCCATCGTTACGCCGAGCCCTCCTGCGGACGTCTGGCGACAGGCTACCGCCGCGCGGGGCGCGTCGTGGCGGCCGGCGCTACAGGTTCACGGCCACGTACTTCGTCTCGAGGAACTCGTGGATGCCCTCGTTGCCGCCCTCGCGGCCGATGCCCGACTGCTTGACGCCGCCGAACGGAGCGCCGGCGTTCGAGACCATGCCCTGGTTGAGGCCGACCATCCCGGTCTCCAGCGCCTCGCAGACGCGCAGCGCGCGCTTGAGATCGCGCGTGTAGACGTACGCGACGAGCCCGTACTCGGTGTCGTTCGCGGCGGCGACCGCCTCCTCCTCGGAGGCGAAGCCCTTGATCGGCGCCACCGGACCGAAGATCTCCTCGCGAAGCAGGCGCGCGTCGTCGGGCACGTCCCCGAGGACGGTCGGCGCGTAGAAGTAGCCCGCGCCGTCGAGGCGCTCGCCGCCGACCACCTTGGTCGCGCCCTTGCCGAGCGCGTCGTCAACCAGCTCGGCGACCTTGGAGCGCTGGTCGTCGTCGATGAGCGGGCCGACCTCGACGCCCTCCTCGGTGCCTCGCCCGATCTTCATCGAGCCCATTCGCTCGCCGAGCCGTTTCGCGAACTCCTCGGCGACCGGCGCGGCGACGTGGAAGCGGTTGGCCGAGGTGCAGGCCTCGCCGACGTTGCGCATCTTGGCGAGCATCGCGCCCTCGACCGCCGCGTCGAGGTCCGCGTCCTCGAAGATCAGGAAGGGCGCGTTGCCGCCGAGCTCCATCGAGACCTTCAGCACCTGGTCGGCGGCCTGCGCGATCAGCTTCTTGCCGACCTCGGTCGAGCCGGTGAAGGAGAGCTTGCGCAGCCGCGGGTCGCCGATGATCGGCTCGGAGACCGAGCTCGAGGAAGAGCTGGTGATCACGTTGAGCACGCCTGGGGGCAGGCCGCATTCCGTGAGCACGTCGGCGAGCGCGAGCATGGAGAGCGGCGTCTGCTGCGCGGGCTTGACGACCATCGTGCAGCCGGCGGCGACGGCGGGGCCGATCTTGCGCGTGCCCATCGCGTTCGGGAAGTTCCAGGGGGTGATGAAGTAACAGGGGCCGACGGGCTGGCGCATGACGAGCACGCGGCTCGCCCCGTTGCCCGCGACCTTGTAGTTCCCGTCGATGCGCAGCGCCTCGCCGGAGAACCAGCGAAAGAACTCGGCGGCGTAGGCGATCTCGGCCTTCGACTCCTTCAGCGACTTACCCATCTCGAGCGTCATGAGCAGCGCGAGCTCGTCGGCGCGTTCGCTGAGCGCGAGGAAGGCGCGATAGAGGATCTCCGAGCGCTCGTTGGGCGGCGTCGCGGCCCACTCGGCCTGCACGGCGCACGCGGCATCGAGCGCCGCGGTTGCGTCCTCGGGGGTCGCGTCGGCGACCTCGCACAGGGTCTCGCCCGTGGCGGGATCCTCGACCGGGAGCGTCTTGCCGCCGCTCGCGTCCCGCCACTCCCCGCCGATGTAGAGCTGCTTGGGGACCGCTTCCACGACCGCTGACTCGTTGATTGCCGTGCTCATAACGCCCTCCTTGCCGGTTGGCGCGGAGACTAACCCAGGGTCCCCAGGCCGCCGAGCCGCGGGGGCGCTGGTTTGGGCAGGGCGGGATTCGCGCACACGATCTATGCACGAGATGCGCGGCCGCCGTCGAATGCAAGGAAGGGTGCGTGGAGCCGGCAACCGCGACTCGAGCCCTCCCGCCTTGTTCACGGTATGGGACGCATGCGAACGACGCGCTTGAGAACACCCCTGCTCGCTGCCGCGATCGGCGCCTTGCTCGCCCTGGGCGCGAGCCCCGCCGACGCTGCGTGGGTTGCGAAGGGCCGCGGCTTCGGTCACGGGGTCGGGATGAGCCAGTACGGCGCCTACGGGATGGCGAAGAAGGGCCGGTCGCACGGCCAGATCCTGCGCCACTACTTCAAGGGCGTGAAGATCCGCAAGGCGAAGGCGCGCAACGTGCGGGTCTTGATCACGACCGGGAGCTCGCTGCCGTTCTCGGGCGCGAAGCGCGCCTGCGGGAAGAACCTGAAGCCGAACCGCACCTACTCCTTCCGCCTCGCCAGCGCGAGCCGGATCAGCCTGCACCGGCCGAACGGCTCACGCCTGACGGGCTGCGGTCGCGAGGGCGCTGCCCGCGGCGGCGGTTCCGTGCGCTTCGCGGGCGTCGGCGTGTACCGCGGCCAGCTCATCGCCCGCGCGGTCGGCGGCTCACTGTACGCGATCAACAAGGTCGGGCTCGAGGGCTACGTCAGGGGCGTGATCCCCAACGAGGTGCCGGCCTCCTGGCCGGCCGCGGCGCTGCGCGCCCAGGCGATCGCCGCGCGCTCGTACGCGCTCGCCACCCGGGTCAACGGCAACGGCTACAACCTCTACGACGACACCCGCAGCCAGGTCTACGGCGGGCGCTCGAGCGAGCAGCGCTCGACGAACCGCGCGGCGAAGCAGACAGCGGGCAAGGTGATCAAGCACGGCGGCAAGGTGGCGACGGCCTACTTCTTCTCCACCTCAGGGGGACGGACGGAGAACTCCGAGGACGTGTGGTCGGCGCGCGTGCCGTACCTGCGCAGCGTCAAGGACCCGGCTGACAAGGCCTCGCCGTACCACCGCTGGCGCGTGCGGTTCACGAACGCCGAGATGAACGCCAAGCTCGGCGCCTACTTCTCCGGCAGGCTCCGCCGGATCAAGGTCGTCAAGACCGGCTCATCCCCGCGCATCGTGCGCGCCCGCGTCGTCGGCTCGCGCTCCTCGTCGGTGGTGAGCGGCGCGACGTTGCGCGAGCGGCTCGGGCTGCGCTCGACTTGGGTGCGCTTCCGGCGCAAGTGAGCGCCGCGCCCGCGAGCCTCGCTCAGCCGTCCGCGTAGGGCTGCAGCGGGACGCCGTGGTCGGTCTCCCGCATGCCGAGCTCGTAGGCAGCCGCGGCCGTCATCGCGACGCGCGCGTGGCGGCGCCCCGGGCGCTCGACCTTGAGCTCGATGTCGGCGACCGAGCAGTTGATCGTGTTGTGGTCGGGCCCCTTGGGGTCGGCGTAGATCCAGCCGACGAAGTCCTTGAGCGGCGCGCGTACTGTGCCCTTCACGTTCACGCCCTTGCCGGGGAGGGTGAACTCGCACTCGCCGGGCTTGGCCTCCATCACCGTCCCGTAGATGTGGCCGAGGCCGCCGATCCGATGCTGCTCGCCGTCCAGGACGACCATCCCATTCGCGACCCACGGCGTCGTGAACGGGCCGATGCGCACGCGCCCCGCGGCGACGTCGAAGTAGTCGCCCTCGTTGCCGTTCAAGCCGGCCGCGTGCAGCCACACCCAGCGCTCGGCGTGCTCGGCGCCCCAGTTGTGGCCGACCATGCCGCGCCAGCCATCGATCGCCACGGTCTGCTCGCCGAGGGTGAGCGCGCCGTCGAACCGTGCGCTCGGGTGCGGGCTGAGCAGCTTCGTGCGGGGCAGCTTCGCGGTGTAGAGGCGCTCGTAGGGGAGGTGGCGGAGCGGTTCGGCGGCGTCACTGAAGCGCAGATCCCAGGTGGCCGGAAACGACTCGTCGGCGAGGGTTCCCCTGGCCGCGCCGGGCCCGAGCACCGCGTCCGCGACCTGGATGTAGGCGTCCGGCGGGAAGGAGAGCCGCTCCGCGGAAACCGTGACCTTGCCGGCGCGCGGCCCGTCCTTCGAGACATCGAAGTACGTGAGCCAAAGCGACGCCGTCGCGTCGTGGTCGGGCCGGCGGTGGATGGTGTGGCGCAGCCACAACGCGCGGCCGCCCTCGGGGCTCACGGCCTTGATGTAGAAGCTCTCGTAGTGCCCGACGCCGGCGGCGAGCTCGGGAAAGCGCGCTCTCGTCCTCAACGTCGATAGCCCCTCGGCGAGCGTCCAGCGCTCCTCATCGAGCCTTGAACCTACACGTCTAGCCTGGGTTGGGTGAAGCGGGACACCCTCACTGCGTTCGGCTTGGTGGTCGGCCTGGTCGCCGTCGCGGCGGCGATCGCGTTCGCGGCGCTCGGCCTCGGGCTCGCCGGCGACGACCCGCCCGAGGTGAACGTCGCCGAGGTCGCGAGCAAGGCGGTCAGCACCGACGATGACGACTCCGACGATCCGTTCGCCTACGCGAAGGGGCGCGAGCGCGCGCTCGCGAACCGGGCGAGTCTGGGGCTCTCGCACGTGATCTACGCGAAGAGTCCCGGCGGTGTGCAGGCGAGCGCGGAGCGCACGGACCGCTGGCGGCCGCAGATCGAGGCGGCGGCTGAGCGCCACGACATCGACCCGGACACGCTCGAGGCGATGGTGTTCCTGGAGAGCGCGGGCCGGCCGGACGTGATGGCCGACGGGACCCCGCAGTCGGCGACAGGGCTCACGCAGATCATGCCCTCCACGGGTCGCGATCTGCTCGGCATGAACGTCGATGAGGAGCGCAGCGCGGAGCTCACGAAGAAGATCGCGCGCGCCGCCAAGAAGGGGCAGACGCAGCGCGTGCGCAAGCTCGTCGCCGAGCGCCGCCGGGTCGACGAGCGCTTCGACCCCGAGCGCGCGCTCGACGCCGCGGGCAAGTACCTGCGGATGGCGACCGACCGGTTCGGCTCGCAGGAGCTCGCGGTCGTCTCGTACCACATGGGGATCGGCAACCTGGAGAACGTGATCGGCGCGTTTACCGGCGAGGAGGTGGGCGGCGAGCGGACGCGCGAGGTGGTCGCCGACCACGAGCTCACCTACGCGCGGCTCTTCTTCGACTCCTCGCCGCGGCGTCACGCGGAGGCCTGGGAGCTCCTCTCGGGTTTCGGCGACGACTCCTCCCTGTATCTGTGGCGGGTGCGCGCCTCGCGGGAGATCATGGAGCAGTGGCGTGAGGATCCCGAGGCGCTGAGCGACCGCAACGCGCTCGCGACGGCCAAGGCGACGCTCGAGGAGGTCTACCACCCGGAGGAGGAGACAGACGTCTACGACGATCCGGACGAGATCGCCGAGGCGCACGAAGACGGCGAGCTCGTGCCGATCCCCGACGAGCCGGCGCTGGGCTTCCGGGTGACCAAGCACCTGGGCGAGCTGGCCGACGAGCTCGACGTGGATCGCGACCTCTATCGGGCGCTGCGGCCCGAGGCCCTCGCCGCGCTCACCTACATGGCGGCGCAGGTCAAGGCCATCTCGGGTGTCGACCGGCCCCTGCAGGTGACCAGCGCCGTGCGCGACCGCCCCTACCAGGAGGCGCTCATCGGCGTGAACGGCGAGGCGACCCGCGAGTACTCGCTGCACACCACCGGCTGGGCGTTCGACATCCGCCGCGACTACGCGAACAACCGCCAGGCCGAGGCGTTCCAGTTCGTCCTCGACCGGATGCGCGCGCACGCCCTGATCGACTACGCGGTCGAGCCGGCCGCGATCCACGTCACGGTGAGCGAGTTCGCGCGCCAGCTGACCGACTGACGGCCGGCAGCGCGCGCGACTAAACCTTGATCGTGATCACGTCGCCGTCCTGGACGACGTAGTCGCGCCCCTCGAGGCGCAGCGTGCCGCGCTCCCGGGCGCCCGCGTAACCGCCCGCTTCGACCAGCTCGTCCCAGGCGACGACCTCCGCGCGCACGAAGCCCTGCTGGATGTCCGTGTGGATCTTGCCGGCCGCCTCCCACGCGGTCGAACCGCGCTTCACGTTGCGCGCCATCGCCTCCTTGTCCTCGCCGGCGGTGAAGAAGCTGATCAGGTCGAGCAGCGAGAAGGCGGCATGGATCACGCGCGTCAGCCCCGCCTCGGTGATCCCGAGCTCGTCGCGGAACTCGCGCGCCTCGTCGGGATCGTCGATCTCGGCCAGCTCGGACTCGACGCGCGCGCTCACGGCTACGGCCTGCGCGCCGACCTTGGCGGCGTGCTGGGCGACGGCTTCCGGCACCTCGTCGGTGCCCTCGTCGACGTTGGCGACGTAGAGCACCGGCTTGGAGGTGAGCGCCTGGAGCAGGCGCGGCGCGTCGGGGGCGTCCTCGGGGGCGGGCACGTCGCGCACGGGGCGGCCCTCCTCGAGCGCGGCGACGACGGCCTCGAGCCAGTCGCGCTCGGCGACCAGCGCCTTGTCGAGCGAGCGCGCCTGCTTGGTGACCCGCTCGAGCCGGCGGCGTGCCTGCTCGAGATCGGCCGCGAGCAGCTCCAGCTCGATCAGCTCGATGTCGTCGGCCGGATCGACGCGGCCCTCGGGGTGCGGCACGCCGCTCGTCCCGTGGGCGCGCACGACGTGACAGATCGCGTCGGTCTCGCGGATCGCCGCGAGGAAGCGGTTGCCGAGGCCCTCGCCCTCGGAGGCGCCGCGCACGAGGCCGGCGATGTCGTGGAACTCGATGGTCTCGAAGACGACCTTCGAGGAGCCCACGACCTCGGCGACGCGCTCGAGGCGCTCGTCGGGCACGGGCACGACGGCGACGTTCGGGTCGATCGTCGTGAACGGGTAGTCGCCGGTCTCGGCGCCGCCCTGGGTGAGCGCGTTGAAGAGGGTGGACTTGCCAGCGTTCGGCAGCCCGACGATGCCGACCTTCACGCCGCCTCACGCTCCTGCGCCGCGGCTGGCGCCGGCGCGTCGATGACCTCGGCGTCCGGGGCATCGAGGCCCGGGACGAGCCTGCCGAGCGCGGTGCCCAGGACGGCGCCCGCGAGCACGTCGGAGGGGTAGTGCATGCCCAGGTACGGGCGGCAGGCGCTGATCGCGCCCGCAAGCGCGTAGAGCGGCAGGCGCGCCTCGGGCGCCACGCGGCCGAGGGCCGTCGCGGCGGCGAGCGAGGACGTCGCGTGCGCGGAGGGGAACGAGAGCTTGCTCGGCGCGCGGGCGAGCGGCGGGTGGTCTTCGATCAGGGGCCGTTCGCGGCCGACCGCGACCTTGACCCCGTAGTTCACGAGCACCGCGGCCGGGCCGACCGCCGCCGCCGCGAGGAAGCGCCCGCGCCGGCGCTCGTCGGCAGCGGCCGCGCTCAGGCCGAGGGCGACCCAGACGGCGGCCCACTCGCCCGCGTACCCGAGGCCGCGCATGACGATGTCGAGCCGCGGGCCGTGCGCGCGTGTGCGCAGCTGGCGCAGCACCCACTGATCCGCGGCGCCGAGCGCCCCGGCCAGCCCCGGGCGGCGACCCGGCGGGCGGCGATGGCGCAGGTTGGCGAGCAGCGAGCGCTCGCGTCGGCGGCGGAATGGCAAACGCATGGCGAGGCGAGGATAGGTGAGCGGCTCGCTAAAGCTCGCGGCGGAAGAGCCGCATCGCCGATTCGCCCGCGCGCTGGTGGGGCGCGCGTCCGCGCCAGCGGGCCGCGTCGATCTCCTGCGACTTCTCCAGGTCGCGCTCGTACTGCTCGGCGAGCAGCCGGGCGAAGTGCTCGTCCCAGACGCAGAGGGTGATCTCGTCGTGGAGCTGGAACGAGCGGTTGTCGAAGTTGACCGTGCCCACCGACGACCAGGCGCCGTCGACCACCATCGTCTTCGCGTGGAGCATCGTCGGCTCGTACTCGAAGATACGCACGCCCGCCTCGAGCAGGCGCGAGTAAGCCGCGCGGCCCGCGACCCGCACGAACCCCTTGTCGATGTGCTCGCCGGGGGCGAGGATGCGAACCTCGACGCCGCGCTCGGCAGCGTCGGCGAGCGCCTCGGTGAACGCGGGGCGCGGCACGAAGTACGCGGCGGTGAGGTCGAGCGAGCGCTGCGCGGAGGCGATCGCGAGGTAGTAGAGGGCCTCGACGTTGGTGTCGCCCACGCCGGACTTCGAGCGCACCACCTGCGCGGTGCCCTCGCCCACGGGCTCGAGCTCGGGCAGGTAGTCCTCGCCGCCGAGCACCTCGCCGGTGGCCTCCAGCCAGTGCTCGGCGAAGGCGCCCTGCAGTCCGCGGACCGCCGGGCCGCGCACGCGCACGTGCGTGTCGCGCCAGTGATCGGGATCCTGCGCGTCGCCCGTCCACTCCGAGGCGATGCCCACGCCGCCCGTCATGCCGACCTTGCCGTCGGCGACCAGCACGCGGCGGTGGCTGCGGTTGGCGAGGCGGCGCAGCGTGTAGGCCTTGACCGGGCGGAAGCGCACGACGTTCACGCCCGCCTTCTCCATGTCGCGGAGCTGGCTGCGGTCCATGATCGCCGAGCCGACCGCGTCGAGGATCACGTTGCAGCGGACGCCCGCGCGGGCCCGGGCGCAAACGGCTTCGGAGACCTGGCTCGTGATGTCGCCGCGCCAATAGACGTAGGTCTCCAGGTTCAGCGTGCGCTGCGCGCTCGCGATCGTCTCGAGGATCGCCGGGAAGATCGTGTCGCCGTTGATAAGCAGGTCGACCTCGTTGCCCTCGGTCACGGGCGCCGCGGTGATCGCCTCCGACGCGTGCCGGAACGCGGGCGAGGCGACATCGAGCTGGGCGTCCAGCTCGTAGCCGAACGCGCCCTCGCGCCGGTGGCGCAGGCTGTCGCTCACGTACCAAGCCGTCGCGGCCGCGGCGAGCCCGGCCGGCCACGCCCAGCGCCGCACTCGTGCGGGGGGCTTGCGCAGATCGCGCAGGCGCTCGCTCAGTGTGTGCCTGCGCGTCAGGGGCTTGATCTCGGGCAGCTTCATGGGGCCACCACCTTGACGGCCCCGGGCGCGATCGTAAAGCGGCACGACCCGGATTCGACGAGCTCGCCGTCGACGTTGAACCTCCGACGGCCGTCGAAGCGCAGCTCGGCGGCGGTGCACAGGCGCTTGGCGGCGCCGCTTTGCTGCGCGACGGTGCCGCGCCGCAGGCCCCAGGCGTGGCGGATGAGCGCCGGGCGCCCCCTGGCCTCGATCACGACGACGTCGAGCCGGCCGTCGCGCGGGTCGGCGTCCACCGACGAGCCCGCCCCGAACGCGCCGGTGCAGGCGACCGTGATCTGCCAGGCGTCGCCGTTGAACCACTCCTCGCCCTCGCACGCCACCGCGCAGCGCACCGGTTCGGTCGTGAGCCCGGCGCGCACCGCGCCGACGGCGTAGGCGAGCGGGCCGAGGGCTCCCTTGAGCCCCTCGGCGCGGCGCGCGGCCGCGGGCGCGAGGCCGAGGCTCGCGACGTTCAGGAACGGGCGGTCCTCGAGCCAGCCGAGATCGAGCGAGCGGGGCTCACCCGACAGGGCGAGCGCGCAGGCCTCAGCCGGATCCTCGGGCACGCCGAGGTGGCGCGCGAAGTCGTTCGCGGTGCCGACCGGGACGACGGCGACCGGGATTCCGGCGCGTCCCGCCGCGGCGGCGGGAGCGGCGAGCGAGCCGTCGCCGCCCGCGATCACGACGCGATCGGGTCCAAGCGCGAGCGCGGCGTCGATCTCGTCGGGCGCCATGGTGTGGACGTCAGCGCCCAGACGGCGCAGCTCGCCCTCGACCGTCTCCGCCTCGCCGCTGCCCGAGTCCGGGTTGGCCAGCAGCGCGATCCGCCGGCCCTCGGCGGGGCCGGAGCCTTTCGGGTTGGCCGCCACGCGTTCCCTAAAGCGGCATCTTGGAGCGCCCCTCGCGGCCCTTGGCGGCGCTCTTGTTCGTGGCCTTCCTGGAGCTTTGGAACGGCTTGCGCAGCAGCTTGCCGGCCTTCCCTGGCGCGCTGCCCGCCGCCGATTCGCCCGCCCCGAGCGTGCGGTCCACGCTGCGCTGCGCCCACGTCGAATGGCGCGGCAGCAGGAAGGCGAGGATCGCCAAGACGATGCAGACGGCGATGATGATTGCGATGGTCATTCGGTTCCCTCCGATCGAACGGCAGCCGGGGGATACCCCCGCGCGGCTCCGTTAAGCCGGGCGGGCCGACGTTTCTCGCCGCCCATCGGCGGGCAATGCCCCAACGGATGATTCATGGGGCGGAGCTGGGGACGCCGCCCGGGAGAGGAGGTTCTTATGCGCACAAGGCTCGCGGCTTGGGTCGTGGCGCTCTGCGTGCTGATCGCCGGGGTGAGCGCCACCGCGGCGCAAGGCGGGGGGAAGGGCAAGACCGGCAAGGCGAAGGCCACGAAGGCGAAGGATGCGTTCCAGCGCTCGGCGAAGGTCCGCAAGGCGGTCAAGGCCGACGACATCATCAAAGTGCTCGACCGCTTCCAGCGGATCGCCGATCGCAGCGGCGGCAACCGCGCGTCGGGGCAGCCCGGGTACGACCGCTCGGCGAACTTCGTGGCGAAGGCGATGGAGAAGGCCGGCTACCGCGTGAAGCGCCAAGTGTTCGAGTTCGAAGCGTTCACCGAGGAGTCCCCCTCGGAGTTCGAGCAGACCGCGCCCGACGAGGTGCCCTACGAGTACATGACCGACTTCAGCACCGCTGACTTCTCGGGCAGCGGCGACGTGACCGCGGAGCTGGTCGCGGTGGATCTCATGCTCCCGCCCCCGGACGAGCCCGGCTCGACGAGCGGCTGCGAGCCGGAGGACTTCGAGGGGCTCGACATCGAGGGCAACATCGCGCTGGTGCAGCGCGGCACCTGCGACTTCGCGGTCAAGGCCGACAACGCGGCGGACGCCGGGGCCGTGGGCGTCGTGATCTTCAACGAGGGCCAGCCCGGTCGCCAGGACCTGCTGCTGCCGACGCTGGCGGCGCCGCGGCGCGACCTCCCGGTGCTCGGCACGACGTTCGCCCTCGGCGAGGAGCTCGCCAACGGCGAGACGAACGGCCCAACCGGGATCACCGTGCGGATCTTCACCGACACCTCTTCGGAGATCGTCAACACGGAGAACGTGATCGCGACGAGCAAGCGCGGTGACGCCAACAACATCGTGATGGCCGGCGCGCACCTCGACAGCGTCGCCGAGGGCCCCGGCATCAACGACAACGGCTCGGGCTCGGCCGCGCTGGTCGAGATCGCGCGCGAGGTCGCCAAGCACGAGCGCAAGCCGGCGAATCGCGTGCGGTTCGCGTGGTGGGGCGCCGAGGAGGCGAACCTCGTGGGCTCGACCTACTACATCGAGCAGCTCTCGGAGCAACAGGCGGCCAAGATCGCCCTCTACACGAACTACGACATGATCGGCTCGCCGAACTTCGCGCGGTTCATCTACGACGGCAACGGGTCGGCGTTCGGCCTCCAGGGGCCGCCGGGGTCCGCGGCGATCGAGCGGGCGTACCAGCGCTACTTCGAGCGCAAGGGGCTGGCCTCCGGCCAGACCGCGTTCGACGGGCGCTCCGACTACCTGCCCTTCATCTCGGTCGGCATCCCGGCCGGCGGGCTGTTCTCCGGCGCGGAGGACGTGAAGACCCCGGCTGAGCAGGCCGTCTACGGCGGCACGGACGGCGAGGCGTACGACCCCTGCTACCACCAGACGTGCGACGACATCGACAACGTCTCGCGGCGCGCGCTCGAGCAGATGAGCGACGCGGCGGCGCACGTGACGGTGCGGTTCATGAACAACCTGAAGTTCGTGCGCGACGAGACACCCGCGGCGCGGGGGGCTGCCCGCCCGGACCGTGGCGTGGACCGCGAGCGCGTGGGCGACGCCTTCGTGCGCTGAGCGACCCTGGGACGGATCAGGCGGGCGGGCGACGCGGGCCCGCCCGCCGTCCGGGTGCGCGGATGCGCGCGGAGTCATAGGGTGTGAAGCGGGTAGGCAGAGGAGAGGAGACGGATGCCCGGCGTAGCCGAGATCGAGATCCCGACACGCGATGTGAGCTCCTTCGTGCTCGCCGACGCGGCTGAGCGCGGCGATCGCCCCGCGCTCATCGATGGCCCCAGCGGCCGCACGATCACCTACGAGCAGCTGGCTTTCGCCGTAAAGGCCGTGGCGGCCGGCCTGGCGAGCCGCGGCTTCGGGGGCGGCGACGCCTTGGCGATCCACATGCCGAACGTGCCCGAGTACGCGGTCGCCTTCCACGGTGCCGCGGCGGCGGGCGGGTGCGCGACGACGGTGAACCCGCTCTACACGGCGGGCGAGCTCGAGCACCAGCTCCGCGACTCGGGGGCGCGCTTTCTGGTCACCGTGCCCCCGTTCCTCGACACCGCGCGCACGGCGGCCGCGGCGGCGGACGTCGAAGAGGTCTTCGTCCTCGGCGACGGCGGCGAGGGGGCGGCTCCCTTCCGGGCGCTGATGGGCGACGCGGCCGAGGCGCCGACGCCGGCCATCGACGCGGCCGGGGACATCGCGGTGCTGCCGTACTCGAGCGGCACGACCGGCCTGCCCAAGGGCGTGATGCTCACGCACCGCAACCTGGTGGCGAACCTCGCGCAGATGCAGGAGGCCTGCCCGATCTCGGCCGAGGACACGCTGATCGGCGTACTGCCCTTCTTCCACATCTACGGGCAGACCGTGATCATGAACCACGGCCTGTGGCAGGGCGCGACGATCGTCACGATGCCGCGCTTCGAGCTCGCGCAGTTCCTGCGCCTGATCGAGGAGCACGGCGTGACGCGCGCCTACGTGGTGCCTCCGATCGCGCTCGCGCTCGCCAAGCACCCGCTCGTCGATGAGCAGGACCTCTCGTCGCTCGAGACGATCATGTCGGGCGCGGCGCCGCTGGGTGCCGAGCTCGGCGAGCAGGTTGCGCAGCGGCTCGGCTGCACCGTGATCCAGGGCTACGGGCTCACCGAGACGAGCCCGGTGACGCACGTCAACCGCCCGGACGCCGAGCCGCGCGCGGGCTCGATCGGCACGGCGCTGCCCGGGACCGAGTGCCGGATCGTTGATCCCGAGACCGGCGAGGACGTGCCGACGGGCGATCGCGGTGAGCTGTGGATCCGCGGGCCGCAGGTGATGAAGGGGTACCTCAACAACCCCGGCGCGACCGCCGACACGCTCGACGACGAGGGCTGGCTGCACACCGGCGACATCGCCGTGCGCGATGAGGACGGCTACTTCTTCATCGTCGACCGGCTCAAGGAGCTCATCAAGTACAAGGGCTTCCAGGTGCCGCCGGCCGAGCTCGAGGCGATCATCGTCGCCCACCCCGACGTGGCCGACTGCGCGGTGGTGGGCGTGCCGGACCCCGAGGCCGGCGAGCTCCCCAAGGCGTACGTGGTGCCGCGCGGCGAGAGCTTCGACGCCGACGCGTTGATGAGCTACGTCGCCGAGCGGGTCGCGCCGCAGAAGCGCCTGCGGCTGGTGGAGGAGATCGAGGAGATCCCGAAGGCGGCGTCCGGCAAGATCCTGCGGCGCGTGCTGCGCGAGCGGGAGCGCGCGCGAGAGAGTTGAGCGAGCCGACCCTCGTCCCGGGGTTCGAGCACCACCCCGGCCACCACTGCGGATCGACCGCGCTGCGTGACCTGCTGGTCTTCCACGGCGCCGAGCTCAGCGAGGAGATGGCCTTCGGGCTTGGCACGGGGCCGTGCTTCTACTTCGTGCAGATGGACGGCTCGCGGCCCTCGCGTTTCATCAACGGCCGCACGCGCCAGCTCGAGGAGGAGTTCATGCGCCTCACGGAGGCGCCGCTCGAGCTGCGGACCTTCGCCGACGCGGACCGCAGCTGGGCGGCCGCGCGCGCGGCGGTCGATTCGGGGGTGCCGGCGCTGCTGCTCACCGACCTCTACTACCTCGACCACTACGGGAAGTCGGCCCACTTCCCCGGCCATGCGATCGTCCTCGTGGGGTACGACGACACGCACGCCTACGTCGCCGACACGGGCTTCGAGGAGCTGCAGCGCACCTCGCTCGCCGGGCTGCGCGAGGCGCGCCACGGTGAGCACCCCGTCTTTCCGCTCGCCGGGCACATGTTCACCGTGACGGGCGAGGTCCGAGGCTTCGACTTCGAGGCGGCCGCCCCCGCGGCGATCGAGGCCGCGGCCCGCCGCATGCTCGAGCCGCAGCTCGGCGAGTTCGAGGGTTTGCCCGCCCTGCGGCGCTTCGCCGCTGAGGTGGGCGAGTGGCCCGGGCTGCTCGAGGACTGGCAGTGGAGCGCGCGCTTCGCCTACCAGGTGATCGAACGCCGGGGTACGGGCGGCGGCAACTTCCGCGCGATGTACGGGCGTTTCCTCGACGAGCTCGCCAACCCGGCGGCGCCCGCCGCGCACGAGGCCGCGGAGCGCTGGAGCGCGCTCGCCGCTGAGCTCTTCGCGGCCAGCGAGGAGGAGGGGGACCCGAGCCCTGAGCACTGGCGGCGCATCAGCGCCGCGGCCGACGCGGTGCTGGCGGCCGAATCGGAGCTCTGGGAGCGGCTGGGGGCGTAGCGGCTGTCCCCGACGCCGCCGGCTCCGCCGTTCCCGGCGCCGCGCCCCCTCCTGCCCGAGGCGGGTCAGCCTGTGAAGCCGATGCGGTGCTGGGAGTCCGCGACCCGGATGAAGACGACGGTCGCGAGGTTGATCGCGATCTCGCCCTCCTGGGGCTTCAGGTCGTACCAGCCGTCGCCGGATTCGACGGCCTTGCGCAGGTCGTTCAGCTCCTCCTGCGTCAGCTTCACGGAGAGGACCTGCCCGATCCCGAATCCGATCTCAACCTTCTGTCGCTCTTCGGCCATCAATGGTCCTCCGCGGGTTCGACGATCTCGGTCAGCACGCCGTCGGTGGCGCGCGGGTGCAGGAAGGCGACGCGGCTGTTGCGAATGCCGGTGCGCGGCTCGCTGTCGATGAGCTCGACGTCGCGCGCCTTCAGCTCGCTGAGCGCCGCCTCGATGTCCTCGACGCGATAGGCGACGTGGTGCAGGCCCGGGCCCTTGCGCGCAAGGAACTTGCCCACCGGCGTGCCCTCGCCGAGCGGGCGCAGCAGCTCGACGTGGCATGGCCCGACGTCGAGGAGCACCGCCTCGACGCCCTGCTCCTCCACGGTCTCGCGGTGGACCAGCGGCATGCCCAGCGTCGACTCATACAGCTTGATGGCGGCGTCGAGATCCTTGACGGCGACGCCAACGTGGTCGATGAGCCCGAACATCGGGCCGGAGTCTATTCAGGCGCGCTCGCCGGTCAGTCGCCTGGGGATCCCGGCGGGCGCTCACCGGGATCGCCGGCCAGCGCCTCGGCCGAAGCGCCGGCCTGGGGCTCCGCGCGTCCCTCGCGCGCCGCGGGCGCGCCGCCGTTCACGGGGCGCGAGCGCATGATCTCCTGGATCTCCTCGCGCTCGATGACCTCGTGATCGAGCAGGCGCTCGGCCACGGCGTCGAGCAGGTCGCGGTGATCGACGAGCAGGCGGTAGGCGCCGCGGTACGCCTCGTCGGCGATCGCGGTCACCTCCTCGTCGCGGAGCTGGCGCAGCGCCTCGGAGGTCGTCCAATCGTCGGCGGGGACCTGGTGGGCGCGGATCTGCGTGCCCATCCCGTACTCGTAGACCATCGAGCGCGCGATCGCGGTCACCCGCTTGAGGTCGTCGGCGGCGCCCGTGGTGATTCGCCCGAAGGTGATCTGCTCGGCGACGCGGCCCGCGAGCAGGACCTTCATGTAGTCGATGAGCTCCTCGCGCGACTTGAGGTAGCGGTCCTCCTGCGGCAGGTTGAGCGTGTAGCCCAGCGCCTTGCCGCGCGGGACGATCGAGACCTTCTGGACCTTGTCGACCGTCGGCAGGAGCTCGGAGACGAGCGCGTGCCCGGCCTCGTGCCAGGCGACTACGCGCTTCTCGTGTGCGGTGATCACGCGCCGCGATTGCAGGCCGGCCACCACGCGCTCGAGCGCGTCCTCGAAGTCGCTCTGGACGATGAACTCGCGGCCGTTGCGACCGGCCACGATCGCCGCCTCGTTCGCGAGGTTCGCCAGGTCGGCGCCGGTCAGCCCGGAAGCGTGGCGCGCCACGCGCTCGAGATCCACCTCCTGGGCGAGCGGCTTGTCGCGCGTGTGCACCTCGAGAATGCGCACGCGCCCGACCATGTCGGGCGGCGGCACGAAGATCTGGCGGTCGAAGCGGCCGGGACGCAGGAGCGCCTTGTCGAGCTTTTCGAGCAGGTTCGACGCGGCCATCACGATCACGTCGTCGCGCGCGTCGAAGCCGTCCATCTCCACGAGCAGCTGGTTGAGGGTCTGGTCGCGTTCGCCGGAGATGTCCGAGCCGCGCTGCGCGCCGACCGCGTCGAGCTCGTCGATGAAGACGATCGCCGGCGCGTTCTCGCGCGCCTCGCGGAAGAGCCGCCTGATGCGCGCCGCGCCCAGCCCGGCGAACATCTCGATGAACGAGGACGCCGACTGGCTGAAGAAGCTCGCGCCGGACTCGTGCGCCACCGCCTTGGCCAGCAGCGTCTTGCCCGTGCCGGGCGGGCCGTGGAGGAGGATCCCCTTCGGGACCTTCGCGCCCAACCGCTTGAAGCGGGCGGGATCGGAGAGGAAGTCAACGACCTCCTGGAGCTCCGCCTTCGTCTCGTCGACGCCGGCGATGTCGGCCCAGCTCACCGAGCTCTTCGACCGCGGCGTGATCTCCTGCGGCTTCGTCCGCGGCATGAGCCGCAACGTGCGCCACATGAAGTAGCCGATGACGAGCACCAGCAGGATCGGCGACCACGGCATGAGCAGGTCGTCGACGAACTGGTCGTATGAGTCGAAGAAGAAGAGGAAAGCCGGGCTCATGTGCGCTCGGGTTGAGGGTTCTCTGCGTTCGTATCGGCAGAATTCCCCTCGACCCGTAGCAGCTCCTCGACCGCGGCCTCGGCCACGGCGAGCTGATCCGGCGTCGGCTCGCGCGTCGAGATCAGCCGCTGGATCTCATGCCCCGTCCCGTGCACGGCCCGCGAGAGCGCCGCGTCCGGCTTGCGCTCCGCGAACGCGAAGAGCTCGACCGCCGCGCCGGTGGAGAGCAGCGAGGCGACGCCTCGGTGGACGGCGTTCGGCTTCTCGAAGGCTCGCTCGACGGCCACCTGGCCCGCGACGCTGAGCGCCACCATCGGCACGAGCAGGTTCGACCCGCAGCGGCGATGCTCCTTGGGCTCGTCGGCCGCGCTGCCGCCCGACTCGTAGGCGCCGATCGCCTTGTGCTCGGCGCCGTGGTAGGCGGCCAGGTCGCGATCACGCAGAGCGGCGAACGCCGGCAGGATGCCGAGCACGCCCACGATCGCCTCGCGGGTGGCGTCGCCGCGGGCGAGGCGACGAGCAGCGGCGCTGGCGGCGGCCACGCCGGCCGCGGTCAGGATCACGCGCGGATCCTCGTAGGGCAGGCGCGCCGAGCGCGAGCGCAGCCGGGCGAGCGGTAGCACGGCGACCGCCTCCGCGAGGCGCAGCGGCCCGCGCAACAACGGGATCCGGCCCAGGCGCCCGCGCGAGAGCACCGGCTTGCGTCCCGAGGTGACCTCGATCTCGCCGGCGCGGTTGCGCACGGCCACCGACCAGCTCGTCGGCCCGTGGATGAGCAGGCCGTTGCGCAACGCCATGCCGCCCAATCGCAGCTTGGGCGCCTCCGCCTGCGCGCCTTGCTGGGCCTGGGCGTCCTCAGCCACCGAGGATCCTCCTGGGCAACTCGGCGAAGAAGTCGGCCGCGAACTCCACGTCGGAGACGGCGGCGAGCTCGTCGGCTCCGTGCACGAGCGGCGCGGAGTCGAACAGGTCGATCTCGCGCTGGGGATGGAAGCCGTAGACCACCGCGCTGTCGAACGCGGCGCGCCACCAGCGGCTGTCGGAGAAGCCCGCCATCACGGTCGGCACGAGCGTCGCCTCGGGATCGACGCGGGCGAGCCAGGCGCGGATCGCGTCCGTGAGCGGCGACTCGAAGGGCGACTGGTTGCCGATCACCTTCTCGATGAACTCGACCTCGAGTTGCGAGTCGTACTCGCCCAGCACCTCCGCGATGCGCTCGCGCACGTAGTCCTCGCCGAGGCCAGGCGGCACGCGCGTGTCCACCACGACCTGCGCCTTCGACGGGATCACGTTGTCCTTCTGCGAGGCCTCGATGCGGGTCGGCACCATCGTCACGCGCAGCATCGGCTCGGCGATGTAGGTCGCCAGCTCGGGGGCGACCCGCCCGAGCTCGGCGACGGCCGCGACGAGATCGCCGGGGTTCGAGGTGTCGACCTCACGCCCCAGGGTGCGGCGCAGGAACTCGACGCCGGGCGCGTTGGGCTCGAGCGGCGGCTGCTCGGCGAAGCGCGCGATCGCCGGCGCGAGGCGCAGCAGCGCGTTGTCGCCGAGGCCCGGTACGGAGCCGTGTCCGGCTCGCCCGCGGGCGCGCAGCCAGAAGCGGAAGACGCCCTTCTCGCCGACGCTCAGGCCGTAGAAGCGCTTGCCCTCGATCTCGAAGAGGGCCCCGGCGCCCTCGTTCACGACCATGTCCGCGTAAGCCTTGTCGGGGTGCTCGCGGGTGAGCCACTGCGCGCCGTGGTGCGCGCCGGTCTCCTCGTCGGCCGTGACGAAGATCTTGAGCTCGCCGCGCTCCGGCCGCCAACCCTCGCGGGCGAGCCACGCCGCTGCGGCGACCTCGCTCGCCACCTGGTCCTTCATGTCCTGGCCCCCGCGGCCGAGGACGTAGCCGTTGCGGATCTCGCCCGACCACGGATCGAACGACCACTCCGCGGGATCGGCGGGGACCGTGTCGACATGGCTGAGCAGGCCCAGGGTGGGGCCCGGGGCGCTGCCCGGCAGCCGCGCGACGAGGTTCGGCCGGCCCGGGATGTCGGCGAGCAGCTCGCACTCGAAACCCGCTTCGGAGAGCGTCGTCGCGAGCAGATCCTGAGCGGGCTGCTCGTTGCCGGGTGGGTTGACCGTGTCGATCCGGATCAGCTCGGACAGGAGCCGGACGGCGTCGGCGCCCGGTCCGGCGCTCGTTGTGGGGGCCGTCTGGGCCATCGCTTCACCTTACCGGCGGGTCCGCCACGGCATTCGCCGCCGGGGTGGCGATACTGGGAGGTGGATGACGGAGCGGCTCTTCGACGACGCCCCCGAACGCTCCGCCGGCTCCGCCGGCGACGGCGGCCCAGGGGCGCCGCTCGCGGTTCGGATGCGCCCGCGCACGCTCGACGAGCTGGTCGGGCAGGAGCACCTGCTCGCACCCGGCTCGACGCTGCGCACGGCGATCGAGACCGGCGAGCCGCATTCGGCGATCCTCTACGGGCCGCCCGGGACGGGCAAGACCACCCTGGCGCGGATCATGGCCGGCGCCTCCGACGCGGCCTTCGAGGAGGAGTCGGCCGTGAACGCGGGCAAGGCGGAGGTGAAGGCCGTGATCGAGCGCGCCCGCGAGCGCCGCCGGGGCGGGCGCCGCACCGTGCTCTTTCTCGACGAGATCCACCGCTTCAACAAAGCGCAGCAGGACGCGCTGCTTCCAGCGGTGGAGGACGGGCTGATCACGCTGATCGGGGCGACGACGGAGAACCCCTACTTCGAGGTCAACTCCGCGCTGCTCTCCCGCAGCCAGATCTACGAGCTGCGCGAGCTCGGCCCCGAGCAGATCACCCAGGTGCTGCGGCGCGCGCTCACGGAGCCCGAGCGCGGGATCGCCGACCCGCCGGAGGTGGCCGACGATGCGCTCGAGCTGCTGGCGACCCGGGCCGGCGGCGACGCGCGCGCAGCCTTGGGTGCCCTGGAGCGGGCCGTGGAGGCGGCCCGGGCGGGCGGGCACGCCGTGGATCTGGCGACCGCTGAGGACGCGCTGCAGCGCAAGGCGCTCAGCTACGACCGCCAGGGGGATCGCCACTACGACTACATCTCGGCGTGGATCAAGGCGACCCGCGGCTCGGACGTGGACGCCTCCCTCTACTACCTCGCGGTCATGCTCGAGGGTGGGGAGGACCCGCGCTTCATCGCGCGGCGGATGGTGATCTTCGCCTCGGAGGACGTGGGCAACGCCGACCCGCAGGCGCTCGTCGTCGCGAACGCGGCAGCCGCGGCCGTGGATCGCGTCGGCCTGCCCGAGTGCGTGCTCAACCTCTCGCAGGCGGCGGCCTACCTGGCGCTCGCGCCGAAGTCCAACGCCGCGACCACCGCGATCGGCGCCGCGATGCGCCACGTGCGCGAGCACGGGGCGAAGCTGCCCCCGGACTATCTGCGCGACGCCCACTACCCGGGGGCCAAGGCGCTCGGTCGGGGCCGAGGTTACGTGTATCCGCACGACCAGCCCGGCGGCGTCTCCGAGCAGGAGCTCCTGCCGCCCGAGCTGCGCGGCACCCGCTTCTACGAGCCCGTCGATCGCGGTTTCGAGCGCACCCTGCGCGAGCGCCTGGAGTGGTTGCGCAAGCGCCGCGGCGAGACGGGTTAGGTATCCCGGGAAAAGCGTTACCGAAAGGTGCGCAACTTCCTGCGCGATGCCGTGTTCTAGGGCATGCTGAGCGCGCTCGGGGGACGTGCTCGGCACCGCTCTCACTTCATTGGCGGGTGGCGAGAGCGCAAAGAAATGGCGGGGAGGCCGGAGCCTGAGGGGGGCTCCGGCCTGCGTATGCGCCGGGAACCGTGGGAGCCGAGGGCGGCGCGGGTCTAGACTGCGCTCGGGATGGGGCAACTCGAGTCACGCAACCCCGCAACGGGGGAGTTGCTCGGCGCGGTCGAGACGATCGAGCCGGGGGACGTCGCCGGCGTCGTCGCCGACATCGCCGAGGTTCAACCGTTCTGGGCGCAGCTCACGCTCGAGGACCGCGCGCGCTACATGGAGCGCACCGCGGCCGCGCTCGTCGAGCAGATGGACGAGGTCGCCGAGCTGCTCACGCGCGAGCAGGGCAAGCCGATCGTCGAGAGCTACACGATGGAGGTCGTGCCCACCATCGACGCCCTCAACTGGTGCGCCGAGGAGGGGCCGAAGATCCTCCGCGACGAGCCGATTCGCTTCCCGCAGCTGTATTTGAAGACGAAGCGCAGCCACTTCAGCTACGAGCCGATCGGCGTCGTGGGCGTGATCGCGCCGTGGAACTACCCGTGGTCGATCCCGTTCGGCGAGGTGGCGATCGCGCTCATGGCGGGCAACGGTGTGATCCTCAAGCCGGCGAGCCTCACGCCCCTGCTCGGCGAGCGCATCCAGGCGATCTTCGAGGCGGGCGGCCTGCCCGAGGGGCTCGTGCGGACCGTGCACGGCGGCGGCGTGATCGGCGAGGCGATCTGCGAGGAGCCGGGCGTCGGCAAGGTCTTCTTCACCGGCTCGGTCGAGGTCGGCCGGCGCGTGGGCGAGGTCTGCGCGCGCAACCTGAAGGGGTCGGTGCTTGAACTCGGCGGCAAGGACCCGCAGATCGTCTGCGCGGACGCCGATCTCGACAACGCGGTCTCGGGCTGCGTGTGGGGCGGGTTCGCGAACGCGGGCCAGACGTGCTCGGGCATCGAGCGCACCTACGTCGTCGAGTCGGTGGCCGACGAGTTCCTCGCGGGCGTCAAGCGGCGCACCGAGCAGCTCAAGGTCGGCGATCCCCTGGACTGGGACACGGAGATCGGCCCGATGGTCTCGCCCGAGCAGGCCGATCTGGTCACGGAGCTGGTGGACGACGCGCTCGCCAGGGGCGCCGACCGGCTCACCGGCGGGCCGCGTGAGCTCGACGGCTACCCGGGCCGCTTCATCGCCCCGACCGTGCTCGCCGGGGTCGAGGACGACATGCGCATCATGCGCGAGGAGATCTTCGGGCCCGTCGTGCCGATCATCGTCGTCGGCTCGGAGGAGGAGGCGCTCGCGCGGGCGAACGACTCCAACTTCGGGCTGGGCGCCTCGATCTGGACGAAGGACCGCGCCAAGGGTGAGCGCATGGCGCGGCGCATCGAGTCGGGGATGGTCTGGATCAACGACCACTCCTACTCCCACGGGGCCGCCCAGTGCTCTTGGGGCGGCGTCAAGGAGTCGGGCCTCGGCCGCTCGCACTCGAAGTTCGGCTTCTACGAGTGCACCAACATCAAGCTCGTCTCCTGGGAGCCCGGGCTCACCCGGAACTTCTGGTGGCAGCCCTACGACCGCACGCTCGGCAACGCGGTGCGCGCGACCGCGCGGCTGCTCTACGGGCGCAACGGCGGCCGGGCCCGCGCCCTGCGTGAGGGCGCCCGGCCGCTCGCCACGCTCGGCGCGCGCGTGCTGCGCAAACGCGGCTGAGCCCGCGGCGCCCGCTCAGGGCGCGAAGCGCGCGTGCAGGTGATCGTCGTGGTGGGCGAGCGGCACGACCACGTCGCGTGGCCCGCGCAGCGGAGTGGCGGGGCCCACGAAGACGCGCACAGCGCCCGCCGCGACGAAGCGGTCGACGAGATCCTGGGCGAGGTCCATATCGATCTCGCCGACCCGGCGCGGCGCGCGCTCGCGGCCGTCGCGCCGGGGGTAGTAGACATCGATGTCGAGCCCGTTCTGGTGCGAGACGTGGCCGAGGCCGCCGCTCACCTCCGGGCCGAAGTCGCCACCGTGCTCGCGGGCGATGTCGCCGATCCCCACGCGCGGGGCGCGCGGGTGCGCCCGCGCGAACTCCCGCAGCACCCTCAGCGCGCGCCGGATGAGCACATCCGTTCCCCAGCGCCGCCAGGCCGGGTTCGGCTTGCGCCTCTTCACCGGGTGCCACGTGAAGAAGGTGGCTCCCTCGTACGGCAGCAGCACCCCCCGCTGGAGCCGGCCGTCGTGGTGCTCGCCGAGCGCGCGCGAGTCGCGCCACTCGATGCTCCCGAGGGCGCCGCGCGCAGGCCGGCGGGAAGCGTGCGGTGTGGCCCGCGGCGGCTCCTCCGCGGGCGGGGCGCCCACGCTCGGCGGCGCGTCCGATTCGCCGTCGCCGGGCCCCTCGTCGTCCGCGAACACGACACCGGCGGCTACCGCCGCGGCGGCGGCGATCACGAGAAACGCGGTTAGCCAGCGATGCAGGACCATGACCAACGTTACGCCCACGCGGCCTTCGGCCGTCCGCGCGGCGGGCGTACTGGAAAGATCCCCGGCGATGTCTGAGTCAACCGCGCCGGGATCGGCCGACGGGCTCGCGGTGCGCGCCCGCGGGTTGCGCCGCGAGTACGCGGACGAGCCCGTCCTGCGCGACGTCACCTTCGAGCTCGCCCGCGGGAGCACGCTCGTCGTGCTCGGCCCCAACGGGGCCGGCAAGTCGACGCTCCTGCGGATCCTCGCCACGCTGCTGCGCGCGAGCGGCGGCGAGCTCGAGGTTCTGGGCGCGCCGATCCCGAAGGACGCCTGGCGGGCGCGTGGGCGCATCGGCTACCTCGCCCACTCGCCGCTGCTCTACCGCGACCTCACCGTCGCCGAGGCGCTCGACTTCCACGCCCGGCTGCACCGCGTTGCCGATCCGGTGGCGCGCCGTCGCGAGCTGCTCGCGGCGGTGGGCATGGAGCGCCGCGAGGCGCAGATCGTGCGCACGCTCTCGGCCGGTCAGCTCCAGCGGCTCGCGGTCTGCCGGTGCCTGCTGCACGATCCGGAGCTGCTCCTGCTCGACGAGCCCGCCGCCCACCTCGACCCGCACGGGCTCGCGACCGTCGCGCCGCTGCTCGGCCCGGCCCCCGGCCGCACGCGGGTGGTGGTCACGCACGACGTGGAGGGCGGGCTCGCCGAGGCCGACCGCGTGCTGGTCCTGAGCGCGGACGGGCGCCCCGCCTACGAGGGCCCGGCCGACGGGATCGGCGCGGCGGACGCGCGCGCCGTCTACGCGGGGGCGCCGGCGTGAGTGCGTTCCGGGCGATCCTCGCCAAGGATCTGCGCGTCGAGCTGCGCACGCTGCAGTCGCTGCCCGCGATGGTGCTCTTTGCGGTCACGACCTTCGTGATCTTCCGCTTCGGGCTGGATCGCACCACGCTCGACGGCAGCCTCGCCGCGGGCGTGCTGCTCGTCACCGTGCTGTTCGCGGCGCTGCTGGCGATCAATCGGCTCTTCGTGCCCGAGCGCGACGAGGGCGGCTTCGACGCGATCCGCCTGGCGCCCGTGGACACCGCGGCGCTCTTCTGGGCCAAGGTCGTCGCGCTCGTGATCTACCTGGTCGTGCTCGAGGCGATCGCGCTGCCGGTGTTCGCCGCCTTCTTCCTGGACGAGTGGAGCGGTTTGCTGCCGCTTGCGGGCGTCCTGGTCCTGGTCGACCTCGGCCTCGCTGCGACGGGCGCGGTGGTCTCGACGATCGGCGCGAACTCCCGGGCGCGCGATCTGCTGACGCCGCTCGTGCTCCTGCCGCTGCTCGTCCCGCTCACGATCGCGGCCGCGGGCGCTGCCGAGCCCCTGCTCGCCGCCGACGGCCCGCAGTTCGACGGCGTGGGCAAGTGGGCGGCGACCCTTGCGCTCTACGATCTAACCTTCCTTCTGGTCGGCTACGCCGTCTACGACTTCCTCGTCGAGGACTGAGCGGCGCCCGCACGCATATGAAGCTGAAGATGCCGAGCCTCCCACTCATGGCGCTCGCCACCACGGTCGTGCTGGTGGCGGCCTTCGCGCTGGTCTTCTTCTACGCGCCGAACGACGCGGACCAGGGCTTCATCCAGAAGATCTTCTACCTGCACGTGCCGATCGCGATCGCCGCGCTCGTCGGGTTCATCGCGGCCGGGATCCACGCGATCCGGCACCTGCGCACCGGCGAGAGCATCCACGACTTCCGCTCCTACGTCTCGATCCACATCGCGATCATCTTCGGCACCGGCGCGCTCATCACTGGGGCGATCTGGGCGAAGGCGTCATGGGGGCAGTGGTGGGTGTGGGAGGAGCCGACCCTGGTCTCGTTCCTGATCGTCTACCTGCTCTACGCGACCTACTACCCCCTGCGCTACGCGATCGAGGACCGCGAGCGCCAGGCGCGCTACGCCTCGGTGTTCGCGATCACCGCGGGCGCTTTCGTTCCGCTCAACTTCATGGCGGTGCGCATGGCCGAGTCGCTCGTACATCCCCGCGTCTTCGCGACCGCTGAGGGCGGGCTGCCCGGCTCGATGATGTTCACGTTCCTCGTCGCGCTGGCGGGCATGCTGCTGCTCTTCGTGACGATGGTGCGCTTTGAGATCGCTGCCAAGCAGACGCGCGGGCAGGTCAACCGCCTGCGGCGCGCGCTCGATGAGGCCGCCCCCGTCGGCGCCCACTCGCGGATCGCGCCCGTCCCGCCCGTGGAAGGGGCCCGCTGATGCCCGCGCTGCCGCTCGATGAGGCCGGCAAGTACGTCGCGGCCGCCTACCTCGTCTTCCTCGCGCTGATCCTGATCTACGTCGCGATCCTCGCGGCGCGCATCCAGCGGACGCGCGATCAGCTCAGCGAGCTGGCAGAGCTCGCCGAGCGCCGGCGCGACGAGGCGCAGCCGCCCCCGGCGGCGGCCGCCGACCCCGAGCGGACCGCGCAGGCCAGGGGGCGATGATGAGCGAGCTGCTCGCGCTGGGCGTCTCACACAAGACGGCGCCGCTCGAGATGCGCGAGCGCCTCGCCCTCACGGAGGGGCGTGCGGTCAGCGCGCTCGCGGAGCTCGTCGACAACGAGGAGGTGGCCGAGGCGGCCGCGATCTCCACGTGCAACCGCACCGAGATCTACCTGTACTCGGACGACCCGGTGGGCGCCGAGTCGCGGGCGCTCGCGGTGCTCGCCGAGGGCGCGGGCATCCCACCGACGGGCCTGCTCTCGCATCTCTACTCGCTGCGCGGCGCCGACGCAGCCGGGCACCTCTTCCGGGTGACCGCGGGCCTCGAGTCGATGATCATCGGCGAGGCGGAGATTCAGGGGCAGGTGAAGCGCGCGTACGAGCTCGCGCTCGTCGAGGGCGCGACCGGGCCCATCCTCAACCGCCTCTTCCGCGGCGCCCTCGCGGCGGGCAAGCGAGCGCGCTCGGAGACCGGCATCTCCGAGCGGACGCTGTCCGTGCCTTACGTCGCGGTGGAGCTCGCGGAGCGCACGCTGGGAGAGCTCGACGAGCGGCGGGTGCTCGTGATCGGCGCGGGTGAGACCGCCGAGCTGACCGCGAAGGCGCTCGCCGATCGCGGCGTCGACGCGGTCTTCATCGCCAACCGCCACTACGACCGCGCGATTGGGCTTGCCTCGCGCTTCGGTGGGAGCGCGGTGCGCTTCGAGGAGCTGCCCGAGATGCTGACCGGCGCCGATATCGTCGTCTCCTCCACGAGCTCGCCGCATCACGTGATCGAGCGCGAGGACCTGAACGAGGTGGTCGCCGCGCGCGACGCGCGCCCGCTGCTTTTGATCGACCTCGCCGTGCCGCGCGACGTGCATCCGGAGTGTCGCGAGCTGCGCGGCGTCAGCGTCGCCGACATGGACGATCTGCAGAGCCTCGTTGAGCGCAACGCCAGCGGGCGCGAGCGCGAGGCGCGGCGCGCCGAGTCGATCCTCGAGGACGAGCTCGGCCGCTTCGACGAGTGGCTCGCGGCCCAGCGGGTCACGCCCACCGTCGCGGCGCTGCGCGCGCGGGGCGAGCAGATCGCCGCGCGGGTGCTGGCCGAGAACGAGGGCCGCTGGGAGTCGCTGAGCGAGGCAGATCGCGAGCGCATCGAGAAGCTGGCGCGCGCGGTCGCGAGCCGGATCCTGCACGAGCCGACGCTGCGGCTCAAGCGCGCCGCGGCCGACGGCGACGGGGCGGCCAGCGTGCATGCCGCACGCGAGCTCTTCGGCCTCGACGTCGGCACCGAGCCGCACGAGGAGTCCGAAGCTCAGGTGAGCGATCTCGAGGCGCGCCGCCGGCGCCGCAAGTGACCCGGGAACCCGGCCGATGAGGATCGCGACGCGTTCGAGCAAGCTGGCGCTCACGCAGGCGCAGTGGGTCGCGACCGCCCTGGGCGGGGCCGAGCTCGTTCCCGTGACGAGCGACGGCGAGCCCGGCGACAAGGCGCGCTTCGTCCGCGGCGTCGAGCGGGCGCTGCTCGACGGCGAGGCCGATCTGGCCGTGCACTCCGCCAAGGACGTGCCCGGCGAGGCGACGCCGGGGCTCGCCCTCGCCGGCGTGCCGCTGCGCGAGGACCCCGCCGATGTCTTCGTCGGGGCGGTGGGCTCGCTCGCCGAGCTGCCCGAGGGCGCGCGCGTGGGCACCGCCAGCCTGCGCCGGCGCGCGCAGCTGCTCGCCGTCCGTCCCGATCTCGACGTCGTCGAGCTGCGCGGCAACGTCGACACGCGGCTGCGCAAGCTCACCGAGCGCGAGGTCGACGGACTCGTGCTCGCCGCGGCGGGGCTCGTGCGCCTGGGGTTGGCCGACGCGATCAGCTTCCGGTTCTCCGCCGCGGAGATGGTGCCCGCCCCCGGGCAGGGCGCGCTGGCGCTGCAGGCGCGCAGCGACGACGAGGAGGCGCTGACGGCCGCCGGCAGGGTGACCGACCGCAACGCGCTCGTCGAGTACACGGCCGAGCGCGCCGTGGTCGACGCGCTCGAGGCGACTTGCGACACGCCGCTCGGCGTCTGCGCGCGCCACATGGACGGGACGCTCGCACTGGCCGCCTTCGCGGGCATGCCGGACGGCTCGCAGTGGGTGCGCGACGCGGTCCGCGGCGATCCGGCGCAGCCGGTCGCGCTTGCCGAGGCGCTGGTCGAGAAGCTCGAGGACCAGGGCGCCCGGGAGATCCTGGAGCGTGCCACGCGGGAGGCGGGGTGAGCGCTCGCGCGGGGGTCGTGTATCTCGTCGGCGCGGGGCCCGGCGATCCAGCGCTCATGACGGTGCGCTCGCGTGAGCTGATCGCGAGCGCGGACGCGATTCTCCACGACCGGCTGATCCCGGCCGACGCGCTCGCCGGCGCGCGGGCCGACGCGGAGCTGCTCTACGTGGGCAAGGGGCCCGGCGAGGTAGCCGTCCCGCAGGAGGGGATCGAGCGCGAGCTCGTCGAGCGGGCGCGCCGCGGGCTCTCCGTCGTGCGCCTCAAGGGCGGCGACCCATTCGTCTTCGGCCGCGGCGGTGAGGAGGCGGAGGCGCTGGCCGACGCGGGGATCCCGTTCGAGGTCGTCCCAGGCGTGACCGCGGGGGTGGCGGCGCCCGCGTACGCGGGCATCCCGGTCACCCATCGCGACGACGCCTCCGCGGTCGCCTTCGTCACCGGCCACGAGGACCCGGCCAAGCCCGAGAGCGCGCTCGACTGGGAGGCGCTCGCGCGGTTCCCCGGCACGCTCGTCCTCTACATGGGCGTGAAGAACCTGCCGGAGATCTCCAGGCAGCTCGTCGCCGCGGGCCGCGACCCCGACGAGCCCGCCGCCGCGATCGAACGCGGGACCCATCCCGGCCAGCGCGTGGTGAGCGCGACGACGGCCGGGTTGCCCGCGGCGGTCGAGGAGGCCGGGTTGCGCCCGCCCGCGATCCTGCTCTTCGGGGAGGTCGCGAGGCGCCGCGAGCGCATCGCCTGGCTCGAGCGCAGGCCGCTGCACGGCAAGCGCGTGGTCGTCACGCGCGCGCGGGCGCAGGCCAGCGGTTTGGCTGCCGCGCTGGGCGCGCTCGGCGCGGAGGTCGTCGAGCTGCCCGCGATCCGTATCGAGCAGCGCCTCGACACGGAGGCGGTGCGCGACGCGGTCGAGTCCCTGCATGCGTACGCGCTCGTCTGCCTGACGAGCCCCAACGGGGTGCGCGCGCTGTTTCAGGCGATGGCCGGGCACGGCCGCGACGCGCGGGCGCTGGCCAACGCCCAGGTCGCCGCGATCGGCCCGGGCACCGCGCGGGCGCTGCGCGAGCACGGCGTGATCGCCGACGTCGTTCCGGAGCGCTCCGTCGCCGAGGCGCTCGTGGAGGCGCTGGAGCCGCTGCCGCTCGAGGGCCGGCCGGTGCTCGTCGCACGCGCGGCCGAGGCGCGCGACGTGCTGCCCGACGCGCTGCGCGACCGGGGCGCCCGGGTCGACGTCGTGCCGCTCTACGAGACGGTGCGGGAGGCGCCCGCCGACGGCGCGCTGGAAGCGGCGCGCGAGGCCGACTACGTGACGTTCACCTCGTCCTCCACCGTCCGCAACTTCCTCGAGATCACGGGCGGCGAGTTCCCGCCCGCCGCCCGTCTCGTCTCAATCGGCCCGGTGACGAGCGCGACGGCGCGGGAGGCCGGGCTCACCGTCCACGTCGAGGCCGAGCGCCACGACCCCGACGGCGTGCTCGAGGCGCTGCTCGCCGACGCGCGCGCGAGCTGAGCCGCCGCTTCGAGATCACGCGCGGCTGACGAGCCCGTCCCCGATCCGGGCGGTCCGGATCGCTTAGCCTGGGGCCGTGGGCGAGAATCCCGCATCGTTCGAGCGGCCGGTCCTGTTCCTGAGCGACTTCGGTTACGAGGATGAGTTCGCGGGCGCCTGTCGGGCCGTGATCGAGCGGTTCGCGCGGGGCGCGCGCGTGGTCGATCTCACGCACGGGATCTCCCCGGGCGACGTGCGCCGGGGCGCGCTCGCACTGGAGGCCGTCGCCTACCGGGCGGGCCCGGCCGTGTACCTCGCGGTGGTCGACCCAGGGGTGGGCACCGAGCGCCGCGGTGTCGCGCTGCGCGCCGGCGAGAGCTTCCTGGTGGGTCCCGACAACGGCCTGCTGACCCTGGCGGCCGAGCGCCTCGGGGGCGTTGCGGAGGCGGTGGACGTCTCGGCGAGCTCGCTGCGGCTCGAGCCGCCGGCGCGCACGTTTCACGGTCGCGACGTGTTCGCCCCGGTCGCGGCCCATCTCGCCGCGGGCCGGCCGCTGGCGAGCGCGGGGGAGGAGCTCGACCCGGGTGAGCTGGTCGCGCTCGAGTTGCCCACGCCGGAGGTTGCGGCGGGCGAGGCTCGCGCGCACGTCCTCTACGCGGACCGCTACGGCAACGTCGTGCTCGACGCGCGCGCGGATGAAGTCGGCTTCGACGGCGCGGTGAGCCTGGAGGCAGGCGGCGCGACCCATCGCGCCACGGTCGCGCCCACGTTCGGAGCCGTCGCCGAGGGGGAGCTGGCGCTCTACGGCGATTCGAGCGGCCGGCTTGGACTCGCGGTCAACCGCGGCAGCGCGGCCGAGCTGCTCGGCGTCGGCCGCGATGACGAGGTCGTCATCCGAGACGAGTCGGGATGAGCGCGGCGTTCGACGGTCCCCACATCCACCTGCGCACCGTCGGTTCGACCAACGACCACGCGCGCGAGCTCGCCGAGGGGGGCGCGGAGTCCGGCACGATCGTGACCGCGGACGAGCAGACCGCGGGGCGCGGGCGCCACGGTCGCCGGTGGACGGCGCCGCCGGGCGCGGCGCTGCTGTGCTCCGCCATCCTGCGCCCGCTCGACCTCTCCCACACGCTGCTCCCGCTGGCCGTCCCGATCGCGGTTTGCGAGGCGGCCGAGGAGCTCGCGCCGGTGCGCTGCCAGGTCAAGTGGCCGAACGACGTGTGGCTGCGCGAGCGCAAGCTGGCGGGAGTCCTGATCGAGGCGCGGCCGCCCGAGTGGGCGGTGATCGGCATCGGCCTCAACCTGGCGATCGCCGACGACGAGTTCCCCGGCGAGCTGCGCTGGCCCGCGACCTCGCTGGATCACGGCGTTACCCCCGATGGCGCGCTGCCCGCGCTCCGGCGCGCGCTCGGCCGGTGGACCCAAGCCCCACCCGCCGAGGTGCGGGCGGAGTTCGCGGGACGCGACGCGCTGCGCGGGCGCGCGGTGAGCTGGGAGGGCGCGGGCCGGGTCCCGGACGGCAGCGGCCGCGCGGCCGGGATCGACGAGGACGGCAACCTCGTGGTGGAGACCCCGTCCGGCCGGATAGCCCTGGGCTCCGGCGAAGTCCGCCTCACCCTCACCGACGTTCAGCCCACGTC
>CBFGWL010000003.1:0-96089 GCA_965652565.1 uncultured bacterium
CGCGATTACGACGATCCCATCGTCGAAATCGCGCACTCGTGAACCGCGCTCCCGTGAGTTCGCGATTACGACGATGCCGTCGTCTTAACTGCGATTTCGCGTGGCGGGGTGCTCGCGAGGTCGCGATTCCTCCGATGCGATCCCCCTCCTTCGCAGCCCTTCCCCGACGCGCCGCGCCACCACGCCGCCGAGGCGCTCGCCACCACGCGCCCGCGCCGCCCGGCCGCGCCGCGCCGCGTGCGGCCGGACTATGCGCCCGGCGTCAGCCGGCCCGTGAGGTGCGGGTTGTCGCCCTTCGTGTTGCGCACGCCGAAGTCGATCCCGCCGTCGGACTCGTCGCTGGCGAACGTGACTCGGCCCGGTAGCAGGATGGGGCGCAGGAACCGCACGTCCACGGAGAACGACTCGCCCAGCCGGCCCTCGAGCGCCGCCAGGGCCCGCGCCTTGGTCCACATCCCGTGCGCGATGGCGCGCGGGAACCCGAACGCCTTCGCGGTCAGCCCGTACATATGGATGGGGTTGCGATCGCCCGACACCGCGCCGTAGCTGCGGCCGAGGTCGCCGGGGAGCTTCCACTCGGCGCTCGCGGGGAGCTCAAGCGGGTCGGGCAGCTTCGGGCCGTCCTTGCGCGCCGACTCATCGCCGCGGCCGCGGCGCAGGTTCGTGCTCGTCGACTCCCAGACCAGCTCGGCGCCCGCCCGCGCCTCGGTGATGATCGTGAACTGCTTGCCCTTCGGGTGCGGCTCGAGCTTCGTGAAGCGAACCCGCAGCTCGAGCGGCTCATCGATCTCGATCGGCCGCTTCTGCTTGATCGAGTTCGAGATGTGGACCAGCCCCGCCGCCGGATACGGGAACCGGCGGTCCGTGATCATCGCCATGTGCAGGGGGAACGCGAGGATGTGCGGGTAGGTGGGCGGCAGCGTGTTGCGCAGCGTGAATCCGCAGACCTTGCAGTACTCCGCGACGCGCTCGCGCTCGGCGGTCGCGTCGAGCTCGAGCACGTCCTGCGGGATGTCGGCCTCGCGCCCGCCGATCAGCGGAAGCGAGCCCGTGCCCGGGATGACCCCAAGCAGGGCACGGCCGTAGATCCCGAGGCTCGACGGCGGGCTGTCAAGCTTGCGCGTCGCCACGCTAGGCCCCCAGCAGGCTCTGACCGCAGACGCGCACGACCTGACCGTTCACGCCGCCCGAGGCCGGGCTCGCGAGCCAGCCGATCGTCTCGGCGACGTCGACAGGGCGCCCGCCCTGCGCCATCGAGTTCATGCGTCGGCCCGCCTCGCGCGTGGCGAACGGCATCGCGGCGGTCATCGCGGTCTCGATGAACCCTGGCGCGACGGCGTTGATGGTGGCGCCGCGCTCGGCGAATACCGGTGCCATCGACTGCACCATGCCGATCACGCCCGCCTTGGACGTGGCGTAGTTCGTCTGCCCGGCGTTGCCCGCGATCCCGGAGATCGAGGACACCGAGACGATGCGCCCGTGCTCGCGCAGCAGCTCCCGCTCGAGCAGCGCGTCGTCGATGCGCTCCTGCGCGGAGAGGTTGATGTCCATGAGGACGGTCCAGCGCGGTTCGTCCATCTTGCCCAGCGTCTTGTCGCGCGTCACGCCCGCGTTGTGGACGACCACGTCGACGCCGTCGTGCTCGGCCTTCAGGTGGTCGAGGATCGTGGCGGGCGCATCCGCCTCGGTGATGTCCGCGACCACCTGCGAGCCGCCGATCTCGTTCGTCACGCGGGCGAGGTCATCGGCGAGCTGCGGCACGTCGAGTCCAACCACGTGTGCGCCGTCGCGCGCCAGCGTGCGGGCGATCGCCTCGCCGATGCCGCGCGAAGCGCCCGTGACGAGCGCGACCTTGCCGGCGAACGGCCGGTCCCAGTCGAGCTCGGGCGGCGTGGCGCCGGGCGTAATGCGCACGACTTGGCCGCTGACGTACGCGGAGCGGGGCGAGAGGAAGAAGCGCAGCGTCGAGTCGATCTGCTCCTCGGCCTTCGGCGCGACGTAGACCAAGTTCACCGCCGCGCCCTTGCGGACCTCCTTGCCGACCGAGCGCGTGAAGCCCTCCAGGGCGCGCTGCGCGGTCGCCGCGCGCGGGGAGTCGCAGTCCTCGGGCGGCGTGCCCAGGACGACGATGCGGCCCGAGCGCTCGACGCGCCTGATCGTCGGATGGAAGAACGCCCAGAGCTCGCGGAGCTCGGTCGAGTCGGAGATGCCGCTCGCGTCGAAGACGAGCGCCTTGAAGCGGTCGCCCTCGCCCGCGGCGTCAGGGTTCCACACCCCGGCGTTCAGGCCGGCCTCGCCGGCAGCGCTCCGCACTTCGTCGAGGCTCGTGCGGACGGTGGCGCCGACGTCGGCGAGCACGCGCGCCAGCGGCGGCGCCAGGCGGCCACCCGGGGCGGCGCCCAGCAGAACCTCGCCGGCGATGACGGGGCTGCCGGGGGTCCAGCGGTCGAGCTCGACCGGCTGGGGAAGGCCGACGTTCTTGGCGACGAGCCGGCCGACTGGGGTGTTGATCAGCTGCGAGTAACGGTCGGACATGTCTCGCCTCCTACCTAGCGCTCGAGGATCGCGGTCACGCCCTGGCCGCCGGCGGCGCAGATCGAGATCAGGCCGCGCCCGCCGCCGCGCTCATCCAGCGCCTTGGCGAGCCCGGCGATGATTCGCCCGCCGGTCGCGGCGAACGGGTGGCCGGCCGCCAGGGACCCGCCGTGCACGTTCAGCTTCTCGCGGTCGATGGACCCGAGCGGCTCGTCGAGGCCGAGCCGCTGCTTGCAGAACACCGGGTCCTCCCACGCCTTCAGCGTGCACAGCACCTGCGCCGCGAACGCCTCGTGGATCTCGTATAGGTCGAAGTCCTGCAGCGTGAGCCCGTTGCGCTCGAGCAGCCGCGGGACCGCGTAGGCGGGGGCCATCAGCAGGCCCTCCTTGCGCACCACGTGGTCGACGGCCGCTGTCTCGGCGTCCACGAAGTAGGCGAGCGGCTTCAGGCCGTGGGCCTCGGCCCACTCCTCGGTGCCGAGCAGAACGGCCGACGCGCCGTCGGAGAGCGGCGTGGAGTTGCCGGCCGTCATCGTGCCGTTCTCCCCGCCGAAGACCGGGCGCAGCTTGGCCAGCTTCTCCGGCGTCGAGTCGGGGCGCAGGTTCTGGTCGCGGTCCAGACCGAGGTACGGGGTGAGCAGGTCGTCGTTGAACCCGCTCTCGTACGCGGCGGCCAGGTTCTGGTGGCTGCGCGCGGCGAGCTCGTCCTGCTCCTCGCGCGTGATCCCCCACTCGCGGGCCATGATCGCGGTGTGCTCGCCCATCGAGAGGCCGGTGCGCGGCTCGGCGTTGCGCGGGATCTCGGGGACGATGTGGCCCGGGCGGATCTTGGCGAGCGCCTTGAGCCGATCAACGTTCGACTTCGCGTTGTTCGCCTCCAGGAGGATCATGCGCAGGTCGTCGTTGAGCGCGAGCGGCGCGTCGGAGGTCGTGTCGGTGCCGGCCGCGATGCCGGAATCGACCTGCCCGAGGGCGATCTTGTTGCCGACGAGGATCGCCGTCTCCAGGCCGGTGCCGCAGGCCTGGCCGACGTCGTAGGCGGGGGTCTCCGGGGCGAGCTTCGTGCCGAGCACGGACTCACGGGTCAGGTTGAAGTCGCGGCTGTGCTTGAGGACGGCGCCGCCGGCGACCTCACCGAGGCGCTCACCCGCGAGATCGAAGCGCTCGATCAGGCCATCGAGCGCGGCGGTGAGCATGTCCTGGTTCGAAGCCTTGGCGTAGGCGCCGTTGGAGCGGGCGAACGGGATCCGGTTCCCGCCGAGCACGGCCACGGGGCGTGTCTTTGAGTTCATGGCGTTCCCTTCCTTTCCGCGTCTTCGCGGGATAAGCGTCACCGCAACTCCGCCGAGCTCTTATCGAGCAGCTGGCGGGCGATGATCAAAAGCTGGATCTGCTGGGTGCCTTCGAAGATGTCGAGGATCTTCGCGTCGCGAGCCCACTTCTCCAAGAGCTCGTCCTCACCGTAACCCGCGGCGCCGCAGAGCTCGACGCAGCGCAGCGCGATGTCGACCGCGGTGCGCGCCGCCTTGGCCTTCGCCATCGACGCGTGGAGCGAGTTCGGCTTGGAGTTGTCGGCCATCCAAGCGGCCTCGAGAGTGATCAGCAGGCCGGCCTCGTAGTCGGCCTCCATATCGAGCAGCTCGGCCGCGGGGCCCGGCTGCGCGCTCGCCGGGCGGTCGTAGTCGACCTCGATGCCCGCCTCGGCGAGCAGCTCGCGCGTGCGCTCCAGGGCGGCGCGGGCGACGCCCAGGGCCATGCCCGCGACGAGCGGGCGCGTGTTGTCGAAGGTCTTCATCGCGCCCGCGAACGACTTCTTCGTGTCGATCTCCGGGCTGCCGAGCAGGTTCTCCTTCGGCACGCGGACGTTGTCGAGGACGAAGTTCGCGGTGTCCGAGGCGCGGATGCCGAGCTTGTGCTCGAGGCGATCGAGCTTCACGCCGGGGGCGTGCCGGTCGACCACGAAGGACTTGATCGCGGCGCGGCCCTTGTCGCGATCGAGGGTCGCCCAGACGACGAGCAGGTCGGCCCGGTCGCCGGAGGTGACGAAGATCTTCTCGCCGTTCAGCACGTACTCGTCGCCGTCGAGGACCGCGGTGGTGCGGATCGCGGCGGAGTCCGAGCCGGCCTCGGGCTCGGTGATCGCCATCGCGGCCCACTTGCCGGCGAAGCGCTCCTGCTGCTCGGGGCTCGCGACGGACGCGATCGCGGAGTTGCCGAGGCCCTGGCGCGGCAGCGTGAGCGTGAGCCCGACGTCGCCCCAGCACATCTCGATGATCGAGAGCACCGTGGAGAGGTTGGAGCCGTTGCGGTTGCGCTCGCCGCCTCCATTCGAGGACGGATCGCCCTTCACGCCCGCGGCGCCCGCGCCGCCCGACTGGCCGGACTCCTCCAGGCCGTCGATCAGCGCGGCGAGCATGTCGAGCTCCTTCGGGTACTCGTGCTCGGCGAGGTCGTACTTGCGCGAGATCGGGCGCAGGACGTTCTCGGCGACCTGGTGCGCCTGGTCGATCAGCGGCTTGAACTTCTTCGGGACCTCGAGGTTGATCACAGCAGCACACCCCCCTCCATGAGGCCGGTGGCGCGCAGGTCGCGGTACCAGCGCTCGACCGGGTGCTCCTTGACGTAGCCGTGGCCGCCGAGCAGTTGCACGCCGGCCGAGCCGATCGTCATCGCGTGGCGGGCGGCGAGCCGGCGGGCGAGGGCCGCCTCGCGCTCGAAGCTGCGGCCCGCGTCGTAGCGCGAGGCGGCGCGCAGCGTGACCAGGCGCAGGCCCTCGAGCTCGATGGCGATGTTGGAGACCTCGAAGGCGACCGCCTGCCGGTTCGAGATCGGCTCGCCGAAGGCGTGGCGCTCGTTGACGTACTGGGAGACGTAGTCGAGGACGGCCTGCGCGGTGCCGACCGCGAGCGCGCACCAAGCGAGCCTGGAGAGGTGCACGCACTGCGCGTACGCGTCGGCGTTGTCCGCGCCGAGGAGCGCGCCGGCGGGGAGTCGCAGGTCGGTGAGCTCGAGGCGTCCCGTGCCGGCGGCGCGCACGCCCATGCCGGGCTCAGGCTTGACCGCGAGCCCCTCCGTGCCGGCCTCGACGGCGAAGAGCGCCGGGCCGGTGCCCTCCAGTTCCGCGGCGACGATGAAGAGGGATCCGTCGCCGGCACGCGGGACGAGCGCCTTGGCGCCATCGAGCACGTAACCGTCGCCGGCGCGGCGGGCCTTCGTGCGCAGGGCGAAAGGGTTGAAGAGCGGCCCGGGCTCGAGCAGGGCGAGCGCGCCGGCGGGCGGGTCCTCGCCCGCGAATTCCGGGAGGTAGGTGGCCTGCTGGTCGCCGGTGCCCCACAGCCCGATCGCGGTGGCGACCGCGCCCGGCGCCAGCGCGGCGACGGCGAGTCCCATGTCGCCGTGGGCGAGCGCCTCCGCGACGAGGGCGGAAGTGACGCTCGAGCGGTTCTCGAGCGGGCCGCCGTGCTCCTCGGGGATGCCCAGCGCGGTGATGCCGAGCTCGTTGGCCTGGGCGAGCAGCTCCTCGGGGGCGCGCGCGGCCGTGTCGGCGTCGAGCGCGGCGGGGCGCAGCTGGTCGGCGGCGAAGTCGCGCATCGCCTCCATGAGCATCTGCTGCTCGTCGGTGGGCGTGAGGTCGAAGAGGTCGCCTCCGCCCGCGCGCGGCTGACGCTTTGCGGGGCCCGCGCCGCGCACCCGCTTGAAGGTGCGCTCGGCGGCGCCCGCCGCGCGGAAGCCGTTCTTCGTGGCATTGTGGACGAGGCGCTCGGTCGGTCGCCGCAGCCCGATCCGGTCGATCAACTCGGAGCTGGCGATCCCGCGCAGCGCGCGCAGGCCGAGGCCCATGCTGCGCTCAGCGAGGGTGGGGGGTGCATCGTTGCGCTTGGCCACAGGGATGCGAACTGGAAGAGCGGGTTACGTGACATCAGTTGATGTCACGTCGAATTGCGACAGATGCTAGCGGTCGCGGCGCCGCAGCGTCGCCGGTTTTGCGCGTCTCCTCCTCGTTGGCGGGGAATGGGCGGTGCCGGGCTCGAACCGACGACCTCTCGCTTGTAAGGCGAGTGCTCTCCCAACTGAGCTAACCGCCCGGCGCAATTATGCGGAAATCGAGAACGCGCCCCGAGGTGACGACGCGCGAGAATGCCGATCCATGGATCTGGGACTCGCCGGCCGGGTGGCGCTCGTCATGGGCGGAAGCAAGGGAATCGGGCGCGGGATCGCGACCGCGCTCGCCCGCGAGGGAGCGCGGGTCGCGCTGACGAGCCGCTCGGCGAAGCGCGCCGAGCGGGCGGCAGCGGAGATCGACGGAGAGCTCGCTGGGTTCGCCGCGGACAGCGCGGATCTGGACGGGCTCGCGCGCCTGCCCGGACTGGCCGAGGAGCGCTTCGGAGCGCCGGTCGAGGTGCTGGTGACGAACACGGGCGGGCCGCCGGCCGGCGATGCGCTCGCGCACGATCGCGAACAGTGGGAGGACGCGTATCGGGAGCTCGTGCTCGCGCCCCGGGCGCTCATCGAGGCGGTATTGCCGGGGATGCGTGAGCGCGGCTGGGGGCGGATCGTGAACGTGGGCTCCTCGTCGACGGAGGAGGTGATCGACCACCTCGCGCTCTCGAGCGCGCACCGGCTCGCGACGGTGGGGTACTTCAAGGTGCTGGCGCGCGCGGTCGCGCGCGACGGGGTGACCGTGAACACGGTGGCGACGGGGAAGTTCGCGACCGAGCGGCTCGCCGAGCTCTCCGGGTCGCTGGAGGCGGCGCAGGCGGCGGCGCGCGAGACCGTGCCGGCGGGGCGGCTCGGCGAGCCCGAGGAGTACGGCGACCTCGTCGCGTTCTTGTGTTCGGAACGGGCCGCGTATCTCACCGGCACGGTGATCCCGCTCGACGGCGGCCTGCTGCGCGCGCCCTAGGCGACGCTCAGTTGCGCACGAGTGAGCCGTCTGGGTGCAGGGTTGCGTTCGCGCGCGACATAGCCTCGCGCTGCATCTCGCCGACCTCGTCGATGGTGAGCCCGTCGACCAGGCCGAGCCCGGCCCATCGGCCGTGCTCGTAGACGCGGACGCCGAAGTCGAGCTCCTGGTCGGGGCGCGGTGAGGCGAAGATGACGGCGCAGCGCCCCTCCGGGGCGTCAGGCTCGAGCAGGTTCGCCTCGGCGTCCACGCGCGTGACGAACGTGGCGCGGTAGCGATGGACGTTGTGCGCGTGCACGCCGTCCTGGAGAGCGAGCTGATCACCGTTCCAGGCGCGCACGCAGGCGTCGTCGACGCTGCCCTCGCTGTCGGAGCCGCCGAGCTGGGTGCCCACGACCACCATCACGACGAGGAGCGTCGCCGCGACGGCGACGATGGCCAGGCGGCCTCTCAAGAGCGAGCTGGCGCCCGCGCGGACTCAGCGTCCGAGCTGGGCACGAACAGCTCGCCGCGCCGAGCGCGGACGATGAGCCAGGCGCCTCCCGCGATGACCATGACGAGGCTGATTATCTGCGCCTGGGTGAGTCCAAGCGCCACATCGTCGTTGCGGCGGATGAACTCGATGAGAAAGCGCTCGGTGCCGGTGCCGACCAGATAGAACGCGAAGAGCATGCCTGTGGCGAGCCGGTGGCGTGCGCGCCAGAGCGCGTAGGCGAGCAGACCGACGGCGAGCGTCTCGTAGATGGGCGTCGGGTGGACGGGCACGTCCGTAGGCACGGCGCCGTCCGGGTACGCCATCGCCCAGGGACCGTCCCAGGGAATCCCGTAATCACCGTCGCCGGAGAGCTGGCAGCCGATGCGCCCGATCGCGTAGCCGACCGCGAGTGGCACCGCGGCGATGTCGGGCACGACCCAGCTGAAGATGCCGCGCCACCAGGCCCAGAGCAGCACCGCGATCGCGCCGCCGATGGCGCCTCCGAACCAGACGAGGCCGGTGCCGGAGAACAGGTTGCCCAGCAGATCGTCGCTGACGTCGGACCAGTTCTGGATCACGAAGTCGATGCGCGCGCCGATCAGCCCGCCGATGAGCGCGGCGAAGAGCATCTCGTAGGCCCAGTCCGCCGGCTTGCCGAGCTCCTGGAGACGCTTCGCGGCCACCGCGCCGGCGGCGATGAAGCCGAGCGCGAGGCAGATCCCGAAGGTCTGCAGCGTCAGCGGGCCGATCTCGAGTTCTGGTTGCATCGCCAGGGGCGTCGGACAAGGGAAGCTACAGCCCCGAGGAGAATCGAACTCCTACTTCCGGATCGAAAATCCGGCGTCCTAACCATTAGACGACGGGGCCGAGCGCAAATGAGTCTACGGCTTGGCACGTCGGCCGTTCTGTCCGCGTCTGGCCTCAATCTACGAACGTATGTTCGAGCACCAGGTACGCCCGAGATCGACGGGGTTGCGCGACGCAGCTCGGGAGCTCAGAAGGGCGGGCGCGTCTTACAAACGGATCGCGAGCGAAGTTGGGATCTCACCGTCCACGGCGTTCGCCTGGACGCGTGACATCGAACTGACCCCGGCGCAGATCGCCGAGAACCTAAGCCGCCGACGCCCGGCGGATCGCGCTGCGATTGAGCGACGAGCGGCCGAATGGACCCAGCGAAGTCGCCTGCGTCGCCAGACCTTCCAGGAGCAGGGTCGTCACTACGCACGCACGGTCGATGATCCTCTGCATCGATCTGGATGCATGCTTTATTGGGCTGAGGGCCGAAAGGACCGCAATTGCGTGCGGATCTCGAATTCAGACGTCGCGATGCTCGCGTACTTTCGTCGCTTTCTCACTGAATGCTTCGAGGTCTCCTTGGACAGGCTCGCGTTCTCGCTGCACGTTTACCTCGACAACGGTCGCTCGCTGCGAGAGATCGAGGATCACTGGCTCCGCGCGCTCGAACTTCCTCGGTCCTGTCTGCGGAAGCACCAGGTCAACCCGCTGCCTCGATCAAGCTCGGGAGCAAAGCGAAACCGACTCCCGCTCGGCGTGGGGAACCTCGCCTACTGCAGCACAGAGATCGTCCAGCACATTTACGGAGCGATCCAGGAATACGCAGGCTTCGAGGAGCCGCGCTGGCTTGACTAAGCCAGGCGGCCGCGCGGTCACGGCCCCCTAGGGAGCTACGGCCGCCAGCGAGCCGCGACGGCCCCTAGCCAGCGAGAGCGTCCGGCGCACGCGATGTACGAGCAACTCCAAATCAGGGTCGACGCCAACGCGACCGCTGAACCGCGGTGGCTCGGCTGAGGCCCGGCGCCCGAGCGTCGGCGGAATCGCGGCGCTAGGTACAGACCCGCCGCGATTCCGCCTTGACGACGCCAGGCCGCCGAGCGGAGCGTTTCCCTGGGGAGGAGTCAGGGGCGTCAGCCGCCCGGCGGAACGCACACGTTGTGCCCCTGCACGTAGGGAGGAGGAGTCGGGTGCGAAGGGCCTGTGCATGCATTCAGGGTGCCTGTGAGCGGCCCGCATTTGTATGTACGCGCGGCAGAAAATCTGCCCACGTCGTTTCGCCCGGCGGTCGAACCGCCTAGCTCAGCCGACGAGCGCCTCGAGCAGCGCCTTCTGCCCGTGCAGGCGGTTCTCCGCCTGATCCCAGACCGCGGAGCGCTCGCCGTACAGAGCGCCCTCCGTGATCTCCTCGCCCGGGTGCGCCGGCAGGCAGTGCAGGACCACGGCCCGCTCGCTGGCGAGCGACAGAAGCTCTTCGTTCAGCTGGTACGGCGCGAGAGCCTCACGGCGCGCCTGCGCCTCCTCCTCGTCGCCCATGCTGACCCACACGTCGGTGTAAAGCGCATCCGCGCCCGCCGCCGCAGCGCGCGGATCATCGGTCTGCTCGCTCGCCACACCGTCCTCCAGCCAATACCCCTCGGGAGCCGCCACCACGACCTCGGCGCCGGCCTTGCGCCCGAGGATCGCCAGCGAGCGAGCGACGTTGTTCCCGTCGCCGACGTACGCGATCCGCACGCCCTCGAGCGAGCCGAAGCGCTCGCGCAGCGTGAGCAGGTCGGCGAGCGCCTGGCACGGGTGGTGAAGCGGGGTGAGCCCGTTGACGACCGGCACCGTCGCCGCCTTCGCGAGTTCCTCGACGCTCTCGTGCGAGCCGGAGCGGATCACGATGGCGTGCACGTAGCGCGAGAGCACCCGGCCCGTGTCGCCGATCGACTCACCGCGCCCGAGCTGCAGCTCGTCCCCGCGCAGCGGCAGCGGGTGCGCGCCCAGCTCATTCACGCCGACCTGAAACGAAACGCGCGTGCGGGTCGACGGGCGCTCGAAGAAGAGCGCGACGGTGCGCCCGGCGAGCGCGTCCGCGCCCAACCCATCGGCCCGCCCGGCCTTGAGCTCCGCAGCCCGGTCGAGCAGCGCCTCGAGCGCCACCCGGTCGAGCTCCTCGCCGGTGAGAAAGTCCTTGGCTTCGATCGCAACGCTCATGCCGAAGCGCGGCATCTTACGGATCTCAGGTTGACTTCCGGGTTGTGGCCCTCGCCGTGATCACGTGGAACCTCTTCCACGGACGCGACTTTCCGCCCGACCCGGCGCTGTTTACCCGGCGCTCACGCCTGCTGCGGATCACCGAGCGCAACCGCACCCACGTCCAGCTCAACCGCGAGCTCCTGCGCGAGTTCACGCTCGTCCTCACCGCCCTGCCCTGGGACGTCGCCTTCGTGCAGGAATGCCCGCCGCGCTGGCACGCCGCGCTCGCGCGCGCCTGCGGCGCGGAGACGCACGCAACGCTCACCGCGCGCAACTCCCTCCCACGCCTGCGCGCCGCGGCGGCGCGCTGCAACCCCGACCTGATCGCCTCGAACGAGGGCGGTTCGAACCTGACCCTCGTACGCCCATCCGCCGGCCCGATCGCCGAGCGCCGCGAGCTCGTACTCACCCCCGGCCCGCGCCCCGAGCGCCGCACCCTCGCGTTCACCCGCCTGCGCAGCGGCATCTGCGTCGCCAACACCCACCTGAGCGCCGGCGCCGCGAACCGAGCGCGGGCGGAGGACGAGCTGCGCCGCGCTGCGGAGACCTGCGCCGGCTGGGCGGCCGACGCCCCGCTCGTCCTCGGCGGCGACTTGAACATCCGCCCGCGCGACAGCGCGATCTACACGGAGCTCGAGGCCCGCTTCGGCCTCGGCGACCCGACCGCGCCCGACGCGCTCGACCACATCCTCGCGCGCGGGCTCACGCCCGTCGAGCCCCCGCGCGCCCTCCCTCCGCAGGCGCGCGAGCTGCGCAACCGCGCGGGCCTGCGCCTGCGCCTCTCCGACCACGCCCCGGTGGTCGCGCGCTTCGCGCCCGCGTGATCGCGATTGACCACGGGGTAGGAACTCAGGCACTACGCTCCGCCTGTCCAACCGACGAGGAGGGCAAGAGATGGCCGCGGACAACCGTAAGACGAACAGCAGTTCTTCGGGTGGGTCGTCTTCGACCCGCGCTGACAAGAGCGTGGAGGCCTTTCGCGAGGCGCTCGAGCGCAGCGTGACGCTCTCCCGCGATCGCCTCCAGGAGGTGGTGGACGACGCCGTCAAGCGCGGGCGCATGACGCGCACCGACGCCAACGAGCTCGTCAGCCGCCTGGTCTCCCGGGGCCGCTCCTACTCGGACGATCTCCTCAAGGAGCTCGAACGCCTGCTCGACCAAGCCCGCCGCGGCGTCGAGCCCGCGCGCCAGCGCGCCACCCGCGTCGCCTCGGAGGCCACCCGCCGCGCCCGCGAGGCAGCCGACCCCGCCCTGGCCCACGCCGAGCGCCTGAAGCGCCGCGCCCGGGGCAGCAAGTCCGGCGCCGCCAAGCAGAGCGCCAAGCCCACCGCGGGCGGCACGAAGCCGGCGGCCGCCAAGCCCACGGCGAAGGGCGCGGCGAAGCCAGCGAGTGGCAGCTCGCCCATCGCCAACTACGAGAGCCTGAACGCCACCCAGGTGCGCGCCCGCCTGAAGAACCTCAGCAAGGCGGACCTGCGCAAGGTGCGCTCGCTCGAGGAGAAGGGCAAGGCCCGCAAGACGGTCCTGGCCGAGATCGACCGCCGGCTGGCCGGCTAGCGGCCGCCAAGCCCCCGCGCCCGGGGCCCTCGAAACGGGTGCTGCCACGATAGGAGCGTGAGCTCCTCCACCCCGCCCACCGCGTCGCAGCCAACCCCGAAGAGCGCTCGCCCCCGCCGGGGCGAGGAGCTCGAGCTGCGCATCGAGGGCCTCGCGCAGGGCGGGCGCGGCATCGGCCGGCGCGACGGGTTCGTCGTCTTCGTCTCCGGCGCGCTGCCCGGGGACACCGTGCGCGCCCGCGTCTCGCGCGCCAAGCGCGGCTACGCCGAGGCCACGGCGCTCGAGGTGATCGAGCCGAGCCCAGACCGCCGGCCCGAGGTCTGCCTGCATGGCGGCGAGCCTTGTCCGGGCGCCCCGTGGCAGGCGATGCCCTACGAGCGCCAGCTCGAGCACAAGGCCGCGCAGGTCGAGGAAGCGCTGCGCCGCCTCGGCGGGCTGGACGGCTTCGAGACCGAGCCGATCGTCCCCGCCGCGCGCGAGTGGCGCTACCGCAACAAGCTCGAATACTCCTTCGGTGAGCACGACGGCGAGGCCGTGCTCGGCTTCCACCGCCGCGGCAGCTGGCGCGAGGTCGTCGACATCGACGACTGCCACCTCGCCTCCGAAGCCAACAACGCCGCCCGCAACGCCGTGCGCGACTGGGCCCGCGCGGAGGGCCTGCCCGCGTACGACCGCGAGACCCAGACGGGCGTGCTGCGCAACCTCGTGGTGCGCGAGGGCCTGCGCACCGGGCAGATCCAGACCCGCCTGGTCACCTCGCGCGCGGAGATCGTCCGGCCGCCAGTCGATCTGCACACGATCGTGGACGGCCCCGGCGGCGGCACGGACGGCCCGACGGGCGTGCTCGGCGAGGAGTACCTGGAGGAGCAGCTCGGCGAGCTGCGCTTCCGCATCTCGCACGCCGCCTTCTTCCAGACCAACACCGAGATGGCCGAGCGCCTCTACGAGATCGCCCGCGAGTACGCCGCCCTGACCGGAGCGGAGCGCCTCTTCGATCTCTACTGCGGGATCGGCACGATCGGGCTCACGCTCGCCGGCGACGCGCGCGAGGTGTGGGGCCTCGAGACCGTGGAGGACGCCGTTGTGGACGCGGAGCGCAACGCCAAGCGCAACAACATCACGAACGCGCGCTTCATGGCCGCCGACGCGCGGCTCGGCCTGCGCCCGCTCGTCGAGCGCGCCGGCAAGCCGGACGTGGTAGTCGTCGACCCGCCGCGCGCCGGGCTCTCCAAGAAGGTCGTGCGGCGCGTGATCGAGTGCGAGGCGAAGCGCATCGTCTACGTCTCCTGCAACCCCACCACGCTCGCGCCGAACGCAGCGCAACTCGTCGAGGCGGGCTATACCCTGCGGCGCGTGAGGCCTGTGGACATGTTCCCCCAGACCCCGCACGTGGAATGCGTCGCCCTCCTGGAGCGCGCGTGAGCAGGGGCTTCGGCGTCGCCGCGGGGCTCGACCCCGAGATCGCGACCCCGCTCGCCACCCGCTGCGCCGAGCTCGGCTACGGCTCGGTGTGGTCGAACGACACGCCGCTCGCCAGCGGGCTAGAGACCGTCGCCGCGTTCGCCGAGGGCACGGACGAGATCGATCTAGGCGTCGGCGTGCTTGCGCTCGACCGCCACAGCCCCGAGGAGATCGGCGCCCAGATCGAAAAGCTCGGCCTGCCGCGCGAGCGCCTGATCATCGGCGTCGGCGCGGGTCACTCGCGGCGCCCGCTCACCGCGATGCGCGAGGCGCTCCCCCGCCTGCGCGAGGCGCTCGGCGGCGTGCGCGTCGTCCTCGCCGCAATGGGGCCCAAGATGTGCGCGCTGGCGGGCGCCGCGTACGACGGCGTCTTCTTCAACTGGATGACCCCCGAGTTCGCGGCCGCGGCGCGCGAGCGCGTGCTCGCCGGCGCCGCCGAGGCGGGTCGCGAGGCGCCCCCCGTCTACGGCTACGTCCGTGCCGCTGTCGGCGACGACGCCACCCGCCGGCTCGGCAAGGAAGAGAGCTTCTACCGCGACCTGCACGACGGCTACCGCCGGCACTTCGAACGCCTCGGCGCGCCCGAGGGCACCGTGGGCATCGCCGCTCCCGACGCCGAGGCCGCCCAGGCCGCGCTCGCCGAATACACAGCGCTCGACATCACCGTCGTGCGTGCGCTCGCCAGCGCGAGGCTGGACGCGATGAGCGCGCTCGCCGAAGCCGTCGCCCCGGCGCGCGAGCCCGCCTAGCGCTCAGGAAGCGTCGAGCTCGTCGGCCGCCGCGTACTCGTCGGCGGGCAACTGCTCGGCAGTGCAGATCGAGCACAGCACGGGCGTCGCCCCCGTCTCGAGCGCGGTCTGCTTCTCGGCCGTCGTCAGCACCGCGCCGCAGTTCTCGCAGCGGTCGGGAAGATCGGCGAAAGTCCGTTCATCCATAGGAGCCACGTCTCGGAGCCTAGAGGATGCGCGGCTCAGTAGGGCGGCAGGTCGGCGTACCAATCGCCGAGCACCCGGAAGGCCCGCCAGAACGCGCGCTTGGCCTCATCCGAGTCGAGCGAGTCATCGATGTCGGGCACATACAGCGCCTCGACCGTCGGCGTGAATGACTGGACGACGCCCGGCCTGGCCTCGAGCCCGCCGGCGAGCGGGACGCCGACCTCGTCCAAGCACCGCAGCGCCTCCGCCCCCATGACCACGATGAGCTTCGGCTGCACGATCGCGATCTCCTCGACGATGCGCTCCACGCACTCGCCGGCCGCGAGCGCCGGGTCCGCCACCGGGCACTTCACGCACAGCGTCCCGTAGACCGTGAGCGGGTCGACGCCGAGCCGCTTGAAGCTCTTCATGAGCGCGTTGCCCGAGCGGCCGTAGAACGCGACCCCCTCCTCGATCTCCGCCGCCGTCGGCGCGTACTTGAGCAGCATCACGTCCGCCTGCGGGTGGCCGGAGCCCAGCACCGGCATCAGATTCCCCCGCGGGCAGTGCGAACACTCCTGCAGGCGACGCGTGAGCGCGTTCAGCTCACGGATCGCCCGCTCGAGGTACTTCTCCTTGATCTCGTCGTCCGTCGTCGGCAAGTTTTCGCTCCGGCGCGCACTTTCGGCACGCGCAGGTTTCTTTGACGGCTCGCGTTCGGCTCCTGCCCCGCGGCCGCCCTGCATCAAGCCTTGCCCTTGCCGCCGCGCCCCCCGCTCGTCTGCAGGAACTTGAGCGCCTGCACGTAGACGAGGTTGCGGTGCTTGTGGACGATGTCGGCCGCCCGCATCGCCTCGAGGAACTCCTCCGGCCCATCGAAATCGTGCACGCGGATCTTCACGCTGCCCAGCCCCTGCACCACGTGGCTGTCGGAGCCCGCGCCGGGGACGATCCGGTACTTCTCGGCGAAGCGCTCCGCCTCCTCGTTGAACGCGGTGAGCGCGACGCGCGGGTTGAACACCTCGATCATGTCGATCTCCTCGACGATGTCGAGGAGGTGCTCGTAGTCGGGCACCGAGTGCAGCCGGTCGAACGGGTGCGGGACGTACACGAGCCCACCCTGGCGGCGGATCTCGGCGATCGTCTCGGCCATGGTCATCCCGCGCTCGATCTTCTCCGTGAGGAAGAGGCCGATCACCTCCCCCTGCTCGGCGGTCTTTACCTCCTCGCCGACGATCACCTTGATGCCGACCTCGTCGGCGATCTCCTGCGCCGCGACCGCGCCCGACACCTCGTTGTGGTCGGTGATCGCGATCGCGCCGAGGCCGCGCTCCTTCGCCGTCTCGAGCAGCGTGCGCACGGGCGTCGCGCAATCGGGGGAGTGGTCGGTGTGCATGTGCAGGTCGACGTGGATCGTGCGCCGCTGCGAGACCCGCCGCCGCACCTCCGGGTTCCCCCGGCCGTCATGGCGGCGTGCGACGACGCGCCTGTAGATGGCCTCGACCCTGCCCGCCACCGTAGGCCAGTCGTCGACCGCGCTGCGACCGGCGGCGAGCAGGCCGGCGCGCAGGTCGGCGTCGCCGCCCAGCCGCTCGAGCTGGCCGGCGAGCGTGATCGCGTCGCCCGGCGGGAAGTGCAGGCCGAACTCTCCGTCGCGCGTGAGCTCCACGTACTGGGGAAGATCGGAGGCGACCGGCACCGTGCCCGCGGCGAGCGCCGTGCGGATCAGCCGCGGCGCGGTGTGCGGCCCGCCCGAAGCGAGCACCGCCACGTCGGCCTCCGTGACGAGCTCTTCGGGCGCGGCGTCGCGCGGGCCCACCACGCTCACCCGCTCGCGCAGCGCTCGCGAGAGCCGCAGGTCGGCGCGCTCGGGGTGCCAGATCGCAACCTCCCAGGCCCAGTCACGGCGCAGCCTGCGCAGCGCGCGCAGGAACAAGCGCAGCGCGCCGCGCTCCTCGTCAACGGCGAACGCGATCCGGAAGGGACGCTCGGCGTTCGCCGCGCGCCGCGGCCAGGCGCCCGGGCGCGGCTCCCCACCGGGCCGCACGAGCTCATAGGTGCCGCGGAAGAAACGCTCCATGAGCGCGATCGTCTCCCGCGAGCTGGCGGTGCGCGCGTCCAACCGGCCGAAGAAGACCTCCACCAGCGGCCGGGCGACCTGCGTGGAGAGCACACGCTCGCTCGGCTCGTGGAACGTGCCGACGTTGAGGGCCCGCGAGTGCCGCAGCGCCAGCGACGAGGCGCTCGGCGCGAACGGGTCGTGTACGTGCACCACGTCGAACGCGACCCCGCCGAGCAGGGCGTCGAGCGTGCGGCTCACATCGAGCGGGACGGGCGCCGCGCGCGGCCGCGGCCCACGCGGCAGCGGCAGCCCCGAGCCGACGGGCAACACGAGCGGCCCGCCGTCGCCCCCGGCCCGGTCACCGCTCCACTCACTCGCCTCGAAGATCGCCGCGGGCCGCTCGCGCGCCTCGTTGATGAGCCGGCGCGCCTCGCGAATGCCGCCGCGGGCGGTGGAAGGAGCCGCGATCACGACCCGGTGGCCGCGCTCCGCGTGCTGCGCGGCGATGTGTCCCACGAAGTCGTTCACCTCGTGGCGCTGCGCCCACGGGATCGGGGTCACATGCGCGATCGTCAAGCGCTCGTCGCCGGCGGGTGACACGAGCCGCAGGATACGAGGGGAAGCGCGCCGGACAGCCGCCGCCCCGCCGCCGCGACGCCCGCCCGCGGCAAAAAAGAGGGACCCGCCGCGAGGACGGGTCCCTGATCTCAGCTACCCGCTGAGTCCGTTGCGCTCAGGCTTCGAGCTCGGCCGCGAGCTCGGCGGCCCGCTGGCCCGGCTCCTTGCGGGCGTTCTCCTGGATGAACGCCTCGGTGAGCTCCCGCGCCTCCGCGTCGGGGCGCTGGGTATGAGGCGACTTCATCAGGTAGCTCGACGGGCCGTCGAGCTGGCCGGCGATGCCGTTGTTGAGCGCCAGCTTGATGATGCGGACCGCGTCGATCACGATGCCCGCCGAGTTCGGCGAGTCCCACACCTCGAGCTTGAGCTCGACGGTCAGCGGCACGTCACCGAAGGAGCGGCCCTCGAGGCGGATGTGGGCCCACTTGCGGTCGGTGAGCCAGGCGACGTAATCCGAGGGGCCGATGTAGACGTCGTCCTTGTCGATCTCCGTGCCCATGATCGAGGTGACGGCGTTCGTCTTGGACTCCTTCTTGGACTGCAGCCGCTCGCGCTCGAGCATGTTGTAGAAGTCCATGTTGCCGCCGACGTTGAGCTGCGAGGTGCGCTCCAGCTTCACGCCGCGCTCGTGGAAGAGGCGCGCCAGCTGGCGGTGGACGATCGTCGCGCCGACCTGCGACTTGATGTCGTCGCCGATGATCGGCAGCCCGGCCTGGCGGAAGCGCTCGTCCCAATAGTCCTCGCGCGCGATGAATACCGGCAGGCAGTTGACGAAGCCGACGCCCGCCTTGAGCGCCTGCTCCACGTACCACTTGGTCGCCTGCTCCGAGCCCACCGGCAGGTAGCAGACGAGCACGTCGGCCTTGGTGTCCTGGAGGATGCCGACGATGTCGGCGGTCTCCCCCGGCGCCTTCGTGATCTTCTCCTTGAGGTACTTGCCAAGGCCGTCGTGGGTCATCCCGCGATGGACCTCGACGCCCATGTGCGGGACGTCAGCGAACTTGATCGTGTCGTTCTGGCCGGCCCAGATCGCCTCCGAGAGGTCCTTGCCGACCTTCTCCGAGTCGATGTCGAAAGCAGCGACGAACTCGATGTCGCGGACGTGATAGCCGCCGAGATCGACGTGCATCAGGCCCGGCACTTCCATCTCGGGATCGGCGTCCTTGTAGTACTGGACGCCCTGGATGAAGCTGTTGGCGCAATTGCCGACACCGACGATCGCGACGCGAACCTTGCCGTCGTCGACGCGATTGCCGTTGTGCGACGCGCCGTTCGTGGCGTGTCCGTTCTCACTCATCTGAATCGAAATCCTCCTGAGGGCGGGTAGCGAGGGCTAACTATGCCACCGCCTTGTCCCGGTTACACGAGAGCTTGGGGGTCCCCTTACCCGGAAAGCCCCCCTCATCCCCGCCTAGGCGGGGATGCTCAGGCTTCCAGCGCGCGTAGCTCGCGACGTACGTGCCAGACGCGCTGGGCGACCGTAAGGCTAGTAAGTCCGGCCATCACGTAGATCGAAGCCGCGAGAAGGTCGACCCCGTTGATCAGCTCCCCGGCGGCGAAGACCAGGCCGATCGAGAGCAGCACTACGCGCACCGGGCGCGTCGCGAGGCCTACCTTGCACTCGACGCCCAACGCCTCGGCGCGGGCGCGCGCGTAGGAGACCATCAGCGAGCCGAGCACGACGAACACGCACGCCGCGGCCGCCACCGAGTCACCGGCCTCCGCGAAGTACCAGGCGATCGCGGTCAACACGACCCCCTCCTCGATCCGGTCGAGGGTGGAGTCGAGGAAGGCGCCGAACAGGGTCCCCTTGCCGGACATCCGCGAGTAGCGCCCGTCGAGGGTGTCCATGATCGAGCCGATGATGAAGGCGAGCCCCCCGAGGACGAAGTGCTCGGCCACGATCAGCACGGCCGCCGCCACGTTCAGCACGAGCCCGGTCATCGAGATCGCGTTCGGCGTGAGCCGCGACTCGATCAGGCGGTTGCGCGCGTACGAGCGCCACGCCTGGGCGCTGCGCGACTGGGCGGGCGCGGGACTGGGTTCGCTCACGGTCGGGAACGTATCGGGTTGGCCCGCGAGGAGCGGGAGCTTCAGGCGGCGGCCTCGCTCGTCGCCACCCGGAAGGCCCAGTGGTGCGGGCGCAGCCGCGCGAGCTGAGCGGCAGCGGCGGCAGCAGCGGAGGCGACCGCGACGCCGGCGGCGGCGTCGAGCCAGAAGTGGTTGCCGGTGACGACGATCACGAAGAAGACGATCAGCGGGTAGGCCGCCCACCAGGCCCGCGCGAGCCGGTTCTGCGCGAGCACCATCCCCGGGACACCGATCATCAGCGAGAACGCGATGTGCATGCTCGGCACCGCGGCGTACTGGTTGACGAGCAGGCCGACCGTGTCGGAGTCCTGCGCCTGGCCGGTGAACGTCGCGATCGTGTCGGTGAACCCGAACTCCGGCATGAGCCGCGGCGGCGCGGTCGGGTAGGCCGCGTAGATCACGAGCGCGAGCGCCATCGCGACCATGAACATGTTCCGCACGAAGTAGAAGCTGTCGTTGCGGTACAGGTAGAGCCAGGCGAGAAAGCCCGTGGTGATCACGAAGTGCGAGTTCAAGTACATGAAGTTCGCCGCGTCGATCAGCCACGTGGCGTTGCTGATCAGCCAGTCCTGGAGCCCCGGCTCGAAGAAGGACCCGAGCGCGCGCTCCACGTCGATGAGCCGCTCGGCGTTCGCGAACGCGACCTCCTCGCGACCCTCGGCCATCCCGCGCACGACCTGGTAGCCGTTGTAGGCGAGGAAGAAGAGAAAGAACTGGAGCGCGGCGTCCCCCCAGCCCCGCGGCGCCAGATCACGAATTGTGGTTGCGAGGCGCGCCACGACCCGCGGATTCTAAAGGGACGCTAACGCGCTGGGGAGGCCGAGCCCGTCCCGAGCAGACCCACCACGCGATCGATCAGCTCGGGACGGTCGAGCCACGGCCAATGGCCCGCGCCGGCAATCTCCTCGAGCGTGGCGTCGGGCAGGCGGGCGGCGAGCCGCCGGCCGTAGACAGGCGGGATGTACGGGTCGCGCTGCGCCCACAGGAGCAGGACGGGGCAGGTCAGGCGCTCGAGATGCGATCCCGCCGCGGCCAGCGCGCCGGGGTCGGCCGAGCGGTAGAGGCGCAGCACGGCCCGCCTGGTGCCCGCGTCCCAATGGGGCCAGAACGCATCGACGAACGAGCGCGGCATCGGGCGGAATCCCGGCCGGGCCTGGCGCAGCACCAGGCCCGCCGCGAAGCGCGTCGTCAGAGCGTTGAAGAGCTCGCCCGCGCCCCGGCGCCGCCAGAACCAGCGAGCGATCCAGTGCCAGCGATAGCCGACCCCGAACGGCACGTGGTTGAACGCGACGACGCGCTCGACGCGCTCGGGCTCGCGCAGCGCGGCCAACAGCCCGACCGCGCCCCAGTCGTGGATCACCGCCCGGTACCGCTCGACGCCCAGGGCCTCGAGAACCCGCGGGATGAACTCCGCGTACGTCCACATGCCGTAGTCGAAGCGCTCGGGATCGGGACGCGCCGAGCGCCCGAAGCCGGGCAGGTCGAACGCGATCGCCGCGCCGTGATGCACGCGCATGAACGGCAGCCAGTCGTCGCTGTTCGTCGGGTTGCCGTGGAAGAAGACCGTGGGCGCGCCCTGGCCGCGCCGCCGGCGCACGAAGATCTCGACGCCGTCGACGACGACCCTGGATTCCTCCAACCCACCCCTCGGGACCACGGCGTGACCCTATCCTGGCGCCGTGCCGAGGAAGCGACGCAAGGGATGGCGGCGGCCCAGCCGCAAGCGGGTGATCGCGATCCGCGACCGTCTGCGCGAGATGTACGGCACGCCCACCCACGAGCCGCATGGCGACCCCGTCCACGAGCTCGTGCTGACGATCCTCTCCCAGAACACCTCGGACACGAACCGCGACGTGGCCTACGCCGGGCTGCGCGCCGCCTTCGGCTCTTGGGAGGAGGTCCGCGACGCGCCGACCGCGGAGGTGGAGGAGGCGATCCGCCCGGGCGGGCTCGCCCCGACCAAGGCGCCGCGCATCCAGGCCGTCCTCCGTGAACTAGGCGATCCGATCAACCTGGACTGGCTCGCCGACGCCTCGCGCGACGAGGCGATGGAGTTCCTCACGGGCCTGCCGGGCGTGGGGCGGAAGACCGCGGCCTGCGTGATGATCTTCGCCCTCGGCCGGCCCGAGATCCCCGTCGACACGCACGTCTACCGCGTCGGCGGGCGCCTCGGCCTCTTCCACCCGCGAGCCTCGTTCGACGAGGCCCACGACGAGATGCTCGCGATCACGCCGCCCGAGGACGCCTACGAGTTCCACATCAACCTGATCACCCACGGCCGGCGGCTCTGCCGGCCGGCGCGGCCGCGCTGCGAGCAGTGCGACCTGCGCCGGATGTGCGTCTTCCGCCGCGGCCTCGCCCACGCCCGGGGCGCCGCGAAACCGCAGTCCACAGCGACAGCGACTGCGGACTAATACGGATGCGGACCGCACCGGGCGTCGGCAAGCTCGGTGGCCTGCAGAAGTGCGGCGGGGGGCAGGGATGCCAAAGGCCGCCGACATCCAGCGATCGCTGCCACGACATGGAAGGAGTCACGCAGTGCAGTCACACCATCGGAGCGCCCGCCGGCGACTAGGCGGAATCGCCCTGGCGCTCGTCGCCGCCCTAGGTATCGGGGGGCTGATCGTGCCCGCCGCCGCGAGCGCCAAGCCCAAGAACGTCAAGGTCATGTCGCGCAACATCTACCTCGGCGCCAACCTGGCGCCGGCCCTGCTTGCGCCCGACCCCCCGTCGATGTTCATCGCCGCGGGCCAGATCTACGACACGTCGGTGTTCGAGACAAACTTCCGCGGGCGAGCCGAGCTGCTCGCCGCTGAGATCGCGCGGACCAAGCCCGACGCGATCGGCCTGCAGGAGGTCGCGCTGTGGCGGCGCGGCCAGCGCGGCGCCCCGGACGGGCCGGCTACCCCCGCGCGTGAGGTCGTCGTCGACTTCCTCGAGGTACTGCGCACGCAGCTCGACAAGCGCGGCCTGCGCTACAAGGTCGGCCGCGTCCAGAACCAGGCCGACATCGAGCTCCCGATCGACCGGAACGCCGACGGTACCCCCGAGATGGACGGCCGGCTCACGATGCGCGACGCGATCCTTGTCAAGCAGAACCTGAAGATCTCGAACCGCCGCGGCGGCAACTACCCGACCGGGCTGCCCGTGCCCACCCCGCTCGGCCAGATCGACGTCACCCGCGGCTGGACGTCCGTGGATTTGGTCAAGGGCAAGAAGCGCAACCGCAAGAAGTTCCGCTTCATCAACACCCACCTCGAGGCGTTCAGCGCGTTCTTCCGGCGCAGCCAGGCGTTCTCGCTGACCACCCTCCCGATCGTCCAAAACAGCCGCAAGCTGCCGGTGATCCTGGTGGGCGATCTGAACTCCGACCCGGTGGACGACTCGATCCCCAACGAGCCCGATCCGATCCCGGAGGCGCCCGAGAACGGCGCGTACCTGGCGATCGCGGACGCCGGGTTCGCTGACCGGGGCGTCACGCAGAACACGTGCTGCCACGCCGACGACCTGCTCAACGACGAGGTCGACTTCGGCTCGCGCATCGATCACGTGCTCGCGAAGGGCAAGGTCCGCAAGCTCGGGGCGAGCCGCACCGGCCTCGACCAGGCCCAGCGCACGGACACCGGCCTGTGGCCGTCGGATCACGCCGGCGTGGTGAGCCGCCTGCGGATCCGCTAGGGAGCAAAGCCTCCGCAAGGAGGGAAGGCAAAGCGGCGAAGGGCGGGCGCTCGGGGGGCGCCCGCCCTTTCCGCGTCAAAGACCCGCCCTGCCGCGACCGTCGCCGGTGAGCGGGTAGTATCCGCGGCGCCTCTGCGGGCACAGCGACCCCCGAGGGGCTGATTTCGGGAATGAGTAAGCGCCTTTTCGTCACCTTCGGAATCGTCGCGGCGGTCTGCGTCGTCGTGATCCCCTTCCTCGTGATCAGCAGCTCGAGCGGGCTCGAAAACGGCCGCGTCGCGGTTGCCGAGCGCGACGAGGAGAGCAAGGAGCTCTTCCAGGCCAACTGCGGCACCTGCCACACGCTGGCCGCGGCGGGCACCGACGGGGTCGTCGGCCCCGACCTCGACGACCGCCTGGCGCCCGGTGGCAGCGGTGACTACGACAGCAACTACGGGCGCGTCCTGACCGCCGTCGTCTGCGGCTTCGGCGATGGCCGCATGCCCGCCCGGATCCTCACCGGCGAGAACGCCAAGCAAGTCGCGACGTTCGTCGCCGCGTACGCCGGCCAGCTCGGCGACGGCGACGGTCCGCTGGTCGACACCTCCACGGCTTCCCAGCCCGAGCCGCAGCCCTGCGCCGGATCGGCGGGCGCCGACGAGGGCGACGGCGCCGCCGCAGACTCCGAGTAGCGCGTCGCGCCCGCTCGTCCGCGCACCGAGGCGGCCGCCGGCCGCCCGCTCCGGCATGCCGTGGACGGTGGCCATATATCTGCTAGCCTCAGACTCAGATTTCTTACGAAAACATGCGTGATAGGAGCGAGAGCTGTGGGCAAGACAATTGGCATCGACTTGGGAACCACCAACTCGTGCGTAGCCGTCATGGAGGGCGGGGAGCCGACGGTGCTCGAGAACGCCGAGGGCGGCCGCACGACCCCCTCCGTCGTCGCGTTCACCGACGGTGAGCGCCTCGTCGGCACCGTCGCGAAGCGCCAGGCGGTGATGAACCCCGAGAACACGATCTTCTCGATCAAGCGCTTCATGGGCCGCAAGGAGGCCGAGGTCAAGGAGGAGGAGACGATCGTCCCGTACAAGGTCGTCCCCGGGCCGAACGGCGACGTGCGCGTCGAGGCGCGCGGCAAGCAGTACTCGCCGCCCGAGATCTCGGCGATGATCCTCCAGAAGCTCAAGGCCGACGCCGAGGCGCGCCTGGGCGAGACCGTCGATTCCGCCGTGATCACGGTCCCGGCGTACTTCAACGACGACCAGCGTCAGGCCACCAAGGACGCGGGCAAGATCGCGGGCCTCGAGGTCAAGCGCATCATCAACGAGCCGACGGCGGCGGCCCTGGCGTACGGCCTCGACAAGGAGGCCACCGACCAGACGATCCTGGTCTTCGACCTGGGCGGCGGCACGTTCGACGTCTCGATCCTCGAGATCGGCGACGGCGTCTTCGAGGTGAAGTCGACCGCCGGCGACAACCACCTGGGCGGCGACAACTGGGACAAGGCGATCGTCGAGTGGATGATCGCCGAGTTCAAGCGCGACCAGGGCGTCGACCTCGGTCAGGACAAGAACTCGCTGCAGCGCCTCTACGAGGCTGCCGAGAAGGCCAAGATCGAGCTCTCGAGCGCCCAGGAGACGCAGATCAACATCCCGTTCATCACGGCGATCGACAACCAGCCGAAGCATCTCGACATGCGGCTGACGCGCGCCAAGCTGAACGAGCTCACCGCCGATCTGCTCGACCGAGTCGTCTCGCCGGTCAAGCAGGCGATCTCGGACGCCGGCGCGCCGACGATCGATCACGTCGTACTTGTGGGCGGCATGACCCGCATGCCCGCGGTGCAGGAGAAGGTGAAGGAGCTCACGGGCAAGGACCCCCACCAGGGCGTCAACCCGGATGAGGTCGTCGCCGTCGGCGCTGCGATCCAGGCGGGCGTGCTCGCGGGCGACGTGAAGGACGTGCTGCTCCTCGACGTCACCCCCCTGACGCTCGGCATCGAGACCAAGGGCGGCGTGATGACCAAGCTGATCGAGCGCAACACGACGATCCCCACCCGCAAGTCGGAGATCTTCTCGACGGCCGAGGACAACCAGCCGTCCGTGGAGATCCACGTCCTGCAGGGCGAGCGCGAGATGGCGGCCTACAACAAGTCGCTGGGCAAGTTCCAGCTCACCGGCATCCCGCCGGCGCCCCGCGGCATGCCGCAGATCGAGGTCACGTTCGACATCGACGCGAACGGCATCCTCAACGTGTCCGCGAAGGACCTGGGCACGGGCAAGGAGCAGAAGATCGAGATCAAGGGCGGCTCCGGCCTCGACGAGGCCGAGGTCGAGCAGATGATCAAGGACGCCGAGGCGCACGCCGAGGAGGACCGCCGTCAGCGCGAGCTCGCCGAGGCGCGCAACGTCGCCGAGAACGCGGCCTACTCCGCGGAGAAGCAGCTCGCGGATCTGGGCGACCAGGTGGATGCCTCGGCGAAGAGCGAGATCGAGAACGCCATCAAGGAGGTTCGCGATTCGCTCGAGTCCGACGACGCCGCGGCGATCAAGGCCAAGACCGACGCGCTGCAGGCGGCTTTCCACAAGGTCTCCCAGCAGATCTACGAGGCGGCTGCCCAGCAGCAGGCCGGCGACGGCTCGGGCTCGACGGCGAACGGTGCCGGCGACGAGGAGGTCGTGGACGCCGAGGTCGTCGACGACGAGAGGTCGTAGTCGATGGCGCCTCGCGACGAGACAGCTGAAGAGCGCGCGGCCGCGGCCGAGGAGGCCGCGGCCGCCGGCGACGAGCACGACGCCCCGGAGGCGGAGGCGCCCGAGAGCGCTTCCGCCGAGGAGGGCTCCGAGCCCGCTGCGAATCAGGACGGAGCCGCGGTCGAGCAGGACCTCGACGAGCTGATCGCCGATCTGCGCCGCGAGCGCGACGAGTACCTCTCGCTCGCGCAGCGGGCCCGCGCCGACTTCGAGAACTACCGGCGCCGGGCCGCCAAGGAGTCCTCCGACGCGGAGCGGCGCGGCAAGGCCGACGTCGTGCGCGCCCTGTTGCCCGCGATCGACAGCCTGGAGCGGGCGCTGCTCGCGGCCGGCGTGTCTAGCGAGGAGCAGAACGGGGCCGACGACGCCTCGGAGCCCCGCAGCCGTGAGGTCTCCGCGCACGAGGCGCTGGCCGAGGGCGTCGCGCTCGTGCACCGGGAGCTGACCGCCGCGCTGAGCAGCGTGGGCGTCGAGGTCTTCGACCCGCTCGGCGAGCGGTTCGACCCGAACTCGTGCGAGGCGCTCTCGACGCGTCCGCCGGCCGACGGCGAGGAGTCCGGCGTGGTCGTCGAGGTCGTGCAGCGCGGCTATCGCCTCGGCGAGGCCCTGATCCGCCCCGCGCGCGTGGTGGTCAGCGGCTAGCAAACCGGAGGGCCCGATGGCACAGGACTTCTACGAGGTGCTCGGCGTCGACCGCAAGGCGAGCGCCGACGAGATCAAGAAGGCCTACCGCAAGCTGGCGCGGGAGAACCATCCGGACGCCAACCCCGGCGATCCAGAGGCCGAGGAGCGCTTCAAGCGGATCCAGGAGGCGTACGACACCCTCTCCGATCCGGAGAAGCGCAAGGTCTACGACGCCGGCGGCATGGGCGCCGGGTTCGATCCGCGCAACTTCGCCGGCGGGTTCGCCTCGGACCTCGGTGACATCTTTTCGACGCTGTTCAACCGCGGCCGGCCTCGTGGCCAGGGAGCCCGCGGCGCCGATCTGCGCGCGGAGGTGAACCTCACCTTCGACCAGGCGATGCGCGGGACCGAGGTCTCGGTCACCGTTCCCAAGCAGACGGCGTGCGGCACCTGCGGCGGCACGGGCGCCCGCCCGGGCACCCAGCCCGTCGTGTGCCCGCGCTGCGAGGGTCGCGGCGTCGACTCGCAGAGCCAGGGCTTCTTCTCGATCAGCCAGCCGTGCCCACAGTGCGGCGGGCGCGGGAGCGTGATCGAGGACCCCTGCCCCACGTGCGCCGGCTCGGGCACGACGCTGCAGCGCAAGCGCTACCGGGTCAAGGTCCCAGCCGGCGTGCACGACGGCAGCCGCATCCGCGTCCCCGGCAAGGGCGAGGACGGCCCCCTGGGCGGCACGCCGGGCGACCTCTACGTCGTCACCCGCGTCGCCCCCTCGCCCGTTTTCAAACGGCGCGGCGATCACGATCTGGAGGTGACCGTGCCGATCACGGTGCCCGAGGCGATCCGCGGGGCGACGGTCGAGGTGCCGACGCTCCGGGGCACGAAGCGCATCCGCGTGCCCGCCGGAACCGGCCACGGAACGGTCCAGCGCCTGCGCGGCGAGGGGCCGCCCGACCCTGAGACCGGCCGCCGCGGAGACATCTACTACCGCTTGGAGATCGAGGTGCCGCGCGATCTGCCGCGCGAGGCCGAGCGCGCCGTGGAGGAGCTGGAACGCGCGCTGAACGGCCACGACCCGCGCGCCGAGTTGCTGCGCGCCGCGCGCGTCGGCACGGGGGGCGAGGGCACGTGAATCGATCCGCGTCAGCAGTCAAGGTAGGTGAGCGATGAGCGAGTCGAAGCGCAGGACGGTGCGCCGCGTTCGTACCCGAACGGACGCCACCATCGATACCTCGAGGGGCGTCTTCATGATCTCCGTGGCGGCGGAGCTCGCCGACATGCACCCGCAGACGCTGCGGATGTACGAGGCGCGCGGGCTGATCACGCCCAAGCGCTCGCCGAAGAACACGCGGCTCTATTCCTACGACGACGTGGAGCGCCTCAAGCGCATCCAGCGGATGACGGCCGAAGAGGGGCTCAACCTCGCCGGCGTCGAGGCCGTCCTCGAGATGGAGGAGGAGCTCGAGCGCGCGCGGGCGGAGCTCAGCCGCATGCGCGAGCGCGCCGCCGAGCTGGAGCGTCGTCTCGAGGACGAGCTCGAGCGGATGAAGCGCTCCATGCGAGCGGAGATCGTCCCCTACGGCGCGTATGAGCCGGAGGGCCTCGTGCCCGAGCCCCGGAGCGGGCGCGGGCAGCGCGTCCGCATCCCGATCACGCGGACCGGCAGCGCGGGCGAGTCGCCGGAGCGGTGAGCGCCCTGCGGCGCGCGGGCGCGTTGGACTAGTCTGCCGCCGATGTCGATCGCAGCCATGAGCCGGGGGGAACGCGCGGAGCGGCGATGAAGCTCGTGATGACCTACAAGGTCCGCGACGAGGAGGACGTCCTCGAGGCGAACCTCCGCTTCCACCGGGCGCTTGGCGTCGAGTTCTTCATCGTCACCGACAACGGCTCGGTCGACGGCACGGGGGAGATCCTGGAGCGCTACGAGCGCGCCGGGCTCGCGCACGTGATCTCCGAGCCCGCCGACGAGATGAGCTCGCGCGGCGACGAGTGGCTCACCCGCATGGCGCGCCTGGCGAGCGAGGAATACGACGCGGACTGGATCCTCCACAACGACGCCGACGAGTTCTGGTGGCCGCTCGAAGGTACGCTGCGCGACGCCCTCGCAGCGATTCCCGAGGAGTTCGGAGCGGTCTTCGCGCCCCGCGTGGAGTTCGTCGGCCGTCCCGACGGACCCGGCACCTTCGCCGAACGCCTCACGGTCCGCGAGGCTCATGGGCGGCTGCGCCCCAAGGTGGCGCACCGCGCCCGCCCGGACGCCGTGGTGCTCCACCGCGGCGGGCACGACGTGGTCGCCGCCCCGACCGGCAACCCGCGCGACGCCCTGCGCCCGCCCGGGCGCGCCGTGCTCCGCACCGTCCGCGGCTCGGAGGCGGGCGACGATCGTGCCCTCGCGCCTGCGCCGATCTGGCCGATCCAGATCCTGCACTTCCCCGTGCGCTCGTTCGCCCAGTACCGCCGGCGCGTGGAACACGGGCTGGCCTCGTTCCCGGACCAGAAGAGCTGGTCGCAGCTACGCCGCGCGTACGAGAACGACAAGCTCAAGTGGCTCTACAAGGAACTCACCTACGACGACGAAGCCGTCGCCGAGGGCCTGCGCTCAGGGGAGCTCGTCGAGGACACCCGCCTCCGGGATTTCCTCGAGACCTGCCCCGATCCACTGTCCGACGGCTTCCGGGAAACGGCCCCGCCCCGTCCGAGCCCCGGCGAGCTCGAGCGTGAGCGCGCCGCCCTCGCCGCGGACGCGATGCGGGTCGTCGGCCGTCACTCGCGGCTCTTCGAGGTCCGCCTGGGCGAGTCGCGCGAGCGCATCCACGAGCTGGTCGACACGCTCGAGGAGACCCGCAACGACTACCGCGCCGAGCGGCGCAAGGCGAAGCGCCGCCGTGAGCGCATCAAGAAGCTGCGCAAGCGCGAGCGGGAGAAGCGCAAGCGGCTCCGCGCTGAGCTCCGTGCCGAGCGACAGCGCCCGTGGAGCAGGCTGCGCAAGCGCATCCGTGGCCTGCGCGCGCGCGTCGGCGCGCTGCTTGGGCGCGGCCCGGCGTCCGCGGACGACGCCGAGCGCTGAAGGGCGCAGCCGCCGCCCCGCGCCTGCCTGAGCCACGGGCGTAGCTCGCCGTCCGTGGCGCGGGCGGACGAGACGTGCCCGCGCACCCGTTATTGCTTGGGCAAGACGACAGAAACCGCCATTTGATGCGCGATTCCGCTCGGAATGCGCGCGCTCAGAACTTTAGTGATACTCACTTAGATTTCTTGCACAAAGCTGTAGAAAGGCGCTAAGCTAACCGGCATGCGACAGGACCGTTTCACCATCAAGGCGCAGGAGGCGGTCGCCGCGGCACAACAGGCGGCGACCGGTTCGGGCAACCCCGAGACGACCCCGCTTCACCTCCTGCTCGCGCTGCTCGGCCAGCCCGACAGCTTCCCCGTACCGATCCTCCAGCGGCTTGGAGTCGATCTCGACAACCTCCGCCGCCGCGTCCAGGAGTCGATCGCCGACCTACCGACCGTCAGCGGCGCCGAGTCGCCTGAGCCGCGCCCCTCCCGGGGCCTGGTCGCGGCGCTGCAAGCTGCAGAGCGCGAGGCCGCGGCGCAGGGCCGCCAGACGATCTCGACCGAGCACCTTCTGCTCGCGCTCACCCAGGACTCCCAGATCGCCGAGCTGCTGCCCGACCGGCAGTCGCTGCTCAAGGCGATCGACGAGGTCGTCGGGCCGAACGTCTCGGACTCGCTGAACCCCGAGGACACCGCGCAGGCGCTCGAGAAGTTCGGGCGCGACCTGACCGCGGAGGCCGAGGCGGGCAAGCTCGACCCGGTGATCGGGCGCGACGAGGAGATCCGCCGGGTGATCCAGGTGCTCGCGCGCCGCACGAAGAACAACCCGGTCCTGATCGGCGACCCCGGCGTCGGCAAGACGGCGATCGTCGAGGGGCTGGCCCAGCGGATCGTCGCGGGCGACGTCCCCGAGTCGCTGCGCGACCGGCGCGTGATCGCGCTCGACATCGGCTCCCTGCTCGCCGGCTCGAAGTACCGCGGCGAGTTCGAGGAGCGCCTCAAGGCCGTCCTGCAGGAGGTGCAGGCGGCCGAGGGCGGCATCGTGCTCTTCATCGACGAGCTGCACACGATCGTCGGCGCGGGCGCGGCCGAGGGCGCCGTGGACGCCGCGAACCTGCTCAAGCCGATGCTGGCGCGCGGCGAGCTGCGCGCGGTCGGCGCGACCACGCTCGACGAGTACCGCAAGCACATCGAGAAGGACGCCGCGCTCGAGCGCCGCTTCCAGCCGGTCATGGTCGGTGAGCCGGACCTCTCCGACACGATCGCGATCCTGCGCGGCCTCAAGGAGCGCTACGAGGTGCACCACGGCGTGCGCATCTCCGACCCCGCGATCGTCGCCGCGGCGACTCTCTCCGAGCGCTACATCGCCGACCGGTTCCTCCCGGACAAGGCGATCGACCTGATCGACGAGGCCGCCTCGCGGCTCAAGATGGAGATCGAGTCGGCGCCGACCGAGATCGACGAGGTCGACCGGCGCATCCAGCAGCTCGAGATCGAGCGTCAGGCGCTGAGCAAGGAGGAGGACGCGGCCTCGAAGGAGCGGCTCGCGAACCTGGAGTCCGAGCTCGCCGACCTGAACGAGAGCGCGGCCGAGCTCAAGGCGCGCTGGCACAACGAGAAGTCCGCGATCGAGGCGATCAAGGAAGCTCGCGAGCGGCTCGAGGAGGCGCACCGCGAGGCCGACCGCGCCGAGCGCGAGGCGAACCTCGAGCGCGCGGCCGAGCTGCGCTACGGGGAGATCCCCGAGCTCGAGAAGACGATGGCCGAACAGGAGGCGCGACTCGCGGAGCTGCGCCAGGGCGGCGAGTCGATGCTCACCGAGGAGGTCACCGAACAGGACGTGGCCGAGGTGGTCGCCAAGTGGACGGGCATCCCGGTCTCCCGCCTGCTCGAGGGCGAGGTGCAGAAGCTGATCCACATGGAGGAGCGCCTGCACGAGCGCGTCGTGGGCCAGGACGAGGCCGTGTCCGCCGTGTCGAACGCGCTGCGGCGCTCGCGCGCGGGCCTGGCCGATCCGAGCCGGCCGATCGGCACCTTCCTGTTCCTGGGGCCGACCGGCGTCGGCAAGACCGAGCTGGCGAAGGCGCTCGCCGAGTTCATGTTCGACTCCGAGCAGGCGATCATCCGCATCGACATGTCGGAATACATGGAGAAGCACGCGGTCGCGCGGCTGATCGGTGCCCCGCCCGGCTACGTCGGCTACGACGAGGGCGGGCAGCTGACCGAGGCCGTTCGCCGGCGTCCGTACGCGGTGATCCTGCTCGACGAGATCGAGAAGGCGCACCCGGACGCGTTCAACGTGCTGCTCCAGATCATGGATGACGGCCGCCTCACCGACGGGAAGGGCCGCACGGTCGACTTCACGAACACCGTGCTGATCATGACCTCGAACGTGGGCTCGCAGGAGATCGCGTCCGAGACCGTGGACGAGCGCATCCGCGAGCGCATCGAGGAGGTGCTGGCCTCGACGTTCAAGCCGGAGTTCCTCAACCGCCTGGACGAGACGGTGATCTTCCACCGCCTCTCGCGCCAGGACATCAGCGAGATCGTCGACCTGCAGGTGACTCAGCTCAGCAAGCGCGTGGCCGAGCGCGGCATCGAGATCGAACTCAGCGACGACGCGCGCACGCTGCTCGGGAACCTGGGCTACGACCCGACGTACGGTGCCCGGCCGCTCAAGCGGGTGATCCAGCGCAACCTCGTCGACAAGCTCGCGATGGCGCTGCTCGAGGGCGAGTTCTCCGAGGGCGACCGCGTACGCGTCGACGCCGAGGGCGGCGAGCTCACGTTCGCGAAGGCTCCCAAGCCGGCGGGCGCGACTGCCGCGGCCTGACCCCCGCGGCATTCCACGGCCACCAGAGCGGCGAGCCCGACCGAGGCGGATCGTCGGCCGATATAAGGCGTGACATCCGCCTCGGTGCGGGGAGGCGATACGCGATCGAGACGACTAGGGCCGCACCTGCGTGTGGAAGGTGCGGTTGTTCGCTGCGCTCTTGCCGACGTGCGCGAAGAGGTCCAGTCGCTTGGCGGTGCCCTCGCCGAACAGGCGGTGGGTGGCCTTCCACCCCCGCGGGGGCTTGACCACGCGAATGCGCCCCACCTTGGAGGCGGCGGGGTTGGTTCGCGTCACGAGGTAGCGGCCGTTGCGCTCCCAGAAGATCCAGAGTCGGCCGTTCTGACCGGTGGCGATCGAGACGTGCTCAGCGCCCCGAGCACGCTTGCCGGAGACGATTGCCCTCGCCTTGTTCGCCCCGACTCGCCAGAGCAGGATCTTGCGGGTCTTCGGGTAGCCCTTGCCGTAGGCGATCCAGGCGCCGGACTTGCCCTTGCGCGCTGCGATCGCGGTGCGCTCCCGTTGGTAGCGGAAGCGGTTGCGGCCGCCAGCCGAGGAGCCCGGCGCGAACATCAAGGGGTCGAGTGGGCCGGACTGCGTCAGCATGCGCGCGTAGATCCCCTTCCCGCCGGAGTTGATCTGCTGCCAGCCGCCGTACACCGTCCCCTGGTCGTCGATGACGATCTCGGGCATGCCGATCCCCGTGACGCCAATGAGGTTCAGGTGCTTGGGCGGAAACGCGGGCCCGAAGGTGTACCCATGGGCGCCCGGGCCGGAGTCGCCCCAGGCGCCGACGCGCACGCCGCTCGTCGGCCGGGGGTCTGCGCCGGCGCCGATCCCGGCGCCGATATAGGCGGTGTCGACGTCCGCGGCAGCGAACGCCGGTGGGGTCCAGGTCTTCCCGCCGTCGTTGCTCTGTTTGAACAGGAGATAGCCGCTGAACGGCTCTCCCGGCGACGTCGAACGGATCCCGCTGAAGTAGATGCCGAGAATCTGATTCGAGCGGCTGAAGGTCACGTCCACGCTGCGGTTGATCGTCGTCCAATCGGACTCGAGCGTGCTCCTGGCCACCTTCTTCCCCCGCTTGTTGATGCGTACGTACCGGAGGGAGGCCTTCGTCCCGGTCCGCTGGTGGTAGGCCACGTGCAGGCGCCCGTCAAGCGTGCGTGCCACTCCGGCCTCCACGGCGTTTGGCCCCTTGCCGGTGATCGCGGTCCATTTGCCCGGTCCACCGGCGACCGCGGGCGGCGCCAGCGCAAGCGCGAGCGCCGCGGCGGCCGGCAACGTCGCGCACCAGCCTGCTCGGCGGGGAAACCGGGTCGCTGACGATTCGGACAAGCGCGTCCTCCCGAAACTGCGCGGGTACCCTCGGCGACTACCGTAATGCGCCCGCCGCCCCGCGTCCAGGTCGCCGACGGCGGGCGAATACGATCGTCCGCCCGGCCGCGCCGGGCACCCCATGCGAGTAGGTATCTCCTGTTACTGGTTCAACCGCGGGCAGGGCGTCGTCGGGCGCCAGCTGCGCTCCGCGCTCGACGAGCTCGGCCACGAGACGTACGTGCTCGCCCGGCCGACGCGCGCGGGCAACCTGAAGCCGGCCTACGTCGCGGAGGAGGACGTCTGGGACCAGCCGGGGGTGACCCGGGCCTCCGAGTACAAGATCCCCGGCGCCGAGATGGAGGCCTGGGCGCGCGAGCACGAGCTCGAGGCCGTGCTGTTCGACCAGAACTACCAGTTCGACGAGATCGAGGGCCTGCGCCGCATGGGCGTCCGGACGATCGGCCGGTTCGTCTGGGAGCACTTCGGCGCCGAGCACGTCGAGCCGGCGCGGCGCGCCTTCGACACCGTGTACTCGGTGACCGCGTGCGAGCAGGAGCGCTACGCGGCGCTCGGGCTCGAGACGCCCCGCGTGCCGTGGGGGATCCATCCCGAGCTCCTCGAGCAACCCGCGGGCGAGCGCTCGTCGGGGGAGGCGTGCACCCTCTTCTTCCCCGGGGGCTTCATGAGCCGGCGCAAGCCGCTCGGCCCCACACTCAAGGCGTTTCGCAAGGCCAAGGGCGACGGCCTGCGCCTGCTCGTCAAGGCCCAGGTCCAGCGCGGGGTCGACGACGTGCGCAAGGCCGCCCGGCGCGACTCGCGGATCGAGGTCATCGCGGCGGACCTGCCCACCGACGAGCACATGCGCTTGTTCGCCTCGGCCGACGTGTGCCTCGCGCCGAGCCGCTGGGAGGGGCTCGGCCTGCACCTCTTCGAGGCCACCGCACTGGGGCTGCCGATCGTCACGAACGACAACCCGCCGATGAACGAGATCGTCCAGGATGGGCGCAACGGGCTGCTCGTGCGCGGCGTGCGCAGCCGCGTGCGCCCGCGCTCGGACATCGGCTCCTTCGATCCGCATCGCAAGGAGCTCACGCGCGCGATCGAGCGCCTCACGGACCCCGAGCTGCGCGCCCAGCTGGCCGCGGGCGCGCGCGAGCGCCGCGAGGAGCTGCGCTGGGAGCGCACGGTCGCGGCGCTGCGCGACCTGCTCGCGGGCTAGCCGCGCCTGGCGGGGCTCCGCGCAACCACCCCACCCCGACTTCGTGATTTCGTGGGATCAACCAACAAGATCGTGCACTCGCGAGGGGGCTCGCCGCGACTTCGTGATTGTGTGGGATCAACCAACACAATCGTGATCTCGCGAGATCGTGATCTTGTGGGGCCGCGGGGCCTCGCGGGCCCCGCGGCCTCAATCGAGCGGGTAGCCCAGCTCGGCGAGGAGGTCGCCCGCGATCTCCTCGAACTGGCGGCGGGCGTCCGCGGGAAGCTCCGTGCGCCAGCGGCCGATCCTGTCGGGGCGCGGCGGCTCGCGCACGAGCGCGTGCTGGGCGGCGCGCTCGGCGGCCGTGATGCGCTCGCCGCCGCCGCGCTCGAAGTCGCGCTCCACCTCCGACATGCGCTCGTCGGCGACCTCGTGGTAGCGCAGCATGCGCTCGTCCCAGGGCAGCTCGATCGCGCGCGCCACCTCGCGCAGGGTCGCCTCCGGCTCGCGGACGAGCTCCTCGTAGCGCACCTCCACGTACGCGTCGTCCGGCAGCTTGCGCTTGGCCTGGCGGCGCGCCTTCTCGATGCCCTCCTTCCAGGCCGCGGCGGCGTCCGGGATGGTGTCGGGACCCCAGCTGCGCTCGAGCAGCGAGAGCGCCGCGTCGCGGCCGTCGCGGATCACGTGCAGAAAGCGCGCCTCGGGCAGCGCCTTGTGGATGCGCGCCATCCGCTTGAGATGCGTGGGCGACTTGTCGCCCCAACGCGGCTTGCCGTGGCCTTCGGCGTAGAGGCCGAAGAAGGCGCGCAGGGCGTCGCCGGCGGTGAACGGGTCGAGCGCCTCGAAGCGCGCCCGCAGCGCATCGGCATCGAGCCCCCAGTCCGGCCAGCGCTTGTGCCCGGTGACGAAGGCGAGCCCCGCCTCCGCGTCGGCGCCGCGCTCCACCTCCTTGACGAACCGCGGCACGAAGTGGGTCTCCGGCGGGATCGCCAGCTCGGGGTGGGCGTCGAGCATCAGGCGCAGCAGGGTCGTGCCGGACCGGGCCACGCCCACGATGAAGGGGGCGGGGGCGCGCGCCGTGCCGTTCGTATCCGCGGGCTCCATGGCGCATTACTCTGTCACGCCCGTGGCCCGGCCACAGCCCTGGACGCAACCGATCGAGTTCCCCGAGTGCCCGCCCGGCTGGCGCACCGGCCCGCCCGACTTCGTCGGCGTCGGCGTGCAGCGCGCGGGCACGAGCTGGTGGTACCGCGGCGCCATCCGCCCGCACGCGCGCGTCGCGAAGGGCAACGGCACCGGCAAGGAGCTTCACTTCTTCGACCGCTTCTGGCCCGGCGCCCAGCCCGAGTACTCGCTCGAGGACTACCACCGCCTCTTCCCCCGGCCGGAGGGGACGATCGCGGGCGAGTGGACGCCTCGCTATCTGGCCGACTTCTGGTCCCTCGGGCTGTTGCGGCAGGCCGCGCCCGACGCGCGGATCCTCGTGCTGCTGCGCGATCCGGTCGCGCGCTTCCTCTCCGGAGTCGCACACGCGCGCCAGCGCTGGGAGGGATCGGGCGAAGCGCTTGAGCTCGCCGAGCTCAACGAGGCCCTGTGGCGCGGCTTCTACTACGAGCAGCTGCGGCACCTGTTCGAGATCTACCCGCGCGAGCAGGTGCTCGTCCTGCAGTTCGAGCGCTGCGTGGCCGAGCCCCAGCGCGAGCTGCGGCGGACCACCGACTTCCTCGGGCTCGAGCCCTACGACGAGCCGCCCGAGCGGCTCGGCAAGCACTCGACCCCGAAGGCGGCGGGGCGCAAGCCCGAGCTCACGCCCGAGCTGCGCGAACAGCTGATCGCGCGCTACCGCGACGACGTCGCTCGGCTCGCCGACCTGTGCCCCGAGATCGACGTGGCGCTGTGGCCCAACTTCGCCGGCTGAGGGCTTGGCCGGGCCGCTCGCGCGGTGCAAGATAGGCTGCGACCGAATGGCGGACCTGTCGACGGAGGAGGGACCATGCCGACTTACGTAATGCTCACCAACCTGACCCCGAGCGGGGTGAACACGCTGAAGACCAACCCCAGCCGGGTGCAGGAGGTCAACAGCGAGGTCGAGGCGATGGGAGCGCGCGTCGTCAGCCAGTGGGCCACGCTCGGGCAGTACGACTTCGTGAGCGTCGTCGAGGCGCCCGACGACGAGACGATGGCGCGGATCTCCGTGGAGCTGGGCTCGCGCGGCACGATGACGAGCCAGACCCTCGCCGCCATCCCCAGCGACAAGCTCGCCGAGGCGCTTTAAGCGACGAGGGGCAGGGGCACGCGCACGGTGTCGCAGAGGGTTCTCGTCGTCGGATCCGGGGGTCGCGAGCACGCGATCGTCCGCGCGCTGGCGCGCTCCCCGCAGCAGCCGGAACTGCTGGCCGCGCCCGGCAACGCCGGCATCGCCGCGGACGCGCGCTGCCTCAGCGTGGGCGCCGAGGACGTGCAGGGCCTGGTCGACGCGGCGGTCGAGGAGAACGTCGACCTCGTCGTCGTCGGTCCCGAGGCGCCGCTCGTCGCCGGCCTGGTGGACGCGCTGGAGGCTGCCGGCGTCCCCGCCTTCGGGCCCACGGCGGAGGCCGCGCGACTGGAGGGCTCCAAGGTCCACGCCAAGGAGATCATGCGGGAGGCGGGCGTGCCGACCGCCTCGCACGTCGTACTCCGCACCCGTGAGGAGGCGCTGGAGCACCTCGCGTGCGCGCCCTACCCCGCGGTGCTCAAGGCCGACGGACTCGCCGCCGGCAAGGGCGTGATCATCTGCCAGACGGAGGCCGAGGCGCGCGAGGCGGTGGACGTGTTCTTCACCGAGCGCCGCTTCGGCGAGACGACCGTGGTGCTCGAGGACTTCCTCGAGGGCGAGGAGCTCTCGCTGCTCGCGCTCTGCGACGGGGAGAACGTGGTCCCGCTCGCGCCCGCGCAGGACTACAAGCGCATCTTCGACGACGATCGCGGCCCGAACACGGGCGGCATGGGCAGCTACTCGCCCGTACCGGGCATCGATGCGGCGCGGGTCGAGGAGATCGCCGACGCCGTGCATCGCCCCGTGGTCGAGCTGCTCCGGCGCCGCGAGTCCCCGTTCCACGGCGTCCTGTACGCGGGCCTGATGCTGACCGCGAGCGGGCCGAAGGTGCTCGAGTTCAACACCCGCTTCGGCGACCCCGAGACGCAGGCCGTGCTCCCGCGCCTCGAGTCCGATCTGCTCGAGCTCTTCCGCGCCGCGCGCGAGCCCGGCGGCCTGGCCGGGGTGGAGGCACGCTTCGACGAACGCTGGGCGGTGACGGTCGTCCTCGCCTCGGCCGGCTATCCGGCGAGTTCGTCGAAGGGAGACGTGATTGAGGGCGTCGAGGCGGCCGCCGCCCGCGACGGCGTCGAGGTCACGCACGCCGGCACCGCGCGTGACGCCGAGGGCCGGCTCGTCACCGCCGGCGGGCGCGTTCTCAACGTCACCGCGCTGGGCAGCGACGCGGCCGAGGCCCGCGCCCGCGCCTACGAGGCCGCGCGCGAGATCAGCTTCGAGGGCATGCAGATGCGCAGCGACATCGCCGCGCGCGCCGAGCGCGCGACGGCGGGCTAGCCCTCCCCGGAGACCCACCGACCAAGGAGACAAGCATGGAATCAGGCGAGCGAGGCACCGCGACCGGCACCCAGGGCCCGGCGACGCCCACGGAGCCGATGCCCGATGTCGAGTCCGCCTTCGAGGAGATCGAGGTCGAGGCGCCGCTCGTCGGGATCATCATGGGCTCCAAGAACGACAAGCCCAAGATGCAGCCCGCCGGGCAGGCCCTCGAGGACGCCGGCATCCGGTACGAGGTGCGCGTGATGAGCGCGCATCGCGACCCCGAGAAGGTCCGCGAGTACTGCCACGCGGCACGCATGCGCGGGCTCAAGGTGATCATCGCCGGCGCCGGCATGTCCGCGGCGCTGCCGGGCGTCGCCGCCGCCCACACCGACCTGCCGGTGATCGGCGTGCCGATCCTGGGCAAGACGCTCGGCGGGCTCGATGCGCTGCTCTCGGTGGTGCAGATGCCGCCGGGCGTCCCCGTCGCATGCGTCGCCGTCGACGGCGCCAAGAACGCCGGCGTTTTGGCCGCGCGCATCATCAACGCCTAAGCCTTGATCCCCCGCTACACCCGCGAGCAGATCGGCGCCGTCTGGACGCAGCGGCGCAAGATGGAGGGCTGGCTCGAGGTCGAGCTCGCCGTGACCGACGCGCTCGCCGCCGAGGGCATCGTCCCCGAGGAGGCCGCCAGGGCCTGCCGCGAGCGCGCCTCGTTCGAGGTCGAGGCCGTCGAGGAGCGCGAGCGCGTCACGAACCACGACGTCGCCGCGTTCGTCGACGTCGTCGCGGCGTCGGTCGGCGAGGAGGGGCGCTGGATCCACTACGGCCTCACCTCCTCCGACGTGCTCGACACCGCGCTGGCGACCCAGCTCGTCGAGGCGGGACGCATCCTGGTTGAGGGTGCGCGCGCCTACCGCGACGCGCTCATCGACCGCGCGCTCGAGCACCGCGACACGGTCTGCATCGGGCGCACCCACGGCATCCACGCCGAGCCGACGAGCTTCGGGCTGCGCCTCGCCGGCTTCGCGTTCGAGGCCGACCGCAACCTGCAGCGGCTCGAACGCGCCTTCGAGCAGGCAGCCGTGGGCAAGCTTTCGGGCGCCGTCGGCACCTACGCGACGCTGCCGCCACGGATCGAGGCGCGCGTCATGGAGACGCTCGGGCTGCGCCGCGAGGACGCCTCGACGCAAGTCGTCCCGCGCGACCGCCACGCCGAGGTCCTGAGCGCGATCGCGCTCGCCGGCGCCGGGCTCGAGCGCTTCGCCACCGAGATCCGCAACCTGCAGCGGACCGAGATGCGCGAGGTCGAGGAGCCGTTTCGCGCCGGGCAGAAGGGCTCGTCGGCGATGCCGCACAAGCGCAACCCGATCACCTGCGAGCGCATCACCGGGCTCGCGCGGGTGCTCCGCGGCTACGCCCAGACCGGGCTCGAGAACGTCGCGCTCTGGCACGAGCGCGACATCTCCCATTCCGGTGCCGAGCGCGTCGTGCTTCCCGACGCCACGATCGCGCTCGACTACATGCAGCACCTGGGGACGCGGGTCGCGCGCGACATGGTCGTCCACGCCGATCGGATGCGGGAGAACCTCGAGCTCACCTACGGAGCCGTCTTCAGTCAGCGGGCGCTCACCGCGCTCGTGAACGCCGGGCTCAGCCGCGACGACGCCTACCGCCTCGTCCAGCGCAACGCCCAGGACGCCTGGGACCAGCGGGTGCCGTTCCGCGAGCTGCTCGAGCGCGCGCTCGCCGAGACGCCGGACGCGCCGGCGGTCGACCTGGACGCGATCTTCGACCCGGGCGCTTACCTGGCGAACGCCGGGGAGGTGTTCGAGCGCCTCGAGGCGCTGCGCGGCTAGCCGCGCTCCTTCCAACAGTCGTCCACCCGCGTTTCAACACCCTCCTGGTGAGGAATCTCACCACTGATGAGTAATGGGGTCACCGCAAGCGTCCGCCGCGTTCGCTTTCCCACCGCGCTCACGTTGCTGGGCACGATCCTGATAGCCGTTGGGGCCGGGCTGCTCGCGGCAGAGCTCTCGACCGTCCAGGCGCAGGAGATCGTCGCCGGCGCGGGCAGCGCCGACACCGCGCCGTTCAACCAGGGCGCCGCCGGCGCCCAACTGCCAACCGCCGCCGTGGCCGGTGACACGGGTGACTCGACCGGCCTTCTGCCGTTCACCGGCGCCGTCGCGATCCCGATGATCGTCGTCGGGTTGATCGCCGTGGCGAGCGGCTTCCTGCTGCGGCGACGAGCCGAACGCTGAACGAGCCGACGGTTGGACGCGACCGCTGGGCTGCTGGGCTCCATCGCGGGGTTCGCGGCGGTCTGGGTGCTGCCCGGGTTCGCGCTCGGCGCGCTGGCCGACCGCCTCGGCACTCGAACCGCACCGCGCCCGGCGGTTGAGCTCGCCCGCGCGCTCGTTCTCAGCCTCGCCTTCCTCGCCGTCGTCGGCGGCACGCTGCTCGCGCTCCGGTGGTTCGGCGGCGCCCAGCTTGCCGTGCCGGTTCTCCTCACAGCCGTGGCCGGGCTCCCGGCCGCGTTGCGCTGGGCGCAAGACGCTGTCCAACCATGGTGGCGCACGCTGGCCCTGCTCGCGCTGGCGCTGCCCTGGCTGGCGTCGGCGGCCACCACGAAGGCCACTCCCTCGCACTCCTACCAGTGGTACTACTGGGAGCTCGGTCGGCAGCTCAGCGAAGCGGGCGGAGTGCCGAGCTTCGTACTCGAGTTCGGGGAGCAGGTTCGCTGGCACCCGGACTACGTCTTCTTCAGTGTGGGCAGTGAGGCCTACCGCTGGCTGACCGGGCCACTCGGCGAGACCGCGGCGATCGTCGGCTGGCGCGCGCCGGTGGCCCTGACCGCGCTGGCCCTCGCTTACGCGACGCTGCGGCTGTGGCTGACGCGCGCTCCCGCGATCATCGGCTGTGCGGCGCTGGCCGCCTCCACGTACTTCCTCGTCAAATTCGACGCCTACAAGCCGGAGTCGCTGGGCGCGGTTCCCGCGCTCGCCGCGCTGGTGCTCGCCGTGAGCGGGGTACGCGCACGCTCGGCCGGCGCGCTCCTGCTCGCGGGCGCGGGCGCGGGCCTGGCGATGGGGGTCCACGGCATCGCCGCCGCGGTAATCGGCGCGATCGGAGGGATCGCCGCGCTTGTCGAGTGGCGGATGCGCCGGTCCGAGCCCGCGCTTGCGTTCCGAGCGCTCCTGGCAGCGGCCGCGCTCACGATCACCGTGATCATCGCGACCGGGCTCGCGTTGCAGGGGCGTGCGGTCGTGGCGAGCGACGCCGCCAATCCGGCCCTCGGTCGCGGCGAGGACCCGACCTGGGCCTTCCTGCGCCGCCACGAGGGCGAGTTCGGAGATCGCTTCCCGCCCGCCGCCACCACACGGGCTGTCGCGTCGATCCGGCGTCCGTGGCCCGCCGCGCTCGTGCGCGACGGCGGCTGGGCGCTCTTGCTCGCGGCCATCGCGGCTGCGCTCGTCGCCGCCCTGCGCAGCGGCCGCCCCCGCACCCGGCGCGCCGCCGCGATCCTGCTCGCCGCGCTCGCCCTGCTCGCGCTCGCCGGCCTCGCATTCGCGCTCGCATTCGACACGTTCATCCCGCAGCACACGGGAATGACCCGGATGGGCGCCTACTCCTACCTGGTGCTGGCGCTGGCCGTCGGGGTGGCCGCGCAGCTCGGCTGGTCGTGGGCCCGCCGGCGCTTCGGGGCCGTACCGTCCGGCCTCGCGGCGGGCGTGCTTGCGTTCGCGCTGACTTGGTCGGTCGCGACCGCCAACACGACCCTGGCGGGCTCGCGGGAGCTGGGACCGGCAGGCGAGCAGGTACTCGAGCGCCTGCGTGCGGAGGAGGCTCCGGGCACGGTGCTGAGCAACGCCAGCACGCGCGGCCTGATCGAGTTCGCGGCGCGCCGCGAGGCGCCCATCGAGGGCCGCCAACCGGTCATCGAGGACCCCGGGTTCCTGCGCGCGGCCAACGCCCGGCTGGAGCAGGTCGAGCGCTTCTTCAACAACGCCGGCCTGGATGGCCCGCGAGCCGATCGCGCGGTGCTCGACCAGCTCGACGTGGGCTGGATCATCGCGGCCGACCCGCCGGAGGCGCTCGGCACGCCCTTCAGCTTCAGCGTTCCTGCCGGCCTCGCCGAGCGACTTGCCCGGGAACCCGGGCTCAGCGAGGCGTTCGCCGCCCCCGGGCTCACGGTGTTCCGGGTGGCGGGCGCAGGCCCCGTCGCTCGGGTCGGCTCCGCGCAAGAACTTGCCGCGCGCTGGGGGCTCGCCCTCGGCGCCACTTTGCTGATCACGACAACGCTCGCCCAGCTCGCACGCGCGCGGGATGGGCGCACGAACGAAAGGAGTACCGATGAGGACCACGACGCTGGCCGGGGCCGCCGCTCTGGTGCTTACAGCCACCGCGTTGCTGGGCTGTGGCGGTGGCGGGGATGATCAGCCGGAGAGCGCCGCGGAAGACGCGCCGCGGACCCTGACACGCGAGGACATCCGCGCGTACCCGTCCGGCTCCCCGGAGCGCGCCACGCTCGAGTGGTGGCGGGATCTGCAGTTCCAGAACGCGGGCGGCGCGCACGCGCGCTACGTCGAGGACGCTGCACCGCCGCTCGAGGACCTGAATCGTCAGATCTCGATCGCCGCCTCCTCCTTCGTCGGGATCCCGGAGATCGTGGACACCTCCAAGGAGGACGGGCTCGCGACCGTGTACCTGCAGATCAGCCCGCCGGGCAGCTCGGCGCCGCCGCGCACCCTGAGCGTGAACCTGGCGAAGGAGGACGGCAACTGGCTGATTCGCGACAACCTGCTGGTCGAGCAGGCGGTGAACCGCGTCGCGCGCATCCGCGCCCAGCAGGAGTCGGGCGACTAGAGGACTAGAGGTGAGAGCTCAGCGCGTGCGCGCGAAGCGCTCGACCGCCGCGATCAGCTCGTCGACCTTCTCGTCGGCCTCCTCGCCGCCGCGCTGGATCGCGCCGCGAACGCAGTGGTCCGTGTGCTCGGCGAGGAGCTTGAGTGCGACGCCGTCGAGCGCGCGCGAGATCGCCCCGATCTGCGTCAGCACGTCGATGCAGTACGCGTCCTCCTCGACCATCCGCGTCACGCCACGGACCTGGCCTTCGATCCGGGCGAGCCTGCGGAGCACGGCCTCGCGCTCCTCGCTGTATCCGGGATGATCCATCGGCTCGACTATACCGGGCGGGGGTATCCCGTCTGTACCATCGGCAGGCCTTGACGACCTCCCTTGCAGATCTGCGCCTGCTGTCCAGCGGCAAGGTCCGCGAGATGTACCAGCTCGAGGACGACCTGCTGATGGTCGCCTCGGATCGCATCTCCGCGTACGACGTCGTCCTGCCCACGCCGATCCCGGACAAGGGCCGCGTGCTGACGCAGATGTCGGTGTTCTGGTTCGAGACGACCGGCCACATCTGCCCCAACCATCTGATCTCCCAGGAGGTGCCCGAGGAGGTGCGCGGGCGCGCCCTGCGCGTGCGCAAGCTCGACATGTATCCCGTCGAGTGCGTGGTCCGCGGCTATCTCTCGGGATCGGGCTGGAAGGAGTACCGCGCGTCGCAGTCCGTCTGCGGCATCGAGCTGCCGGCCGGGCTGCGCGAGTCGGACAGGCTGCCCGAGCCGATCTTCACGCCCGCGACCAAGGCCGAGGAGGGCGAGCACGACGAGAACGTCGACTTCGAGCGGGCCGTCCAGATCGTCGGGGACCGCGGCCTGATGGAGCGCCTGCGCGACATCTCGATCGCGCTGTACACGCACGCCGCCGAGCACGCCGCGGAGCGGGGGATCATCATCGCCGACACCAAGTTCGAGTTCGGCGCCGCCGCCGACGCGGAGATCGTGCTCGCCGACGAGGTGCTTACGCCCGACTCCTCGCGGTTCTGGCCGGCCGACGCGTACGAGCCGGGGCGCGGGCAGTCGTCCTTCGACAAGCAGTACGTGCGCGACTGGCTCGACGAGTCGGGCTGGGACCACAACCCGCCGGGGCCCGAGCTCCCCGCGGAGGTCGTCGCGAACACGCGGACGAAGTACGTCGAGGCCTACGAGCGCATCACCGGCCGTTCGCTCGACGGTTGAGTCGCGCTCGCCGGGGATGGCGATGCGACTCGTCATGACGCTGCGGGTCCGCGACGAAGCGGACATCTTCGAGGAGAACCTGCGCTTCCATCGCGCCCAGGGAGTCGACCGCTTCGTCGCGCTCGACAACGGCTCGGTCGGCTCCATCCGCGACATCCTCGACCGCTGGAGCGACGCCGGCCTGCTGGAGCGCATCTCCAGGCCCGCTGGTGAGAGCTCGCGCAGGCGCGCGGAGTGGGTCACCCTGATGGCGCGGCGGGCGGCCACCCACCACGCCGCCGATTGGGTCATCAACAACGACGCGGACGAGTTCTGGTGGCCCCTGCGTGGATCGCTGCGCGACGTGTTCGCCGCGATCCCCGAGCGCTACGCCGCGCTGAGCGCCCCGCGCACGGAGTTCGTCCCGCGCGCGGGCGAGGAGCCCTGGCCTGAGCGCCTGATCTACCGCGAGCGCCTCTCCAGCACGCTCCCGAAGCGCGCCCACCGCGCCCATCCGGAGGTCCTCGCGAACCCGCACATGGCCCGCATCCCGGGCGCCGGCGCGCCGTCGCACCGCGGGCGGGCCTGGCTGCGCACGAAGGCGACTCGGCAGCGCCCCAGCGACGTGCCCGCGCCGGTGCCGCGCTGGCCGGTGCGGGTCCTGCACTTCCCCGTGCGTTCGCTCGAGCAGTTCCGTGCCCGCGTGGAGCGGGCCCAAGCGGCCGGCCGCCACAGCGGCGTGGCGCGCGCCGGCGAGCTCTACGCGTCACTCGCGGAGGGGACGCTGGAGCGCCGCTACGCCGAGGTCGCCTACGACGACGAAGCGATCGCGGCGGGCGTGCGCGCCGGCGAGCTCGTTGAGGACTCTCGCCTGCGCGACTTTCTGCGCGTGTGCCCCGGGCTCGACGGGCCGGCTGAGTGGACGCCGCCCCCGGGTCTCGATCCCGAGCCGGGCGAGGAGACGGAGCTCGCCGACGACGGCCTCGCCGCGCTGCTGCGCGGCGAGCAGCTCGCGGAGGGCCGCCTGCGCACCGCCAGGCGGCGCCTGCGCCGCCTGGAGCGCGAGCTCGAGCGCGCCCGCGAGACCGACGACACGAACCTCCGCCGGCGCGTTGCGCGCCGGCTGCGGACCCGGCGGGATTCACGGTGAGCCGCAACGTCTTCATCCAGGGAATGCGGCGATCGGGGACGACGATCCTCTACGACGCGTTCTGCGAGGACCCCGAGCTGCGCTGCTTCTACGAGCCGTTTCGCGAGGAGAACGTGACGCCCGGCGGGGGCAGCGGCGCCCGCGACGGCGATCTGTTCGCGGAGACCCGCAAGCTGCGTCGCGAGTTCCAACGCACGCAGCACCCGGAGATCCCGCTCGAGCTGTTCAACCACGGCGGGCCCCGGGCACCGGCCCTTGAGCTGCACGAGACGCTGCCGGCCTGGGGACTCGACTGGATGCGTTTTCTGCTCGACCAGGCGCCGGCGGTGCTCATCAAGCACGTCCGCATGTACCGCAAGATCGGCGTCCTCCACCAGCTCGATCCCGAGGCCGTGCTCGTGCATCTGGTGCGCGACCCGCGCGCCGTCAGCGCCTCGATGCTCCTGGGCCGCGGGCGCCGGCACCTGTGGCGCTACCCCGACGCCGACGCCTTCTTCAGCAGCTGGTCGCGGCGCAAGCTGTGGTCGAGCCGCGCCCTCTCCGACGCGCTCATCGCCGAGGGTGCCTACCCAGCGCTGCAGCACGGCGCCCCGGACTTCATGCGTCCGCTCATCGTCTGGCAGGCGGCCTTCAGCGCGACATACGAGGCGGGCCGCCGGCTCTTCGGGGAGCGCTACGTGCTCGTACGGCTCGACGATCTGCGCGTCGATCCCGCCGGGACCCTGGCGCGGATCTACGAGCGGCTGGAGCGCCCGGTGCCCGCTGCCGTGGCCGCGTGGGCAGAGGACAACGTGCGGCGCGACGCCGACATCCCGTTCGGCGACGACCCGCGTTGGGCGGATGCCGCCGAGCTGCTCGAGATGGGCGACGCGCTCGCCGCCGCGGGCTACGCGGACGCGTTCCCGGCGCCGAGCGGACGGCCCCTCGCGCTGGACCCGCCCGACCACGGCGCGCCGTCGCGTCTCGGCGGCGTGCTGGCCCGGGCGCGCGCCGGGTTGGACCGGGCGCGGGGGCGGCGTCGTTCTCGCTAGCCGGGCGCGTCGCTACTTTTGTGCTGTGAAAGCGCGCGTTCTGATTCGTCCGAAGGAAGGCATCCTCGACCCGCAGGGCAAGGCGGTCGAACGGGCGCTCCCGGCGCTTGGGTTCAGCGGGGTGAGCCACGTGCGGGTGGGGCGCCTGGTGGAGCTCGAGGCCGAGGATGCGTCGCGGCTCGACGAGCTCTGCGAGAAGCTGCTCGCCAATCCGCTCATCGAGGACTACGAGATCGTCGAGCTCCAGGAGGCCTAGCGACGTGGCTGCGCGCTTCGGGGTGATCCAGTTCCCAGGCTCCTGCGACGAGCGCGACGCGCTCGCGGCCTGCGAGCGCGCCGGCGAGGCGCGGCTCGTGTGGCATGAGGAGCGGGACCTGAGCGACATCGACGTGGTCGTGGTCCCCGGCGGCTTCTCCTACGGCGACTATCTGCGCGCGGGCGCCATCGCCCGCTTCGCTCCGGCAATGGAGGCGGTCGCCCGGTTCGCCGCTGAAGGCGGCCCGGTGCTGGGGATCTGCAACGGCTTCCAGGTGCTCTGTGAGGCGGGCCTTCTGCCGGGAGCGCTCCTGCCCAACGAGAACCTGCGCTTCATCTGCCGTCAGGTAGACCTCGAGGTCGCCTCAACGGACTCGGCGTTCACGTCGGCCCTCCAGGAGGGCGAGCTGCTCTCGGTCCCCGTCAAGCACATGAGCGGGCGCTACTACGCCCCGGACGAGATCCTCGATGAGCTCGAGGCCAACGGGCAGGTCGTCCTGCGCTACGCGCCCGGGCAGAACCCCAACGGCTCGGTCCGCGACATCGCCGGCGTGCGCAACGCCGCCGGCAACGTGATGGGCCTCATGCCCCACCCCGAGCACGCGGTCGACGAGCTCACCGGCTCCGCCGACGGCCTGCGCCTCTTCGCCTCGGCGGCCGCCAGCCTGCGGGCCGTCCATGCGGCTGCCTGATCCGCTCTTTCGCCTGCGCGCGCGTCGGGAGGCCGGCCCGCCGGCGCCGTTCGTGGTCGGCGTGGGCCGCTCCGGGACCACGCTCCTGCGGCTGATGCTCGACGCGCACCCCCAGCTCGTCATCCCGCCCGAGACGCACTTCTTGCCGGAGCTGATCGACGCGGCGCGGCGCCGGGCCGGCGCCGAGGAGCTTGCCCGGATCGCGGCGGCGAGCCGCCACTGGGGCGACCTCGGGATCACGGCCGCGGACTTCGAGGCGCGCCTGCGCCTCGGTGGAACGCAGCCCGACCGCGCCGCGCGCGCCTTCTACGAGCTCTACGCCGAGCGCCACGACAAGCCCCGTTGGGGCGACAAGACCCCGGGCTACGTCAAGCGCATGGCGATCATCGGGCGCGCGCTGCCGGAGGCGAGGTTCGTACACCTGATCCGCGACGGCCGCGACGTGGCGCTCTCGCGGCGGCGGCGCGGGATGGGCGCCGAGCGGCCGATGGCCGAGACCGCGGCGAAGTGGCGCGACCGCATCCTCGCCGCGCGGCGCCAGGCGCGCCGGCTGCGGGGGCGGTACCTGGAGCTGCGCTATGAGGACCTCGTCGCCGAGCCCGAGCCCATCCTGCGGCGCATCTGCGAGTTCATCGAGCTGCCCTACGAGCCCGCGATGCTCGCCTACCACCGCACCGCGCGCGAGCGCCTGGCCGAGATGAACCGCGACCTGCCGCCCGTCGGCAAGCGGGGCTCGCGCGACGCGGCCGAGCGGATGGCGGCGCACGCGCTCGCGGCCGAACCGCCCCGTCCGGACCGCGTCAGCGCCTGGCGCAGCGAGATGACCCCCGCCGACGTCGCCGCCTTCGAGGGCGCGGCGGGTAGCCTGCTCGCGGAGCTCGGCTACGACGTGGCATCCTGAGCTCCGCGCGTGACACGCATCTCGAGCCATGGGAAAAGTCCGCTACAGCTTTCGCTATCTGCGTAACCGCCGGCTGCGGGGCCGGGCCGAGCCGGAGTTCCCGGCGCCCTTCGTCGTCGGCGTCGGCCGCTCCGGCACGACGCTCCTGCGGCTGATCCTCGACGCGCACCCGGAGCTGGCGATCCCGCCGGAGACGCACTTCATGCCGCAGCTCATCATGCGCTCGGGCCAGCCCTGGTTCCCGCCCCAGCGCGTCGTGAAGCTGATCGTCGAGGACGAACACCGCCGCTGGGCCGACTTCGGGCTCGACGAGGAGCAGCTGCTCGAGCGGTTCCGCGCGCTGGAGCCGTTCAACCTCCCCGACGCGCTGCGCGAGTTCTACCGCGCCTACGCCGAAAAGCACGGCAAGCCGCGCTGGGGCGACAAGACGCCCGAGTACGTGCGCCGCATGCGCAGGATCAAGCGCACGCTGCCCGAGGCCCACTTCATTCACGTGATCCGCGACGGCAGGGACGTGACGCTCTCCACGAACAAGCGCATCGAGCAGCGCGGGCACCGCCAGCCGATCAAGGCGGCGCCGGCCGCGCGCCGCTGGCGCAGCCGGATCGAGAAGGCGCGAACCGACGGACCGGTGCTGGGCGACTACCTCGAGATCCGCTACGAGGACCTCGTCACGGACACCGAGCCAACGGTGCGCCGCGTCTGCGAGTTCATCGGCCTCGACTTCGACCCCGAGATGCTGCGCTATCACGAGCGCGCCGAGGAGCGCCTGCGCGAGATGGCCGGGGCGATGCCGGCCCGCGCCGGCCGTCCGCCGCGCGAGGCGGGCGAGCGCCTGCGCGCGCACAGGATGGCTACCAAGCCGCCGAGCAAGGAGCGCATCGCGCGGTGGCGCGAGGAGATGGATCCCGAGTACCGCGCCGAGTTCGAGGAGTACGCAGGCGATCTCCTGCAAGAACTCGGATATGACGTCGGCTCCGACTGAGCGCTCGCCGGCCCCGTTCGTCGTCGGGTTCGGCCGCTCCGGCACGACGCTCCTGCGGCTGATGCTGGACGCCCACCCAGCGCTCGCCGTCCCGCCCGAGACCGCGTTCCTGCCGCGGCTGATCCGCGCCTGCCTCGCTGGCGCGAGCCCGGCGGAGGCGCTCGCCCTGCTGCGCGAGCAGCCGCGCTGGGGCGACCTCGGGCTGGACGAGGACGAGGTGCTCGCGCGCTTCGGAGACGCGCCGCGACTCGACGCGGGACACGCAGCGCGCACGATCTACTCGCTCTACGCGGAGCGCCAGGGCAAGCCCCGCTGGGGCGACAAGACCCCCAGCTACTTCCGTCGCATGAAGCTCATCGAGGACGCACTGCCCGAAGCGCGGTTCGTGCACGTGATCCGCGACGGCCGCGACGCGGCCCTCTCGTTCCGGCGCGTCCCGCAGCATATGCGCGCGCGTCCCACGGAGACGATCGCCGAGGAGGCGGCGCGCTGGGCCCGCACGATCCGCAAGGCCCGCCGCCAGGGCCGGCGCGTGCGGCACTACCTGGAGGTGCGCTTCGAGGAGCTCGTCCGCGACCCCGAGGCGGCGCTGCGGCGCGTCTGCGAGTTCTGCGAGCTCGATTTCGCGCCCGAGATGCTGAACTACCACGAGCGCTCCGCCGAGCGCCTGCGCGAGATCGAGCGCCCGATGACGCTCGCGACGGGCCGGCGCGTCGACCCCGCTGACAGGGTGCGGATCTTCGGCCTCACCTCGGAGCCGCCGCGCGCGGAGCGGCTCGAGGTCTGGCGCAGGGAGATGTCGCCGGAGGACCAGGTCGCGTTCGAGCGCGAGGCGGGCAAGGTCCTGGCGCGGCTCGGCTACCCGCTCGCGGGCGAAGGGCCCTAAGCCGACGCTGCCGCGGCGCGTCTGCCACCATAAGCGGCGTCCGCGGCGGCCCCGGCATCGCTCGCCGCCCGCCCTCTACCCTCCTTTTCCTCTATGGCTTCGATTCTTTCGAGACTGATCAGGCGCGAGCCCGACCGGCCCCCGTTCCCGTTCATCGTCGGCATGAACCGCTCCGGCACCACGCTGCTGCGGATGATGCTCGACGCGCACCCCGAGCTCACGATCCCGCCGGAGACACACTTCGTCCCGGCGCTGATCAAGGCGTGCCGCGAGCCCGACTGCACGCCCGAGAGCGCGCTCGAGGCGATGAAGTCGGCGCGCGAGTGGGGTGACTTCGACTTCAGCGACGAGGAGATGCTCGGCCGCCTGCGCGCGCTGCCCAAGCTGCGCCCCGGCCCGGCCGTGCGGACGTTCTACGAGGCGTACGCCGAGCGCCAGGGCAAGCCGCGCTACGGCGAGAAGACGCCCACCTACGTGCAGAAGATGAAGCTGATCCAGCGGGCGCTGCCCGAGGCCCGCTTCGTGCACGTCATCCGCGACGGCCGCGACGTCGCCCTCTCCGTGCTCGACCGCACGGTGCGCGACCTGACCGCCGCCGACGTGGCCCACCGCTGGCGCAAGAAGATCCGCAAGGCGCAGGAGGACGCGCCGGCTCTCCGCCACTACATGGAGGTCCGCTACGAGGACCTGATCCTGGACACCGAGCCCGTCCTGCGGCGCGTCTGCGAGTTCCTCGAGCTGGACTGGAGCAACGACGTCCTCCACTACCACGAGCGCTCGCCCGAGCGGCTCAAGGAGATGGCCCGCGCGCTGCCGGGCGGCGAGCGCGCCAAGGAGCTCTCGGTCGAGCGCCGGATGGCGACGCACGCGATGACGACCAAGCCGCCGAGCAAGGATCGCGTGCAGCGCTGGCGCCGCCAGATGACCGAGGAGCAGCGCCGGCAGTTCGAGGAGGTCGCCGGGGATCTGCTCGCGGAGCTCGGCTACCCCACGGACGAGGCGGTCGACGCCGTCTCCGACGCCCAGTCGTAGCGGCCTTGCGCGCGATCGCGGCCGGACGCCCGGCGCGCCCGAGGCTCGCAGGAGCACACGCATGAGGGTCGGCATCGTCACCAAGTGGTTCGCCAGCGGCCAGGCCGTCGTCTCGCGCTTCATCCGCTCCGCGCTCGACGAGCTCGGGCACGAGACGTTCGTGCTGGCGCGCGAGGGCACGGGCCCGCGCTCGGGCGTCACCGACCGCCCGCACGACCCCATCTGGGACCAGCCGGGCGTCACGCAGACCGGCGAGAGCGAAGTCCCCTACGCGACGTTCGAGCGCTGGGTGGACGAGCACGGGCTGGACGTCGTGATGACGGACAACCTGTACCAGTTCGAGGAGCTGCGCAGGCTGCGTGAGCGCGGGGTGCGAACCGTCGGCCGCTTCGTGTGGGAGCACTTCGCGGAGGAGCACGTGCCCGGCGCGAAGGAGGCGCTCGACGTCGTCTACTCGCTGCACCGCGCCGAGCAGGCCCGCTACGCGGAGTTCGGCATCGAGAGCCCCTACGTGACCTGGGGATGTCACCCCGAGCTCGTCGGGGTCGAGCCGGCCCCACGCACCGACGACGCGATCACCCTGCTTCTGCCGGGTAGCTTCATGGGCCGGCGCAAGCCGCTCGCGGAGGTGCTGGAGGCGTTCTCGCGCACACGCGACGAGCGGCTGCGGCTGATCGTCAAGGGCCAGACGAGCAAGCGCCAGGGCAAGCTCGAGAAGGCCGCGGCAGCCGATCCCCGGATCCAGATCCGGATCGCCGATGAGCCCACGGCCGACCATCTGCGCTTCGTCGCGGGCTGCGACGTGTGCCTGGCGCCGACCCGCTGGGAGGGCCTCGGGCTCCCCCTCTACGAGGCGATCGCGTTCGGCCAGCCGGTGATCACCAACGACAACCCGCCGATGAACGAGGCGATCCTCGACGGCGTGAACGGCCTGCTGGTCGGGGCGAGCCAGGAGGGCACCGCGCGCTCGGGCATCCCGTCGTGGAGCCCCCACGTCGACGAGCTCGCCGCCGCCATCGAACGGATCGCCGACGACGATCTGCGAAGCCGGCTCGCGGCGGGCGCCCGCGAGCTGCGCGACGGCGAGCGCTCATGGGCGCGCACCGTGCAGGGCCTGCGCGAGCTGCTCGAGGACCTGGCGTGAGCGAGCGGGCGCCGGCACCGTTCATCGTCGGCGTCATGCGGTCGGGAACGACCCTGCTGCGCCTCATGCTCGACGCCCACCCCGAGCTCGCGATCCCGCCGGAGACGCACTTCGTGCCGAAGCTGATCAAGCGCGTGAGCAAGGGCACGAGCGACGCCGACGGCGTGCTCGAGGTGATCACGTCCGGCTCGCGCTGGCCCGACTTCCACCTCGACGCCGAGACCCTGCGCGCGCGTTTGCGCGAGCGGGAGCCGCTCGACGCCGGGACCGCCTTGCGCGTCTTCTACGAGGCCTACGCGGAGCGCTTCGGCAAGGAGCGCTGGGGCGACAAGACCCCGGGCTACGGCAAACGCCTGCTGCGCATCACGAAGGCGCTGCCCGAGGCTCGCTTCATCCACATCATCCGCGACGGCCGGGACGTGGCCGTGTCCAGGCGCCGCCGCGCCACCGATCCTGCCCCGGTCGCCAAGCACGCCAAGCGCTGGCAGGCGCGCATCAAGTCCACTCGCCGGCGCGCACAGCGCGTCGACCACTACCTCGAGGAGCGCTACGAGGCACTCGTGCTCGACCCCGAGCCCGTGCTGCGGCGCGTGTGCGAGTTCATCGAGCTGGAATACGACCCGGTGATGCTGCGCTACCACGAACGCGCCGAGGAGCGCCTGCGCGAGATCGCGAACCCCTTCGAGAAGATGTCGGCGGAGCGGCGCCTGGAGGCGCACCGGCTGGCCGCGGAGCCTCCGCAGCGCGGCCGGATCGGCACGTGGCGGGAGGCGATGAGCCCCGAAGAGGTCGCCGAATTCGAGGCGGCCGCGGGCGCGATGCTCGACGAGCTGGGCTACGAGCGGGCGGGCGCATGAGGGTCGGCGTCGTCACCAAGTGGTTCAACCGCGGCCAGCCGGTGGTCGGCCGTCACACGCGCTCGGCCCTGGACGCGCTCGGCCACGAGACGTTCGTGCTCGCGCGCCCGAAGAAGGAGCGAGGCCCGATGCCGGGCGCCCTCGCGCGCGACGGGGTGTGGGACCAGCCGGGCGTCACCGAGGCCTCCGCCTACGACATCCCGCTCGCCGAGTACGTCAACTGGGTCGACCGCAACGGGATCGAAGCGATCTTCTGCGACCAGAACTACCAGTTCGACGAGCTCGCGAAGCTGCGCAACCGCGGCGTGCTGGTCATCGGCCGCTTCGTGTGGGAGCACTTCACCGCGGAGCACATCGAGGGCACCCGCCGCGCGTACGACCTCGTCTTCTCGATGACGCGCGCCGAGCAGGAGCGCTACCGCGGCATGGGCCTGGACACGCCCTACGTGCCGTGGGGCTGCCACCCCGAGCTCGTCGCCGTGGGCGACGAGGTGCGCCGCGAGCCGGGCGAGACCGTGACGTTCGTCTTCCCCGGCGGCTTTTTGGGGCATCGGAAGCCGCTTGAGCCCGTGCTCGAGGCCTGGGCGCGCGTGCGCAGCCCGCGGGCGCGCCTGCTCGTCAAGGCGCAGGTGGAGCGCCGTCTGGAGGCCGCCGAGCGCGCGGCCGCCGCCGACGACCGGATCTCGCTGCGCATCGGCGACGAGCCCACGCCCGAGCATTTGCGCGCGGTCGCCGCCTGCGACGTGACCGTCTCGCCCGCGCGCTGGGAGGGGCTCGGCCTGCCGCTGTACGAGGCGGTGGCCTTCGGGCAGCCCGCGATCACCAACGCGACGCCGCCGATGGACGAGATCACGCTGCATGAGCGCAACGGCCTGCTCATCCCATCGCACCCGGATGGCACGGCGCGCTCGGGCATCACCGCGCACGCCTTCGACGTGGACGCGATGGCGGCCGCGATCGAGCGCTTGGCCGAGGACGACGAGCTGCGCGAGCGGCTCGCGCAGGGCGCTCGCGAGCTGCGTGAAGGCGAGCGCGCGTGGCAGCGCACCGTCGATGGCTTCGCCTCGCTGCTAGAAATGGCCGCCGCATGATCGATTCTCCGTCACAGCGCCACGCCGCCCGGAGGCTCCCGTGAACTACGCCAAGCGCGCGCGGATCATCCTGGCGCGGCGCCGCCTGCGCGGCCAGACCCCGCCGCCCGGCCCGGCACCGTTCGTCTGCGGCGTGACGCGCTCGGGCACGACGCTGTTGCGGCTCATGCTGGACGCGCATCCCGACCTGGCCATCCCCGGCGAGACGCACTGGGTGCCCAAGTTCATCAAGCGCCTCGAGAAGCGCAAGATGACCGCCGACGAGATGGCCGACTTCATCATCGAGAGCAAGCGCTGGCCGGACTTCCACCTCGACCCGGACGCCCTCCGGCAGCGCTTTCGCAGCCTCAAGCATCTGAACGCGGCCGACGCGATCCGTGCCTTCTACGGCCTCTACTCCGAGCGCGAGGGCAAGACCCGCTACGGGGACAAGACGCCCGGATACGTCCGCGAGATGCTGCGCCTGCAGCGGGTGCTGCCCGAGGCGCGCTTCATCCACATCATCCGCGATGGGCGCGACGTCGCCCTCTCGCATCTGCGCATGAACTGGGGCCCGGAGAGCTACGAGGAGTCGGCGCAGCTGTGGGTCGAGCGGATCACCACCGCCCGCCGGCAGGCGCCGAAGGTACGGCATTACACGGAGGTCAAGTTCGAGGACCTCGTGCGCGACACAGAGGGCGTACTGCGCAAGGTCTGCGACTTCATCGAGCTCGACTACGACCCCTGCATGCTCGACTACCACGAGCGCGCCGAGCAGCGGCTGCGCGAGAAGGCCCGGGACCTCCCCCGGCGCAACCGCCCGGTGCAGACGGCGGAGGCGCGCATGGAGTCCCACCGGCTCGCCAAGGAGCCGCCGCGCGAGGACCGGCTCGGCATGTGGCGCCAGCGGATGAGCCCGGACGAGATCGCAAGCTACGAGGCGATCGCGGGCCCCCTGCTCACCGAGCTCGGCTACGAGCTCGGCTCGAAGTAGCAAGCGCCCAAGCCGCAGCTGCCCCGGCCGATTCTCGCCCCCGGCACTGTTGACGGCCGGGGTTGCGATCGGTTAGGAATGCGCAAAGGCTTGTGACGGGAGGGAACCGATGAGAAAGCGCGTGCTGGGCGCTGCCGCTCTGGCAGCGTGCTTTGCCTTGACCAGCGCCGCCACCGCGGCGGTGATCAAGGGGAGCAAGGACGACGAGGTGCTCGGGGGCACCCACAAGGCCGACCGGATCCAGGGCCGGGGCGGCCACGATCTGATCGGCGGGAACAACGGCAACGACCGGATCTCAGGGGGCGGCGGGAACGATCGCCTCTACGGCGGGCGAGGCAACGACGTCGTGCGAGGCGGACCCGGCGTCGACTTCTTGTTCGAAGGGGATCCGCTCGGCGGCGCCTGGATCACCCGCGCGCACACCCCACCCGCGCGCGGCATCGCCCATCACGACCTGCCGGGCAACGACAAGCTCTTCGGGGGCGGCGGGGCCGATTCCATCTACGGCTCGAAGGGCCGCGACCGCATCGAGGGACAAGGAGGCCATGACTTCCTGCAAGGCGGCCCCGGTGCGGACCTGATCAGGGGCGGCGCCGGTGAGGACACCATCTACGGCGACGCCGGGAAGGACAGGCTGTTCGGTGGCGCAGGCGACGACTACCTGAACGCCGTCGATGGCGCGCCGGGCGACAAGGTGGACTGCGGACCCGGCGACGACGAGGCCCAGGTCGACCCCGGTGACGACGTGGCGGGCAACTGCGAAACGGTCTCGACCCCGGCCTGAGCGAAGGGACGTACACCATGAGGACACGCTTCAAGATCGCCGCGTTCGCCGCGTCGGTGACCCTGCTGAGCGCCACCTGCGCGCTCGCCGCGCAGATCCAGGGAACCAACCGCAACGAGATCCTCGGCGGCACGAAGAAGGCCGACGTGATCAAGGGCAAGGGCGGCAACGATCTGATCGGCGGGAACGGCGGCAACGACCGGATCGCCGGCAACGGCGGCCACGACACGCTGTACGGCATGAAGGGCAACGACACGGTTCACGGCGGGCCCGGCCAAGACGAACTGAACGAGGGCGTCGTGCTCGGCCTGCTCAACCGCGAGGCCGCGCCAGCTCCCGGGGCGGAGCGGAACCCCGCCCACCGCGGCATCGCGTTCGACCTGCCCGGCAACGACAAGCTGTACGGCGGAGGCGGGGGCGACGTGATCTACGCATCCGCGGGGCGCGATCTCGTCGACGGCGGGCCCGGGTCGGACTACTACCTGCACGGCGGCCCCGGCAACGACCGGGTCCTGGGCAAGGGCGGTCATGACCAGCTCGATGGCGGCCCCGGCCGGGACGTGATCAACGGCGGCCCGGGCGACGACACGATCTACGCCGTCGACGATGAGCGCGACGAGATCATTTGCGGCCCCGGCGACGACGAGGCCGTGGTCGACGCCCAGGACGAGGTCGCCCCGGACTGCGAGACCGTGCACATCGGCGCCATCCCGTTTTAGGCACCGGAGGGTCGAGTCCGCTCGCCGTCCACGCGCCCGATCGCCGTGAGCCCTGCCCAACGGGCTTCAATAAGCTCGTGGGCCAGTGACCCAGCAGCCCGAGACAGCATCGAAGCACCGCGAGCTCGGGCTCACCGACTACGAGTACGAGCGCATCTGCGACCAGCTCGGGCGGGCGCCGAACGACGTCGAGCTGGCGATGTTCTCGCTGCTGTGGTCGGAGCACTGCGCGTATAAGCACTCGCGCAAGCTCCTGCGCCGGTTGCCGACCGAGGGCCCGCGGGTCGTCATGGGCCCGGGCGAGAACGCGGGCGCCGTGGACGTCGGAGAGGGCTACGCGGTCGCGTTCAAGGTCGAATCGCACAACCATCCGAGCGCCGTCGAGCCCTTCCAGGGGGCGGCCACCGGTGTCGGCGGGATCCTGCGCGACGTCTTCGCGCTCGGCGCGCGACCCATCGCGCTGCTCGACTCCCTGCGCTTCGGGGAGCTCGATTCCGAGCGCTCGCGCTACCTCTTCGATCACGTCGTCGCCGGCATCGGCCACTACGGGAACTCGATCGGCGTCCCCACCGTAGGCGGCGAGGTCTACTTCGAGCCTCCCTACGAGCAGAACTGCCTCGTGAACGCGATGTGCGTGGGCTTCGCGCGGACCGATGACATGATCCGCGCCGCCGCCGCGGGTGTCGGCAACATCGTCGTTCTGATGGGCGCCGCGACCGGGCGCGACGGCATCGGCGGCGCCTCGGTGCTCGCCTCCGCCGAGCTCGAGGAGGGCGACTCCTCGAAGCGCCCGACCGTGCAGATCGGCGACCCGTTCGAGGAGTCGAAGCTCCTGGAGTGCTGCCTCGAGCTGTTGCGCGAAGGCCTGCTGGTCTCCCTGCAGGACCTCGGCGCGGCGGGGCTCACGTCCTCGGGCGGCGAGATGGCGTCGGCCGGCGGAGTCGGCATCGACATCGACGTCGCCAAAGTGCCGTTGCGCGAGGCGGACATGGAGCCCTTCGAGATCATGGTCTCCGAATCGCAGGAGCGGATGCTCGCGGTCGTCGAGCCCGACAAGGTCGAGCGCGTGATCGAGGTCTGCCGGCGCTGGCAGACGGGCGCCGCGGCGGTGGGCGAGATCACCGACACCGGGCACTTCCGGGTGCTGCGCGACGGCGAGGTGGTGGGCGACATGCCGGTCGCCGCGCTCGTCGACGGCTGTCCGCTGTACGACCTCGAGCCCGCCGAGCCCGAGGGCTGGCTCTACGGCGAGCGGGCGGCAACTCTCGAGAACGACGCGTCGCCGGCCGAGACGCTGGCCGCGATCCTGGCCGCGCCCTCCGTGGCGTCGAAGCGCTGGGCGTTCGAGCAGTACGACTCGATCGTCGGGTCGCGCACGGTCCGCCGTCCGGAGAGCGCGGACGCCGCCGTGCTCACGCTCCCCGAGGCCGACACCGCGATCGCGGTATCGATCGACGGCAACGGTCGCCGCGTGGCATGCGACCCCTACCGCGGCACGATCGAGGTGCTCCTGGAGTGCGCGCAGAACCTCGCCTGCGTCGGCGCGGAGCCGCTCGGGCTCACCAACTGCCTGAACTTCGGCAACCCCGAGAAGCCCAATGTCGCCTGGCAGCTCGACCGCTCCGTGCAGGCGCTCGCCGACGGTTGCCGCGCCCTGGACATCCCGGTCGTCGGCGGCAACGTCTCGCTCTACAACGAGACCGACCGCGGCCCGATCTACCCGACGCCCGTGATCGGGCTCGTCGGCGAGCTGCCCGATCCCGGCGTGGCGCCGGGGGTCGCGCTGCGCCCCGGCGACGCCGTCGCGATCGCCGGCCCCTTCCAGCCGGACCTCGCGGGCTCCGAGTTCGCCAAGCAGCGCGGCGCGCTCGGCCCGGGCCTGCCCGAGGCCGACCTCGACGCCCACCGGGCTGCGCTCGCTTTCATCCGCGGCGCTGCGCGCTCCGGGCGCGTGCGCGCCATCCACGACATCAGCGACGGTGGCTTCGCCGCGGCGCTGGCCGAGATGGCGATCGCGGGGGAAGTCGGGGTCGCGGTGGACGCCGGCGGCTTTCCGGGATTCAGCGGGCTCGACCCCGACACGGCGCTCTTCGGCGAGGGTCCGGGCGGGTACCTCTTGGCCGGCGGCCAAAAGGAGCTGCAGGAGCTCGCCGCCGATGCCGAGCGAGCCGGCGTGCCGATGACCCTGATCGGGGCCCAGGAAGGCGACGGCGTGCGGATCGCGGTTGGCGACGCGACGCTCGAGCTGCCGCTCGCCCGGGCGGCCGAGGCCTGGAACTCGCTCCCGGACCGCATGGGGCCGACGCAGCCTTGAGCGACAACCGCGAAGTGCTCGGGCTCGAGATCTGGGTCCGGGTCCCCGACGACGAACGCCCTCGCCGCAACATGCGGCTACTGCTCAACTCGATCGCGATCGTTGCGGTCCTCGACGTCCTGCTGCTCATCCCGCTCGTCTGGGCATCGCTCACCGACAACGACGGGCTCATCAGCGTGCTCGGCCCGATCCACGGGTTCGGCTTCATGCTGCTCGTCGGCATGTGCGTGCGCGGGGTCAGCAACCAGTGGTGGGGCTGGTGGTATCCGCTCTTCATCATCGTCACGCTGGGGCCGATCGGCTCGCTGGTCGGCGACCTCTTCGTTCGCCGCCGCTACAACGCCGCGGTCGCGCGGAGCTAGCCCATGCGCGCGGTGGTCACGGGCGCGGGCGGGTTCATCGGCTCGCGCCTCGCCGCCCGGCTGCTCGACGACGGGCACGAGGTGCTCGGCATCGACAGGCTCTCCGATTACTACGAGCCGCAGCGCAAGCGTGCGGCGCTCGAGCGCCTCGCCGAGCGACCCGGCTTCCGGTTTTTGATCGGCGACCTGAACGAGCTCGACCTGAACGCCGCCTTTGCGGGCGCCGATACGGTCTTCCACCTCGCCGCGCAGCCCGGCGTGCGGTCGAGCTGGGGCCGCGAGTTCGGCATCTACCTCGCGGACAACGTCCACGCCACGCAGCGCATCCTCGACGCGCTCAGCGCCGCGCGTGGCCCGCGCCTGGTCTTCGCCTCCTCATCGTCCGTCTACGGCGACGCCGAGCGCTACCCCACGGACGAGACCGCCCCGCCGCAGCCGATCTCGCCGTACGGGCTCACCAAGCTGGCCGCCGAGCACCTCTGCCGGATGTACGCGCGTTCCGGGGTGGAGACGGTGGTGCTGCGCTACTTCACCATCTTCGGCCCCGGTCAGCGCCCCGACATGGCGTTCTGCCGGTTCATCGACGCCGCGCTTGGGGGCCGCGAGGTCGAGGTGCTCGGTGACGGCCGGCAGGTGCGCGACTTCACCTACGTCGACGACGCGGTCGCGGCCACGATCGCGGCCGGCGAGCGGGGCGTCGCCGGCGAGACCTACAACGTCGCGGGCGGCACCCAGGCGAGCGTGCTCGACGTGCTCGCGGCCCTCGAGGAGTTGGTGGGTGCGCCCGTGAAGCGCCGGCACCTGCCCGCCGCCGCCGGTGACGTCAAGCGCACGAGCGCCGATTCAGCGAAGGCTCGCCGCGAGCTCGGGTTCAATCCGCAGGTGAACCTGTTCGACGGTCTGCGCCGCCAGCTCGCCGCCCACCCGGGTGCGGGCCGCGAGCCGGGTCCGCTCATAGAGCAGTAGCACCGCCGCTCGCGCCACGCCTCCGCTACTCCTCTCCCCGGAGCGCGCGCAGGAAGTCGCGCAGGCGCGTGTCCTCCACCGCGTCCTCTGCGTCCGCCGCGGCATCGTAGGCCTCGCGCAGCCGGCCCGCGCGCCAGAGCTCGTACTGCTGCTTGCGCGCCCTGCCGACGCGCTCGGGGAGGTGCGGTTGCTCGGCGAAGGCGCTCCCGATCTGCACGACGCGGCGCTCGAACTGCGGGTAGCTGCGCATCTGGAAGTGCAAGACGTCGATCACGTCGGTCCGCAGCGTCTTGCCGACGCGCGGCGGCAGGCGCCGGTGGTTGCCCTTGCGGATGCGAAGCTCCGGGTGGGCGCGATGGACGATCTTGGGCGGCAGGGGCCTGCCGGCGGCGTTCAGGGAGACGCGCTCGCGGCGGGTCATCCGCTCCCACCAAGGCCCCGGCCCCTCGGGCGGCGGCAGGAAGTTGTAGCGCTGGGCGACGACCGCGCCCACCTTCGCCGGCAGGCCGGCGAGCATCTCCTTGAGCGTCCCGGAGCCCGGCAGCCAGAACTCGTCCCCGTCGTTGGGCAGCACCCAGTCCGCGCCCTCCTCGTGGACGGCGATGTGGACCATCTCGTTGACCCAGGGCTCTTGGTCATACACCCCGGGCTGGTGGATGAGCCGCAACAGGCCCCGCGCCGCGTACTCCTCGAGAATCTCCGTCGTGCCGTCGCTCGACCGGTTGTCCATGACGACGGCGAAATCGACGCCCTGCGCGAAGTGGAAGTCCAGGTTCTCCCGGACGATGTCCGCCTCGTCGCGGACGAGAAGCGCCATGACCAAGCGCATGGACGCTATGCGCGGGTGCGCGTTGAGCCCGCGCGCGCCCGGTAACCTCGGCCGCCCGCGATCGAAGTGCGATTGGCCGAGTGGATCATGGTCGTCGACGATCTGGCGCGGTCACGGGTAGGTCCCCACAGATGCCCAACGCCCTCCCATCATTGAGCGTGCGGATCGTAGCCGTGCTCGGCATGCACCGCAGCGGCACCTCGGCGCTCGCCGGCACCCTCGCGGAGCTCGGCGCCGACCTCGGCGACGCGCGCGAGGACGTCCGCTTCCAGCCCAAGGGCAACAACGAGAGCCGGGCCATCGTGAAGATCCACAACCGGATCCTGCGCCGCAACGACGCGACCTGGTGGCGCCCGCCGACCCGGCCCGTGGAAATCCCACGGCGCCTCCGCCGGCGGCTGCGGGAGGTCCTGGCGACGTTCGAGGGGCCGCTCATCGGGGTCAAGGACCCGCGCATGCTGCTCGTCTACGACCTCTGGCGCGACCTTCCGGTGACCCCAATCGGCGTCTTTCGCAACCCGGTGGACGTCACGCGCTCGCTGCAGGCGCGAGCCAATGCCCGGGGCGAGCCGCTCGAGCTGCTCGACGACGAGCGCTGCCACGCGCTGTGGTCGCACTACAACCGCCTCCTGTTGGCCGAGCACGAGCGCGCGCCGTTCCCGCTGCTCAACTTCGACGAGGCCGAGTCCTTCGTGCCGCGGACCATCGCGGCCCTCCGCGCCCACGGCATCGAGGCGAGCGAGCCGCCGGGCTACTTCGAGCCCCACCTCACCACCAACCGGACCGCGGACTGGCGGGATGCGGTCGAGGAGCCGGTCGCCGCCCTCTACGACCAGCTCGTGGAGCGCGCCGAGCGGCCGCTCTAGGAACTCCGCTCCGAGGACTCGCCCTAGCGCTCGTACGCGCCCATGTCGCAGCGCTTGCCGCGCGGCCGCTTCACGCCGCGTTGGTCACGAGCCGGGCAGGAGAGCGGACCCGAGTTCACCTGCGCTGGGTTGCCCCGGTTGCGTGCGGGGCTCTTCTTGCGCAACGCGTGCGTCTTGGTCGGCCCGCCGTTCTTGCTCAGCGGCGCGAGCTTCGGCGCCTTGCCGAAGATGCTGTCTGGGCCCGGGAAGAATCCCGAGCACGTGGATGAATCCCCGAGGAGCGTGTAGCCGAGAACCACCGCCGTATTGGGGCCCGTGAAGCAGTCCCTGCCAATCGGCGCCGCGTTCCCGGCGAGAATCGAGTTGACCACCAAAGCGCTGGCGCCGGAGCCCCACAGGTGGAGCCCGCCACCGGCGCCGGCGGCGTCGCCCACGCCGGCACGGTTGCGTGTGACCGTGGCGTTGCGAAGCGTCGTGGTGCCCCCGTCCAACTCGATGCCGCCGCCGGGTCCATGGGCGGAGTTGCCGGTGATCGTCGAGTTCTCGATCGTGGCCGGGCCATCGGTGCTGATCGCACCGCCACTGCCCGTTGGATCCGCCGTCGCCCGGCTGTCGGCGATCGTCGAGCGGACCACGGTGATGGGCGAACCCCCAAAGGCGTAGATGCCGCCGCCCTTCCGGGCCAGGTTGTCGGTCACCGAGCTGTCGACCAGCCGCAGCGTGCCCAAGTTACGGATACCTCCACCGTTGTCGGTGGTGCGGTTCCGCGTGATCACACTGCGCTTGACCACGAGCCCCGCCTGGCCGCCCACCAGCACACCGCCGGCGCGCCCGAACCGAATGCGCAGACGCACGAGGCGGTTGCCGGAGTTGACCGCCCAGAACGCCCATTCATCCAGCTTGGCGTGCTGGATGGTCGCCCTCCCGCGCGCGCCCGCCGGCCGAACGGTGACGTCGCCGAAGATCGCAACGCTTCCCTGCGGGTTGCTCAACCGGTAGACCGCTCCGCGTTCGAGCAGAATCGTGTCCTTGCCGGACCCCGCCTTGCATCCGCCGAAGGCGGCGTCGTCCTGGGCGGCGCGCGCAGCCTCCCGGAGGGCGCATTTGCTGCCTTCCCCGTTTTGGTCCGCGGTGGTCGTCACGCGGATCGTCCCCGCCTCGGCGAGCGTGGCACCGAGGAAGAGGCCCGCGAGCGCGACGAGCGGGATCAGCCTGATCACCCCGACATGTGATGACCATAGAGCCGTGGGTCCGCTGAGGCAAGCCCGGTCCGGCAGCGCTGATAGCCTTCGGCTCAGCCTTTGTTGGCCTGCTTCGCAAGGTCCGGCCACGACGTAGCGAGCTCCTCATGAATCACGCTTCGCGGCTCCCCGAGAGCCGCACCCAGGACGTTTTTGCGGATCGCGACGGCCCCCGCGACGAGTGTGGGGTGTTCGGCGTGTACGCGCCGGGCCGCGAGGTCGCGAAGCTCGCCTACTTCGCCCTGTACGCGCTGCAGCACCGCGGCCAGGAGTCGGCCGGCATCGCCACCTGCGAGGGCGGCCACATCACCACGCTGCGCGACACCGGCCTCGTCTCGCAGGTCTTCGACGAGGGCAAGCTGCGGGCGCTCGACGGGGACATGGCGATCGGCCACGTGCGCTACTCGACCACCGGCGGCGGGTCCTGGGAGAACTCCCAGCCGGTGTGGCGCGATGACGGCCGCGAGGTCGCGCTCGCACACAACGGCAACCTGACGAACGCGGTCGAGCTCTACAACGAGCTGCGCGAGCAGGGCATCCGCTTCCGCGGCACCTCCGACTCGGAGATCATCGCCGCGCTGCTGTCCGTCGAGGAGGCCCGTCCGATCGAGAACGCGGTCGAGGCCGTGATGCCCCGGCTGGAGGGGGCGTACTCGACCGTCGTCATGACCAAGCGCGCGATCGTCGCCTTCCGCGACCCCTACGGCGTGCGCCCGCTCGCGCTCGGCCGGCTCGGCGGGGATTACTGCGTCGCCTCGGAAAGCTGCGCCTTCGACATCATCGGCGCCGAGTTCCTGCGCGAGGTGGAGCCCGGCGAGCTGATCTCGATCGGTGAGCGCGGCATCGAGACGCGCCAGGTCGTGCCCAGCCCGCGCCGCGCCCACTGCGTCTTCGAGCACATCTACTTCTCGCGGCCGGACACGCGCCTCGAGGGCCGGGTGCTGCAGGAGGTCCGCGGGCGGATGGGCGAGATCCTCGCCCGCGAGTCCCCGGTGGATGCCGACCTCGTGATCGCGGTCCCGGACTCCGGCAACCCCGCCGCCAACGGTTTCGCCCGCGTCTCGGGCCTGCCCAAGGACGACGGCCTGATCAAGAACCGCTACGTGGCGCGCACCTTCATCCAGCCCGGCCAGGAGCTGCGCAAGCACGGCCTGCGCATGAAGTTCAACCCGCTGCCGGAGATCGTGCGCGGCAAGCGGATCGTGGTCGTCGACGACTCGATCGTCCGCGGCAACACGACCAAGCAGATCGTCCGCATGCTGCGCGACGCCGGCGCGACCGAGGTGCACCTGCGGATCTCGGCACCGCCGATCAAGCACCCGTGCCACTACGGCGTCGACATGCACACGCGCGAGGAGATGGTGGCCCACGAGCGCACGCCCGCGGAGGTCGCGGCCGAGGTGGGCGCCGACTCGCTCGCCTACCTGTCGATCGACGGGGTGTACGAGGCGGTGGGCACGCCGCGCGCGCACCACTGCGACGCCTGCTTCACCGGCGAGTACCCGCTGGGCGAGACGGACGAGGGCAAGTACGCGCTCGAGACGATCGCGACCGTGCCGGTCCAGTCGTAGATGGCCTGAGGGCGGGGCGAACCTCCGCCGCCCGAGCCTGAATCCTTCGTGGACGTGACTACGACCAGCGACCTCGACTCAGCGCTCCGCGAGCACTTCGGGCACCCGGGATTCCGCCCGGGCCAGCGGGAGGCCGTCGCCGCCGCGCTCGAGGGCCGCGACGTGCTGCTGGTGATGCCGACGGGCGCGGGCAAGTCGCTCTGCTACCAGCTCCCCGCGCTCGAGGACACCGAGCGCCTCACGGTCGTCGTCTCACCGCTCGTCTCGCTCATGCAGGATCAGGTGGACAACCTGGGCGAGCGCGCCGAGCTCGTCAACGCGCAGCGCGATCCGGCCGACAACGGGCGCTCGCTGCGGCGCGCGCTGAGCGGCGAGGCGCGGCTGCTCTACGTCGCCCCCGAGCGCTTCTGGGCCCCCGGGTTCGGCGCTCAGCTCAAGGGCAAGGTCGGGATGTTCGTCGTCGATGAGGCGCACTGCGTCAGCCAGTGGGGGCACGACTTCCGGCCCGAGTACTTCCGGCTCGGCGAGATCGCCAAGCGGCTCGGCGTGCGCTCGATCTTCGCGGCGACCGCCACCGCGACGCCGCGCGTGGCGGGCGACATCGTCCGTCGCCTCGGGCTGCGCTCGCCCGTGCGGATCACGACCGGGTTCGAGCGGCCCAACCTCTCCTACGACGTCGTCCAGGTGCGCGGCGAGCGGGCCCGCGAACGCGCGCTCAGCGAACTGCTCAGCCAACCGGGTGCGCTCCCGGCGATCGTCTACTCGGGGACGCGCAAGCGCGCCGAGGAGACGGCGGCGCGGCTGACTCGCGAGCTCGGCGAGCGCACACTCCCCTACCACGCCGGCATGGAGCGCGAGGAGCGCGCGGCCGCGCAGCGCGACTTCATGAGCGGGACGGCGCGCATCGTCGTCGCGACCAACGCGTTCGGCATGGGCGTGGACAAGGCCGACGTGCGCACGGTCGTGCACGAGGCCGTGCCGTCCTCGCTCGAGGCCTACTACCAGGAGGCCGGGCGCGCGGGGCGCGACGGGCTGCCGTCACGTTGCGTGCTGCTCGCCGCCGGCCAGGACAAGGGCCTGCACGTGTACTTCATCAACCAGAGCGAGTCCGAGGAGGCGAAGCGGGTCGGCTGGGCGAACTACCGCGCCGTCTGGGGCTGGGTCGAGGGCGAGCGCTGCCGCCGTGAGGCGATCCTGCGCCACTTCGGCGATCGCGCCGAACCCCACGCGGAGGGCCGCTGCTGCGACGTGTGCGACGGGCCGCTCGAGCTCGCCGCGGTGTCCGCCGCAGGCGCGTCGAACGGCGCCGCCCGGCCCGCTGTCGATGCGGCGGAGGAGGGCGATCTGGACGGGGCGATCCTCGCCGTCGTCGCGAGCGCCGAGCCCGCAGTGGGTCGCACGCGCGCGGTCGAGATCCTGCGCGGCGGGCGCTCCAAGGTCGTACGCAAGTACGGCTACGACGAGCTGCCGAACTACGGCTCGTTCGCGCACTGGCACGCCGACGACGTGCTCGGCCGCGTGGATGCGTTGCTCGATGCCGGCCGCCTGCGCTCGACCGGCGGGCGCTTCCCGAAGCTGGTCGTCGCCGGGGAGGCGGGATGAGCGGCCTGCGCGTGGGCGTGCTCGCCTCGGGCACGGGCACGAACCTCCAGGCGATCCTCGACACGGTCCACGGCCGCGACGGGATCGAGGTCGTCGCCGTCGGCTCCGACAAACCGACGGCGCAGGCGCTCGCGAGGGCACGGCGCGCCGAGGTGGCGACCGCCGTCTTCCGCACCGCCGACTACCCGGACCGCGAAGCGCGCGACGCGGCGATCGCCGAGTGGCTCGCCGAGCGGGAGGTCGAGCTGGTCGTGCTCGCCGGCTACATGCAGCTGCTCAGCCCGAGCTTCATCCAGCGCTTCGAGAGCCGGATCATCAACGTCCACCCAGCGCTTCTGCCGTCCTTCCCCGGCCTCGATGCGATCGGACAGGCGCTCGACCACGGCGTGCGTGTAACCGGCGTGACCGTGCACTTCGTCGACGAGGGCGTCGATACCGGCCCGATCCTCCTCCAGCGCGCCGTGCCGATTCCCGAATCACGCGATCGCGCCGAGCTCGAGGAGGCGATCCACGCCACCGAGCACGAGCTTCTGCCGGAGGCGGTCCGGCTGATCGCCGCGGGGCGCGTGAGCTTCGACCCAGCGAACCCACGCCTCGTTCTGATCGCGCCCAGCGGCGAGTAGCCGCGCGTCCCGGCGGGCGCGGGAATAGACTCGGCGCCGTGACGGAGCGAATGGTCGATGAGCAGGTCTCGGGCGAGGGCGGCGCGCCGCCGGGCGGCGGCCCGCTCAACGTCCGCCGGGCGCTCATCTCGGTCTCCGACAAGACCGGCCTGATCGACTTCGCGCGCGGCCTGCGCAACCTCGGCATCGAGCTGCTTTCGACCGGCGGGACCGCGGCGGCGATCCGCGAGGCGGGCTTGGAGGTCACCGACGTCTCCGACTTCACCGGCTCGCCGGAGATCCTCGACGGCCGGGTGAAGACGCTCCACCCGCGCCTGCACGCCGCGCTGCTTGCCAAGCGCGACGACCCCGCTCACGTCGCGACGCTCAAGGACGAGGGGATCGAGCCGATCGACCTGGTCTGCGTGAATTTGTACCCGTTCCAGCGCACCGTCTCCCAGCCGGGCGTGACCGAGGCCGAGGCGATCGAGAACATCGACATCGGCGGGCCGACGATGATCCGGGCGGCCGCCAAGAACCACCGCTTCGTCGCGGTCGTGGTGCGCCCGGAGAGCTATGACGCCGTGCTGGCCGAGCTCGAGGCCGGCGAGGGCGCGATCTCCGAGGAGACACGGCACTGGCTCGCCAACGAGGCGTTCGCCGAAGTCGCCTACTACGACGCCGCGATCAGCCGCTGGTTCGCCTTGCGCTACGAGGCCTTCCCCCAGGACTGGGTCTTCGCCTACGAGAAGTTCCTCGACCTCTCCTACGGCGAGAACCCGCATCAGAAGGCCGCGCTCTACACCGAGGTCGGCGCCCGCTCGCACGTGCTCTCGCGCATCTCGAAGCTGCACGGCAAGGCGCTCTCGTTCAACAACGTGCTCGACCTCGACTCCGCGGCCAAGCTGCTCGCCGAGTTCGAAGAACCCGCCGCGGTGATCGTCAAGCACAACAACCCGTGCGGGGTCGCCGTCGCCGACGACCTCACCACGGCCTACGAGCGCGCGCGGGCCTGCGACCCGGTCTCGGCCTACGGCGGCGTGATCGCGCTCAACCGGCCCGTCACGAAGGCGCTCGCCGAGCGGCTGCACGAGAACTTCATCGAGGTGCTCGTCGCACCCGAGTTCGAGGACGGCGCGCTCGACGTGCTCACGCAGAAGGAGTCGATCCGCATCCTCCACAACACGGAGCAGCGCGAGCCGGAGCCCCGCGAGCGCGACGTCAAGAGGGTGCGCGGCGGGCTGCTCGTACAGACGCCCGACATCATCGAGGAGGACCGCCACTCGATGAACGTGGTCACCAAGGCCCAGCCAAGCGAGGAGCAGTGGCGCGATCTGCTGTTCGCGTGGAAGGTCTGCAAGCACGTGCGCTCGAACGCGATCGTCTTCGCCAAGGACGGCGCGACCGTGGGCATCGGCGCCGGGCAGATGAGCCGCGTGGATTCATCCCGGATCGCGGTGATCAAGGCGGGCGACGCCTTCGGCGATCAGGCCGAGGAGATGCTGCGCGGCTCGGTGGTCGCCTCCGACGCGTTCTTCCCCTTCCCCGACGGCCCCCTGGCCGCGCTGGACGCCGGCGCGACCGCCGTGATCCAGCCCGGCGGCGCGAAGCGCGACGCCGAGGTGATCGCGGCTTGCGACGAGCGCGGCGCCGCGATGGTCTTCACGGGCCGCCGGCACTTCCGCCACTAGCGCACCGCCCAGCTCTCAGGGCTCCGAAGCGAACGCCTCCAGCTCGCCCCCGGGCTTCACATCGCCGTCGTCGTCGCGCGCGGTCGAGTGCAGCGCCCACAGCTGCGCGTAGAGCCCGCCGCGCGCCACGAGCGTGTCGTGATCGCCGATGTCGACGAGGCGCCCGCCATCGAGCACGGCGATGCGGTCGGCCTCGCGCGCCATCAGCAGATCATGCGAGACGACGATCGTCGTGCGCTCACGGGTGAGCGTGCGCAGCGGCGCGAGCAGGCTCTCCCGCGCGGCGGCATCCAGGCCGGTGGTGGGCTCGTCGAGCAGGAGCACCGGCGTGTCGGCGAGCAGGGCGCGGGCGATCGCGATGCGCTGGCGCTGGCCGCCCGAGAGCCGTCCGCCCCGGGAACCGATGTCGGTGTCGTAGCCCGCGGGTAGCGCTGCGATGAACTCGTGCGCGTTCGCCGCACGGGCGGCGGCCTCGATCTCCTCGCGGCTCGCCTCGGGCCGCCCGAGCGCGATGTTCTCGGCGACGCTGCCGTGCAGGGCGAGGGCGTCCTGGAAGAGGATCGCGACGTTTTCGCGAAGCGAGGCCAGCGTGAGGTCGCGCAGATCGTGCCCGTCGATGCGCACCGCCCCCTCGTCGGGGTCGTACAGGCGGATCAGCAGGCGGGCGAGCGTCGACTTGCCCGCGCCACTCGGCCCGACCAGCGCGAGCGTCTCGCCCGGGGCCACGTCCAGCGAGACCGCGGCGAGCGCCGGCGCCTCCGCCCCCGGGTAGGTGAGCGTCACCTCATCGAACCGCACGGTGCCGCGGGCCCGGCCGAGCGCGCGCGCACCCGGGCGCTCGCGGACGCGCGGCTTCTCATCGAGCAGCTCGATCACCCGCTCGGCCCCGGCGAGGGCGCGGAAAAACGAGTTGGCGAGCGAGCCGAGCTCGCGTACCGGGTCGTACAGCTGGCTGAGGTAGGCGAGGAAGACGAGCAGGCCGCCGATCGTCAGCTCGCCGTCGGCGAGCAGCACGGTGCCGAGCACGAGCACGATGAGCAGGCCGAGCAGCTCGATCAGGTCGATCACCGGCGTGAAGATCCCGTGGATGCGCGCCGCGGCCAGTTCGGCCTCCACCGCCCCCTCGTTCTGCCGGCGGAAGCGATCGCTCACCGCCGCCTGCGCGTTGCTCGCCTGGATGAGCGGGGCGTTCGCGAAGGTCTCCTCGGCCACCGAGCTCAACGAGCCGACCCGCCGGCGGTGGGCGCGCGACGCGCGCCGCACGAGCCGGGAGAAGCGCCGCGCGACAAACAGAAACGGCGGGATCACGACGAGCGCGACGAGGGCGAGCTTCCAGTTCAAGACGAACAGGGCGCCGCCGAAGAAGAGGATGCGCAGGACGGAGGAGAGCCCGTCGGTGACGCCGGAGAGAACCAAGGTCTCGATGCGGCCGACGTCGTCGTTCACGCGGGTGACGAGGTCGCCGAGCCGGTGGCGGTTGAAGACGTCGATCGAAAGCCGCTGGACGTGCTCGAGGACCTGCACGCGCAGATTCAGCAGGAAGCGCTCGGCGATCCACGTGCTGAGGTAGTCGTCGCCGAAGTTGATGAGCCCGCCGATCAGCGTGAGCCCGACGTAGCCGGCGGCGAGCCAGGGCAGCGGTCCGAGGTCGGCCGGCGCCAGCACCTCGTCGACGACGAGCTTGAAGATCCAGATCTCGGCCGTCTCGATCAGCGCGCCGAGCGCGATCAGCACGAGCAGCAGCGGAACCCACTTCCGGTATGGACGCGCCGCGGGCCAGAAGCGGCGCACGACCTCGCGCAGCCTGCGCTGCGGTGCCTCGACTACGACCTCGTCGTAACCCTCGCCGGGGGAGACCCAGCCTTGCAGGCGCTCGCGCATGCTCATCGGTCAACCCCCGGGGCGAGGGGCCGGGAGCGGGCCGACCGCTCGGAGCCCCTCGCGCCGGTCATCGCGCGCGCTCGGTCAGGTATCGCGGCGCCGGCGACGGCGGCGACAACGGCGTCGGAGGCGGCGCGTCTTGCGCCTGCGGCACGGCGTCCGCGACTGCGAGCGCGAACGGGTGCGGGTCGCCCTGGAGCTGGCCCGCAGCGCCGGTGAGAGCCCATTGAACATGGCTGCTCCTCGCTGGTTGGCTCGGCCCGGCCTCGTGCCGGGCCCTGACACCTCATGCGCATACCCCATAGGGCATCCCGTATCCGCTTCGCGGGCCGCAGCCCGTCAGGGGAACCGGCGCGTGCGCCGCGCAAGCCGCCTACGATCGCGGAGCCTGTGAGGAGCCACGAATGGCATCGGGGCGCGCCGGGAAGGCGCGCAGGCTGGATCGTCGCGACCGCGCTCGCCGCGCTCGCCGCCGCGTGCTGCGCCGGGCTGCTCGCCGGCGCGGGTCCCGCCGCTGCCGGCAAGGCGAAGGGCGGCAAGGTGCTGTTCGGCATGAACGAGGACTGGATCGCCCACCGCTGGGCCGTCCACCCCGTCGAGGAGCTTGGCGCCGGGGCGATCCGCTTCCCGCTGCCATGGCGTGAGATCCGCCCGAACCGCCGCACTTGGGATTGGACCAAGCTCGACCAGCTCGCCGAGCAGGCCGAGCTGCACGGCGCCAAGCTGGTGCTGATGCCGCAGGACGCGCCCTGCTGGGTGCGCCCCTCGCTGCGCTGCAACAGCGCGGGCGGCCACCCGCCGGACCCGCGCTACATCGGCGAGTACCGCAAGCTGCTTCTGCGCGCGCTCAAGCGCTACGCCCCGAACGTCGCCGCGGTCGAGGCCTGGAACGAGCCGAACCTGACCAACTTCTTCAGGCCGAAGCCGAAGCCGAAGCACTACATCAAGCTGCTGCGCGCGACCCACAAGGCCGTGCACTCCAAGCAGTGGCGCACCAAGTCGGTCCCGAAGAAGTGGCGGCCGCCGGTGCTCTTCGGCGGCCTCGCCACCGGCGCGCGCACCACCCGCGGCGGCCGCAAGGTCCCCTTCCAGCGCTTCCTCAAGCAGGTCCACAAGCTCGGCGGGGCGCGCTTCTACGACGCGCTCTCGATCCACTCGTTCGACCCGGTCCCGAAGATGAAGAGGTTCATCGCCACAGCCCGCAAGGAGCTGCGCCGGGTGCGGCGGCCGAAGCGGCCGATCTGGGTCACCGAGATCGGCGTGTCGGAGAGCGCCGCGGGGAGCGAGGAGGCGCAAGCCCAGCAGCTCGTGAAGATCGTGCGCGCGCTGCGCAAGATCCCGCGGGTAGAGGCGATCTTCGTGCACCGCATGTTCGACGCCGAGCACGGCAAGAGCCACACCGACATGGGCTTGATGCGCACCGACCGAGCCACGCGCAAGATCGCCTTCTGCGCGCTCGCGGCCGAGTTCGGATCGGAGTGCCCGGCCGGGCCCGCGGACTGACGCCGGCGCGCGAAAAGACGCTCGCAACCGGCCCGCCCACGTCTACGATTCGTGGTGCCCCCGTAGCGTAATTGGTAACGCGCTCGACTTTTAATCGATGTAGATGTGGGTTCGAGTCCCACCGGGGGCATCCGGGAAACCGCTTGGGATGGCGGGTTTTGCCCGTCAGCCACAATAGGGGCCCGTGCGCGTCTCCGCGAAAGCTGATTACGCCGTGCGCGCGGTGCTCGAGCTGGCCGCCGCGCCGCCCGAGGTTCCGGTCAAGGGCGACCGCATCGCGTCGGCACAGCAGATCCCACTGCGCTTCCTCGAGAACATCCTCGCGGAGCTGCGCGCCACGGGCCTGGTACAGAGCCGACGCGGGGCTGACGGGGGCTACTGGCTCGCCCGCAGCCCCGACGACATCACGATCGCCGAGGTGATCCGGGCCGTCGAGGGACCCCTGGCGTCGGTCCGCGGCGAGGGGCCGGAGGAGCTGGATTACGACGGCGTCGCCGAGCCGCTGCAGGACGTCTGGGTCGCGCTGCGGGCGAAGATCCGCTCCGTTCTCGAGTCGGTCACCCTCGCCGACGTCGCGGAGAATCGCCTGCCCGAGCCGGTGCGTTCGATCGCCGCGCACCCCGAGGCGAGCGCCCCGCGCTGAGCGGGTCCTCGCGCTCCCGCAGCAGGCCGGCGTCGCGCGCCTCGCGCAGCAGCTGGCGCCACGTCGCCGTGCCGACGAGCGCGATGAAGCCCATGATCAGGGCCAGGAAGGCCCAGCCGACAACCTCGTAGAGCTCCATCGCGCTCGTCGCTTCTCCCGGTGGCTACGCGGGGACCAGCTCCTCGGTCCGCGGCCCGTTCTCGTCGAACACCTTCTTGCGGGCCGGGCGGACGTACACGATCTGGTTCTCGGCGAGCTCGAGCTCCTCGGCCTGCGCGCGGGTGAGCTGCGCCCAGAGGCGCTCGCCCTCGGCGGGGGCGAGCTCGACGCGGACCTCGAACCCGAGGTGCACGATCCGCTCGATCATCGTCTCCAGCGCGCCCGGCTTCGGCACGTGCGCGATCTCGAGGTCGTGCGGGCGCACGAACTCGTAGCCGAGGCGGTTGACCGGGCCGACGAAGCTCATCACGAACTCCGTCCGCGGATGCTCATACAGATCGCGCGGCGCGCCGGCCTGCTCGATCCGCCCCTCGTTCATCACGACGATCTGCTCGGCGACGTCCATCGCCTCCTCCTGATCGTGGGTGACGAAGATCGTCGTCACGTGCACTTCGTCATGGAGGCGGCGCAGCCAGGCGCGCAGCTCCTCGCGGACCTTGGCGTCGAGCGCGCCGAAGGGCTCGTCGAGCAACAGGACCTTCGGCTCAACGGCGAGGGCCCGCGCGAGCGCCATGCGCTGGCGCTGACCGCCCGAAAGCTGACCGGGGTAGCGGTCCATGAACCCCTCGAGATGGACCAGCTCGAGCAGCTCGCGCACACGGCGCTCGATCTCGTCCTTGGGGCGCTTGCGGATCTTCAGGCCGAACGCGACGTTGTCGCGCACGGTCATGTGCTTGAACGCCGCGTAGTGCTGGAAGCAGAAGCCGACACCCCTGTCCTGCACCGGGACGCGCGTCACGTCCTCGCCGTTCATGTTCACCGTGCCGCCGTCCGGCTGCTCGAGGCCCGCGATCACGCGCAGCAGCGTCGACTTGCCGCTGCCGCTCGGGCCCAGCAGCGCCGTGAGCGAGCCGTCGCGCACTTCCAGCGACACGTTGTCCAGGGCGACGAAGTCACCGAAGCGCTTCGTCACCGAGTTCACCACGATGCTCATGGGTTCTCCTCTCGATTGGTCAGCCCGGTGGTGGGCGCTTGGCCTGTGTTGGTGACCGTCTGCGCACGCTTGCGCCCGCCGCGCTCGATCAGGTTCATCGCGAACAACGTCGCGAGACCGACCACGGCGAGCACCAACGCCGCCGCGTACGCACCGGCGACGTTGAACGTCTCGTATTGCTTGCCGACGTAGAGCGGCAGGGTCTCGGTGACGCCGGAGATCTTCCCCGACACCACCGCGACGGCCCCGAACTCGCCCAGGGCGCGCGCCGTGGCCAGCACGACCCCGTAGGTGACGCCCCAGCGGATGGCCGGGAGCGTCACCCGCCAAAACGTCTGCCACGGGCCGGCGCCGAGCGTGCGCGCCGCCTGCTCCTGATCGTCCCCGATCTCCTGGAGCACCGGCACGACCTCGCGCACGACGAACGGCATCGAGATGAAGACCGTCGCGATCACCATCCCGACCGGCGTGAACAACACGCGAATCCCCTGCTCCGCGAGCCACGGCCCGAACCAGCCGTCGCGCTGGTTGAACACCAGCACGAGCGCGAGGCCGACCACGACCGGCGAGATCGCGAAGGGCAGGTCGATCAGCGCGTTGATGAACGCCTTGCCGCGGAACTTGTGGCGCACGAGGACGATCGCGCAGACCACGCCGAAGATGGTGTTGAGCGGAACCGCCACCGCCACCATCACCAGCGTCAGCCAGAAGGCGTGCATGCCCTCGGGGCTCGTGATCGTCTCCCAGGCGTTCAGGAAGCCGTCCTCGAACGCCTTGATGAAGACCATCAGCACCGGAACAATCAGCAGCAGGGCCAGATACCCGACCGCCACCGAGCGCAGGCCGAGCCGCGCCCGTCGGCTGCCCTGGACGACGTTGACCCTGCGATCCGCGATCCCCTCAGCGGCCATGGCGCGTGCTCCAGCGGTTGATGGCGTGGAAGCAGACGAGGATCCCCACCGAGATCGCGAGCAGCACGACGGAGACCGCCGTGGCGCCCGACATGTCGCCGCTCTCGATCCGCGAGTAGATGAAGAGCGAGGCGACCTGAGTCTCGCCGGGGATGTTCCCGGAGATCAGCACGAGCGAGCCGAACTCGCCGACCGCGCGCGCGAACGCCAGCGCGCTGCCGCCGAGGATCGCCGGCATCAGGTTCGGCAGGATCACCCGGCGCACGACCGTGAGCGGCCGGGCGCCCAGCGAGGCCGCGGCCTCCTCCATCTCGCGGTCCAGCTCCATGAGGGTGGGCTGCACCGCGCGGATCACGAACGGCAGCGTCACGAAGAGCAGCGCCAGCACCACGCCGATCACGGTGAAGCTGATGCCCTTGATGCCGAACACGCCCGTCTCCCCGTAGAGCGCCATCAGCACCAGCCCCGCGACGATCGTCGGGAGGGCGAACGGAAGGTCGATGAGCGAGTTCAGGATGCCCTTGCCGGGGAAGTCGTCGCGCACCAGAACCCAGGCGATCAGCGTGCCCGCGACCGCGTTGATCAAGACGACCGCGAGCGAAGCGAGCACGGTGAGGACCAGCGCGTCGACCGCCATCGGGTTGGAGACGGCGGTCCAAAAGCCCTCCCAGCCGTCTTCCGTCGAGCGCACCGCGAGCGCCGCGATCGGGATCAGAACCAGGACGGACAGGTACGTGGTGACGAACCCCCGGGAGAGGGCAGCCCCTCCGAAGCGGGGCATGCGCACCCGCCTCGGAGGGGACTCGATGTGCCCTACCGAGCTCACTCGGTCGGGCCTCCCAGGTCCTTCTGGATCTCGGCGATCTTGCCCTTGTCGGGATCGAAGTACTCGGTCATGACCTTCTCCCAGCCGCCGAGGTCCTCGATCGTGAACAGGTTGTCGGGCTGCGGGAACTTGTCCTCGAACTCAGCGAGGATCTCCTCGTTCACCGGCCGGTAGCCGTTCTCGGCCCAGATCCGCTGGGCCTCGTCGGTCCAGAGGAAGTCGAGGAAGGCCTGGCCGCCCTCGGGGTTCGGGGCGTCGACGGGCACGCCGCCCGGCGTCTCGATCAGGAGCGTCGAGTCGGGGACGACGTAGTCGACGTCCTGGCCCGCGTTCTGCGCCTGGATCGCCTCGTTCTCGTAGGAGAGGAGGACGTCGCCCTTGCCGCCGAGGAACTCGTTGAGAGCGTCGCGCGCGGAGGCCGGGTACGACGGCACCTTCTCCAGCAGCTTGCGGACCGCGTCGAGGCCGGCCTTCTCGTTGAACTTACCGTCCTTGAGCGCCGCCTGGCCGAAGACCGCCATCACGTTCCAGCGCGCGCCGCCCGAGGTGAACGGGTTGGCGTTGATGATCTCCAGGTCGCTGTCGAGAACGTCTTCCCAGGTCTTGATGTTCTCGGGGTTGCCCGGGCGCGTCACGATGACCACGACCGAGTTCTGAATGATCCCGGCGTACTCGTTGTCCCGGTAGTCCTCCGGCAGGATTCCCTCGTCGACGAGGATCTGCGTGTCCGGCTCGAGCGCGAGGTGCGCGATGTCGGTTGGGATGCCCGACTCGATCGCGCGCCGTGAATCGCCGGATCCCGCGAACGAGGTCGTGAACTTCGTGCCCTCGCCCTCGGGCGTCGCCTGGAAGGCGGGGATCAGCTCGTCGGCGTAGACCTCCTGCGGCGTCGAATAGGCGACGAGGTTGATGGTGCCGCCACCGCCGCCATCGCCGCCGCCATCGCCGGACGCATCGGACGTGCCGCCGCACGCCGCCACCGCCGGTACCGCGATCAGCGTCAGCGCGAGGGCCAGTCGTCCCTTCAGCGATTTCATGCTCAGTTCGATCCTTTCTCGGGTTTCTCGATTGAGTTAGTGAAGAATGGACCGCGGCAGAGTAGCAGAGGTCCCCGGCAGCTGTGAAGGGGAACGTGCGTCCGGCCCGCGGGGCGACGCGGCGGGCGCCCATGTGCGGTACAAACGAAGCGCGATGTCTCTCCATCCGGCAGAGCAGCGCGGGTACCGGGAGCTCTTCGGCAGCGCGCGCGAGGCCGAGGGCCGCCTGAGACGCCTCAGCGAAGCCCTCGGCAACGGCGCGACGGAGCCCGTCGCCAAGGCGGGCGCCGCGCTCGGCGAGATGCTCAGCGAGGTCGAGGCCGAGGCGCGCGCCGCGGGCGACGCGCACCAGCTCGATGGCCCCGCGGCCGGGCCGCGGATCGGCTCGGTGCGTTCGGAGATCCTCGACCCGCTGCTCGAGCGCAACCAGGCGCTGCGTTACGCCGTCGACGATCTCGAGCACGTGGCCACGCTGCTCGCCTACCTGGCGGCGGTGGGCGAGTCACGCGGTGAGGCGGACCTGGCGGCGGTCTGCAGGCGCTGGGAGCGCAAGCTGCGCCGCCACGTCGGGCCGGTCCGCGCCGCCGCCGTCGAGCTCGGCGGCGACCCCGACGGGGCGATCGAGCTCATGGACGCCGAGGCCGAGGCGGCGGCGAAGGCGGCGCTCGATGGCGGGGGCGCAGCGCCGATCGAAAAGCCCGAGGGCCCGCTGCGGCGGCTCGGGCTCGGCGGCTAAAAGTCGGGGACCCCCTCTTCAGGCGTGGACGCCTGCGCGTGCAGGCGCTTCGGAATGCGCCCGGCGTGGCGGGCCCTCCAGCCGGCCTCGACAGCTAGGCGCATCGCGCGTGCCATCGCGACAGGGTCCGCCGCGCGCGACACCGCGCTCGCGAGCAACACGCCCGAGCAGCCCAGCTCCATGGCAAGCGCCGCATCGGAAGCGGTGCCTATCCCGGCGTCGAGGATCACCGGCACCCGCGCCTGCTCCAAGATGATCCGCAGGTTGTAGGGGTTGCGGATGCCCGCGCCCGAGCCGATCGGAGATCCCAGCGGCATCACGGCGGCACAACCCACGTCTTCGAGCCTGCGCGCGAGGATCGGATCGTCGTTCGTGTACGGCAGGACGGTGAAACCGTCCGCGACCAGCTCCTCGGCGGCGGCCAGCAACTCGGGAGCGTCGGGGAGCAGGGTGCGGTCGTCGCCGATCACCTCGAGCTTCACCCAGTCGGTCTCGAAGGCCTCGCGGGCGAGCTTCGCGGTGCGCACGGCGTCGCGGGCGGTGTAGCAGCCCGCGGTGTTCGGCAGCGCGAACAGGCCGAGGCGCTCGAGCACGCCGGTGACCGAGCCCTGCGCGAGCGGGTCCACTCGGCGCAGCGCTACCGTGACGATCTCCGTGCCGGACGCCTCGATCGCGCGCTCCATCTGCTCGAGGGAGCGAAAGCCTCCGGTACCCAGGATCAGGCGCGAGCGCCAGGTGCGCCCGCCCAGCTCGAAGCCCCCTTCAGCGGGCGCGCCGTCAGCGGCGCGCGTCGCCTGGTCATCCACCTTGGACCGCATGCAGCACCTCCACGCGCGCGCCGGCGCGCACCTCGGTTTCCTCCCACGCAGCGCGCGGGACCACCTCGCCGTCGAGCGCGACCGCCAAGCCCCGTCCCGAGGGATCCGCGCCCGCGGCGCGCACGGCGTCCGCCACGGTCGCCCCGGCCGGGAGCTCGTGCGGCTCGCCGTTCAGCTCGATCCGCACGGCGCTCACGACGCCACCTCCGCCCCCGCAGCGAAACGCTCCGGCCGGGCCGCAGCCACTTCCGGCGGCAAGTCCTCGCCCGCGAGCAGGGCGGCGATCGCCCGCGCCGTCACCGGCGCGAGCAGCACGCCGTTGCGGAAATGACCCGTGGCCCAGACGAGGCCGTCGAGCGCCCCAGGGCCGATCACCGGCACGTTGTCCGGCGTCCCCGGCCGAAAGCCGACGACGACCTCCTCGAGCTCCAGCTCGGCGATGTCGGGGAGCGCGCGGTACCCCTCGCGCAGGAGCTCGTGTACGCCGCCAGCGGTCACGCGGGCATCGAAGCCCATCTCCTCGACCGTGGCGCCGACGACGAGGCGCCCGTCGTCACGGGGCACGATGTAGACGCGCTCCGAGGCGACGATCCGCTCGCAGACAGGCTCCTCGGCCGGGCCCCGCAGCGTGATGATCTGCCCCTTCACCGGCCGCACTGGGGGAAGCACCTCCGCGGGCAGCCACCCGAGCGCGCCCGACCAGGCCCCGGCCGCAACCACGGTGGCCCCCGCGCGATGCCGCGTCCCGTCGGCGGTGACGACCCCGGCCAGGCGCTCGCCCTCGACGATGCCCGCGGTCACTGCGGCGGGGGCGATTACCTCGGCGCCCGCCGCCTCGCAGGCGCGGCGCAGCGCCTCGACGAGCCGGCGCGGGGCAACCGCGGCCTCGTGCGGGGCGAGGACGCCGGCGCTCACCGCGGGCGCGAGGCCCGGCTCGAGCGCGCGGCACTCGCTGGGCCGCAGCGCCGTCGCCTCCAGGTCGAGCGAGCGCATGAGCTCGTACCGGCGGCGCAGCTCGGCGGCCTCGTCACGATCGAGGGCGACGTGCAAGGCGCCGAACTCCGCGTATCCGGTCAGCTGGGCGTCGGCGCTGAGTTCCGCGGCGAACTCGGGCCAGAGCGCGTGGGAGGCGAGCCCCATTTCGAGCAGGCGCTCCTCGCCGAACGTCGCCTCCCCCACCGGCGCGAGCATTCCCGCGGCAACGCCCGAGGCCCCGGACCCAGGCGCATCGCGTTCGAGCACGCGCACGCGCAACCCGGCCTGCGCCGTGCGCCAGGCACAGGCCAAGCCGATGACGCCGCCGCCGACGATGATCGCGTCGACGCTTTCGCTGCCGCTTTGGTCGCTGGGCCCCGGCAAGCTCGCTTCTCCTTCGGTTCGTATGGGCGGGGGGGTCCGCAGCACCATCCCTGCGCCGGCATTACCCGGAATCAGGTTCAGACGGTCGGCGGCCCGTCGCCGCCCTCTCAGCCCACGGGGTTGGGCTCCCGTTATCCCCTCCAATGGTACCCCTCGGCCGCATGCCGGCCGTCGCCGTAGGCACCCCGATCGCCTAGCGTTACCGGCCGTGATGAGCCGCTCGTCGACCAATGCGCGCACGCTCGCGTCCCGCCGCGAGCGACTGGCCCGTGCGCGCCTGTACTTCGTCTGCGACGCCCGGCCCGGCGGGCTGGACCCCGAGCCGCTCCTGAACGCCGCGCTGCGCGGCGGCGTGGATCTGATCCAGCTCCGCGAGAAGGCCCCGCGCTGCGCCGAGGAGCTGATCGCGTACGCGGAGCCCTTCCGGCGCGCGGCTGCGGCGCACGACGCGCTCTTCATCCTCAACGACCGCCCCGACCTCGTCGAGGCCTGCGGCGCCGACGGGGTTCACGTCGGCCAGGACGACACCCCGGTCGCCGAGGCGCGCGAGCTCGCCGGCCCCGACGCGCTCGTCGGGCTCTCGACCCACAGCGAGGCGCAGTTCGACGCCGCGCTCTCCGCGCAGGGCGATGCGCGTCCCGACCAGATCAGCGTCGGCCCCGTGTGGGAGACCCCCACGAAGGCCGGGCGCCCGGCCACCGGGCTCGAGCTCATCCGCTACGCGGCCGCGCGCGGCGGCGACGCGGCCTGGTTTGCGATCGGCGGTATCGACGGGGGAAACATCGGCGCCGTCGTCGGCGCCGGGGCCCGCCGCGCGGTCGTGGTCCGCGCGATCCGCGACGCGGCCGACCCGGAGTCCGCGGCCCGGACGCTGCGCGCCGCGCTGGAGGCCGCCGATGGGTAGCCGGGAGCGCAAGCGCGCGGAACGGCGCAAGCGCAAGGAGCGCGCCCGCGAGCGCTTCGCGCAGCAGCAGGCCGAGCGCGCCGCCCGTACCGAGGCGCGCAACCGCGAGGCCCGCGAGCAGCTCGAGCCCCTCGCCCCAGGCGAGCGGCCCACCGTCGTCACGGTCGGCGCTGTGATCTCGGCCGTGATCGCGATCAGCGTGGTCGCCGGCTGGATCGCCGGCATCGAGGTGACGACCTTCGACGATTTCGGCAACCGCACGGGTGAGGAGCGGCCGAGCGTCGTCGCCGCGCTCGTGCCCGCGGGCCTCATGGGCCTCATGGCGTGGGGCATGTGGCGCGCCCGCTACTGGGCGGTGCTCGGCTTCCAGGCGCTGCTGGTGATCCTGATCGTCTCGACCGTGTTGGGCCTGGTCGCCGCGACGGCAGTCACCCAGGTGATCGGAAACACGCTGATCCTCGTTGTGGCGGGCACGCTCTTCTACAGGATGATCAAGGCGATGGCGCGCATCCAGATGCCCGAGCGACGGATCCCGGGCGAGCGCTGAGCCGCGCTTTGAAAGCCGTTCTATAGAGTCGCACCGCTAGGGCGGTACACCTAGCGCCCCCGATTCTTCTCCTTCCCAGCAAGAGGTGATCCCTTCCAGATGGCCGATTCCTTCGACGTGATCGTGATCGGCGGCGGACCCGGCGGCTACGTGGCCGCGATCCGCGCCGCACAACTCGGTAAGCGCACTGCCGTCGTGGAGAAGGACAAGCCCGGCGGGCGCTGTCTCAATTACGCCTGCATCCCGGCGAAGACCATGTTGCATACCGCCGAGATCCTGGAGGCAGCCCGCTCCAGCGAGTCCCTCGGCGTGAAGGTGAGCGGCGTCGAGCTCGACTGGGAGGCCCTCGGCGCGCGCCGCGCACAGGTCTCGCAGACGCTGTCGAGCGGCGTGAAGATGCTCTGGGACCGCAACAAGGTCACGTGGATCGAGGGCGAGGGCGGGCTCACCGAGGACGGCAACGTGCGCGTCGGCGACGAGGTCTACGAGGCCGGGTCCGTGATCCTTGCGACCGGCTCGGTCGCGCTGCCGATCCCAGGCGTTGAGTTCGGCGGGCGCATCGTGGACACGTGGGGCGCGTGGTCGCTGCCCGAGCAGCCGCGCAGCATCGCCGTGGTCGGAGCGGGCGCCTCGGGTGCCGAGATCGCCTCCGCGTACGCGCGCTACGGCACCGAGGTCACGCTGATCGAGATGCTCGACCAGATCCTCCCGGCGGAGGACCGCGACTGCGCCCGGGTCGTCGAGCGGACCTTCAAGAAGCAGGGGATCACGATCTCCACGGGGACGGCCGTCGAGAACGTCGAGGACACGGGGAGCTCGGTCAAGTTCACCTACGGCGACCAGCAGGGCGAGGCCGAATACCTCGTGATCGCCGGCGGCCGCGGACCCGACACCGAGGCGCTGAACCTGGAGGCGGCGAAGGTCGAGCTCGAGGACCGCGGCAGGATCCGCGTCGACGAGTACCAGCGCACCTCCAACCAGAAGGTCTTCGCGATCGGCGATCTCGTGCGCGGGCCGGCGCTCGCCCACAAGGCCATGGAGGAGGGCGTGGTCGCCGCCGAGGCCGCCGCGGGAGCGCCCACGCATCCGATCGACGTCGATCTGATCCCGGGCGCCACCTTCTGCCATCCGCAGGTCGCCTCGGTGGGCCTCACCGAGGCGCAGGCCAAGGAGAAAGGGCTCGATTACAAGGTCGGCCGCCTCAAGCTCGGCGGCGTCGGCGCCGGCACGGTCTACGACGACCGCGACGGCTTCGTGAAGCTCGTCGTCGACACGACCTACGGGGAGATCGTCGGCGCCCACATCGTCGGCAACCGCGCCTGCGACATGATCGCCGAGCTCGTCAACACGATCGCGCTCGAGGGCGGCTACCAGGAGCTCGCCCGGATCGTGCACGCCCACCCGACGATCTCCGAGGCGGTGCTCGACGCCGCGCGCGCGGTCGACGGCTGGGCGACCCACGCTTAAAGGCGCCGGCTACCAGTCGCCAGTCGCCAGTTGGAGCCCTTGGCTGGTACTGGCGCCAGGCGGGCTTGACACGGCCGACGAGCGTCCGTTAGGTTCGCACGCGCGTGACGTTGGGACGGGTCACTGCAGCCGGCGCCCTGGGGGGCTTGTGTGCATTCCTGGTCGCGCTCGTCTGCGCCGCCCCAGCCTCGGCGCTCGTCTACTGGACGGTGACCGGCTTTGCGCAGACCGGGACGTCGGTCGGGCGCGCCAACCTGGACGGATCGAATCCCGACAACGGCTTCCTGGCGAGCCCGGACAAGCCCTGCGGGATCGCGGTCGATGACGAGTATCTGTACTGGACGCATCGCGGCACGACGCCTGGCAGCGGCGGCATCGCCCGCGCCCGCCTCGACGGCACCGAGGTGGATCTGCAGTTCATCACCACCCGCCACTCCCCGTGCGGGGTCGCCGTCAACGACACGCACATCTACTGGGCCGACTGGGAGAACGGCGCCCTCAACGGCGGAAACAAGATCGGGCGCGCCAACCTCGACGGCTCGAATCCCGACTCCGACTTCATCACCGCCGGCCAGGGCGTCTGCGGCCTCGACGTCGACGACGAATACGTGTACTGGGCACGCCAAAGCAGGCTCGGAGCCATCGGCCGGGCGAAGCTCGACGGAACGCAGGTGGATCAGAGCTTCATCCCCGCCGCCACCTTTGCCTGCGACGTGGCGGTCAACTCGACCCACCTCTACTGGGGACACGTAAGCGAGTACGCGGGGGACGGCAGCGTGGGGCGCGCCAACATCAACGGCAGCGGCGCCAACGTCGACTTCATCCCGAACAGCGCCGGCGTCCAGAGCCCGTGCGGAATCGCCGTCGACGACGAGTACGTGTACTGGGGCAACGCGGCGCCGGTCCATGGCGAGTCTTTCGTCGGCCGCGCCAAGCTCAACGGCACCGAGGTCGACCCGACCTTCATCGCGACCCCGCTGGCCCCCTGCGGCGTGGCGGTCACCCCGCACGCCGTACCGCCGCCGAGCTGCAGCGACCTCGACCTCCAAGCGCAGGCTGGCGAGCGCCTCGCGATCCGGCTCGACTGCACCGCGGAGAACGCGTTCACCTACGAGCTGGCCGACCCGCCGGGCCACGGCGAGCTCACCGGCTTCGACCCCGAGGCGGGGACGGTGCGCTACACGCCCGAAGCCGGCTTCACGGGGAAGGACAGCTTCACCTACCGCGCCACCAACGCCGGCGGTCCCTCGGCGCCTGCCACGGTCTCGCTCGTCGTCCGCCTCTCCAACAACTTCAAGATCGCGCGGGTCAAGCGCAACCGCAAGCGGGGCACCGCGGCGGTGCGGGTAAAGCTCCCGGGCGCCGGCAAGCTGCGGGTCCGGGGAGCCGGCGTGAAGCGCGCGTCGAAGGCGGTCAGCGGACCGCGGACCTTGAACCTCCGAGTGCGGGCCGCCGGCAAGAAGGCGAAGCGGCTTCGCCGCAAGGGCAAGGTCGTGGTCAAGGCGCAGCTCACCTATCGACCGGTCGGCGGGGCGCCGCGCACGAAGACCAAGAAGATCCGGCTGGTCAAGCGCTAAAGCGGCCAGTCGCCGGTCGCCGGTTTCCAGGACCCGGCTCAGCTGACAGCCGGCAGCTGAGGCCGGCGGCGCTTACGGAATCCCGCGCTTCACCGCGCGTGCAGCTCAGCGGCGCTTCTTGCGCTTGCGCTTCAGCTTGACGGTGAACTTGTGCCGGCTGACCGGGCCGGCTGCCAAGCCGCGCGTCGCGCGGACACGCAAGGTGTGCTTGCCCTTGCCGACCTTGAAGTTGGCCTTGCGCTTGCAGCTGCGCCAGCGCTTCTTGTCGAGCTTGCACTGCAGGCCGGCCTGGGCGCGCGGCTCGAACCGGTAGGTCACCTTGACCTTGCGTTTGCGCGTGGTGATGCGCTTGCGCGGCTTCTTGGTGATCCGGGTCGTGAGCGCCGCGCGATCGAGCTCGCGCAGGGCACCGTGGGCGTTCAGGCGGCCGCCGGTGGCGACCTTGCCGTTCAGGGAGCCGAGCTTGTCGACTCCGTCGAGGATCGCCGTGCGCAGCTCGGCGACGCTCGCGTCGGGCAGCCAGGAGCGCAGCAGGGCGGCGACGCCCGCGACGTGTGGGGTGGCCATCGAGGTGCCGGAGAGGGCCGTCAGCGCATCGACGCGGCAATCGACCCGCACGTTGTCGAACCAGACGCCGTCGTCGACGACGTCGTCGGGATCCGCGATCAGAGCGAAGTAGACGTCGAGCACGCCGTCCAGGTTGTCGGTCGGCGGGGTGCCCGGCATCACGAGCGGCAAGGAGGCCGTTCCCCAAAACGGCTCGCTGTCCGCGTAGAGAAAGGCCCCCAGCCCAACCACGTCGCCGCCGCCCGGGGGATAGAGGCCGATGCCGACCGCCGCCGCGTCGCCGTCCGACCCCAGCCCGGACGGGGCCTCCAGGGGGTCGTCACTCGTGTCGACGTGGAAGTCGAACCACAGCCGGCACCCGTGCTGTGGTTCCTCCAGGTCGACCAACGGCGGGAGCGCGAAGGAGGAGGCCCCCGGCTCGTAGTCCGCGCCGGGCGAGTCGGCGAGCACGTACTCAGGCTCCTCACCCTCGTTCTCGGGCTCGAGCTCCTGCTGCCCCCACGTGGTCGCCGGCGCGCCGGGGGTCGCCAAGGTGGCCCACAACGGCTCGGTGGCAAACACGTCGCGCTCGAAGTCCTCTTCCTCAAGGAAGTCCCAGCGCGGGTACGAGCTCCAGATCAGCCCGCCCGGCGCCGCGAGATCCACCGACGCGGCGCCGTAGTTCGAAAACCCGGTGAGCTTGTCGTGGTGGTCGGTAGCCGCGACGCAGATCAGGTTGCGCTGCGCGATGTTGCAGGGCAGGTTGGGGACCGCGTCGTTGTCCTCCCCCTCGTTGCCCGCCGCCACCACGAACAGCGTCTCGGGATGCTCCGCCACCGCCGCGGCTACCGCGCTCGAGTTGACGTCCCCCGCGACGGGCCCGCCCAGCGAGGCGTTGACGACGTCCGCGCCCTTGTTGCCCGCGTAGGTGAACGCCTCGGCGATCTCGGCCGTGGTGCCGCGCCCGAACGTGTCGAGGACGCGCAGCGGCATGATCTGCGCCTTCCAGGCCACGCCGACCACGTTGTCGTCGTTCGCCGTCGCCGCGATCGTGCCCGCGACGTGCGTGCCGTGGCCGTTGGGATCGTCCGGCGTGGCGTCGTCGAAGACGAAGTCCCAGCCCGCGACGTCGTCGACCAGGCCGTTGTCGTCGTCGTCGAGGCCGTTGCCCGGGATCTCGTCGGGGTTCTGCCAGGCGTTGCCGGAGAGGTCCGGGTGGTCGAGCTCGACGCCCGAGTCGACGACGGCGACCACGACGTCCTCGCTGCCGGTCGTGTAGTCCCACGCCTCCGGCGCGTCGATGTCCGCGTCGGGCGTGCCGTTCGGGGGCGGCCCACCGGGCACGATGCTCTGGCCCGTGTTGTGCAGGCCCCACTGATATTGGAAGAAGCCGTCGGTCGGCTCGGCCGCCGCCTCCACGATGAAGTTCGGCTCAGCCCACTCCACTCCCGGAGCGCGGGCGAGCTCGCGAGCGGCGGCGCGCACGCTCTCGCCGGCCGGCAGCTTGAGCACCTGCGTGCGCGGGAGGATCAGCGAGCGCGCGCTGCGCGCGTCGACCGCGCGCCGGGCGGCGGCGCGCAACTCGCCGGCGCCGCGCTCGTAGCGCACGACGACCTCGCGCGGGACGAAGTCGCGGCCCGCGAGCGGCGAGAGCTCGGCGACTTCCTCGAGCGGGCGCGGGTTTTCAAGCCGGGGGATCGCCCGGTCGGCGCGCTCGTCCGCTTGCGCCGAGCCGGGCCCCGAGCCAAGCGTGAACACCGCCACGCTCAGCGAAAGCGCGCAGAAGACCCCCGCCGCGCGGATCCTCACCTGGCGCCCCCGAGTCATGAGCGCGGGCAGACTACACGCCGGCGGGCGCCGCAGGCAACCCCACTTGCCAAGATCTCGCCGTGGACTCCGCGCAGGCCGTCTTCTACTACGACCTCGGCTCGCCCTACGCCTACCTGGCGGCCGAGCGCATCCATCGCGTCTTCGACGAGGCCGGCGCCGCTCCGCCGCGCTGGCAGCCGATCCTCCTCGGCGGCCTGTTCAAGCGCTTCGGCCGCTCGTCGTGGGCGCACGGCCCGGGCCGCGAGGAGGGCATGCGCGAGATCGAGCGCCGCGCGGCCGAGTACGGGCTGCCGCCGATCCGCTGGCCGGAGCCATTCCCCGGAGACATGCTGTTCGCGATGCGCGTCGCCACCTTCGCCACGGAGATCGGCCGGTCGGTCTCGCTCCCGCTGGCCGCCTTCCGCCAGGCGTTCGCCGCCGGCCGTGACCTGAGCGATCCCGACAACGTGTTCATCGCTGCCGCGTCGGCGGAGCTCCATCCCCGCGCGCTGCGCGCCGCCGTGGCGCGGGACGCGATCAAGACGGCGCTGCGCGCGGCGACGGACGAAGCCGGCGATCTCGGCGTCGTCGGCGTGCCCTCGGTCGTCGTCGGTGAGCGCGTCTTCTGGGGCGATGATCGCCTCGAGGAAGCCGCCGCGGCGGCGGCCGAGCTGACCACCGCCTGATCGCGGGGTCGGCGCACCCCCCGATCGGGTGCCCGATCCCTGGAACCTCACTGAGGCCGCAAGTCGCCGACCGTTATGGTGGCGAATCACAGTGGACATCGACGCAGTAGAGACAGAGGAATGGCTTGAGGCGCTCGACGCCGTAGTCGAGCACGACGGTCCGCAGCGGGCGCACGAGCTGATGGAACACCTGATCGCGCGGGCGCGCGTGCGTGGCGCTGCGATCGACTACGTCGGCCCGACCCCGTACATCAACACGATCCCGCGCGAGGACGAGGAGCCGCTGCCGGGCGACCCCGCGCTCGAGCGGCGCGTTCGCTCGCTGATCCGCTGGAACGCGATCGCGATGGTGCTGCGCGCGAACAAGGAGTCCTCGGAGCTGGGCGGGCACATCGCGAGCTACCAGTCGGCCGCGCTGCTCTATGAGATCGGCTTCAACCACTTCTGGCGCGCGCCCTCCGAGGAGCACGGCGGCGACCTCATCTACTTCCAGGGGCACTCCTCACCGGGCATCTACGCCCGCGCCTTCCTCGAGGGCCGGCTGACCGAGGAGCAGCTCGACGGGTTCCGCCAGGAGGTCTCGCGCAACGGCATCAGCTCCTACCCGCACCCGTGGCTGATGCCCGACTTCTGGCAGTTCCCGACGGTATCGATGGGCCTGGGGCCGATCATGGCCATCTACCAGGCGCGCTTCATGCGCTACCTCACAGACCGCGAGATCCTTGATACGACCGGCCGCAAGGTCTGGTGCTTCCTCGGCGACGGCGAGACCTCGGAGCCCGAGTCGCTCGGCTCGATCGCGCTTGCCGGCCGCGAGAAGCTCGGCAACCTCGTCTTCGTCATCAACTGCAACCTGCAGCGCCTCGACGGGCCGGTCCACGGCAACGGCAAGATCATCCAGGAGCTCGAGACGATCTTCCGCGGCGCCGGCTGGAACGTGCTCAAGGTGATCTGGGGCGACCGCTGGGACCCCTTGCTCGAAGCCGATCACGACGGCCTGCTCGTGCGCCGCATGGAGGAGGCCGTGGACGGCGAGTACCAGACCTTCAAGGCGCGCGACGGCAAGTACGTCCGCGAGAAGTTCTTCGGCGCCTACCCCGAGCTCAAGGAGCGGGTGGCGCATATGTCCGACGAGGAGATCTGGGCGCTGAACCGCGGCGGCCACGACGCGCGCAAGGTGTACGCCGCGTACGCGAAGGCGCAGGCCGCGACCGAGCGCCCCACGGTGATCCTCGCCAAGACGATCAAGGGCTACGGGATGGGCGAGGCCGGCGAGGGCCAGAACATCACGCACCAGCAGAAGAAGATGAACGAGGAGGCGCTGTTCGCGTTCCGCGACCGCTTCGACCTCGACATCTCCGACGACGAGGTGCGGGAGATCGCCTACCACCGCCCGCCCGAGGACTCGCCCGAGATCCAGTACCTGAAGCGCCGGCGCAAGCGCCTCGGCGGTTACCTCCCGGTGCGCCGCCAGCGCGTCGACGAGACGCTGCCCGTGCCGCCGCTGGAGACCTTCCGCAACCAGCTCGAGGGCACCGGCGAGCGCGAGGTCTCGACAACGATGGCGTTCGTGCGGATCCTTGCCGCGATGCTGCGCGACAAGACGCTCGGCCCGCGAATCGTGCCGATCATCCCCGACGAGTCGCGCACGTTCGGCATGGAGGGCATGTTCCGCCAGCTCGGCATCTACTCGCACGTCGGCCAGCTGTACGAGCCCGAGGACGCCGACCAGCTCATGTTCTACCGGGAGGACCGCAAGGGCCAGGTGCTCCAGGAGGGGATCACCGAGGCGGGCGCGATGTCCTCGTGGATCGCCGCCGCGACCTCCTACTCGAACCACAACGTCCAGATGGTTCCGGTCTACCTCTTCTACTCGATGTTCGGCTTCCAGCGGGTCGGCGATCTCGCCTGGGCCGCAGGCGACAGCCGCGCCCGGGGCTTCCTCGTCGGCGGAACGGCGGGCCGCACTACGCTGAACGGCGAGGGCCTGCAGCACGAGGACGGCCACAGCCACGTGCTCTCGCAGACGATCCCCAACTGCATCTCGTACGACCCCGCGTACGCGTACGAGCTCGCCGTGATCGTGCAGGACGGCCTGCGGCGCATGATCGGCGAGCAGGAGGACGTCTTCTACTACCTGACCGTCATGAACGAGAACTACCGCCACCCGGCGATGCCGGAGGGCGCCGAGGAAGGGATCCTCAAGGGCATGCATCGCGTCCGCGAGATCGACGGCGCGAAGGTGCGGCTGCTCGGCTCGGGCACGATCCTGCGCGAGGTCGAGGCGGCGGCGGAGCTGCTCGGTCAGGACTTCGGGATCCCGGCGGAGGTCTGGAGCGTGACCAGCTATACCGAGCTACGCCGTGAGGGCCTCGCGATCGAGCGCGAGGCGCGGCTGCACCCCGACGGCGAGCGCCGGCAGACCTGGGTCGAGCGCTGCCTCGGCGATTCGAACGCGCCCGTCGTCGCGGCCAGCGATTACATGAAGGCGATGCCCGACGGGATCCGCGCCTGGGTTCCGGGCCGCTTCGAGGTGCTCGGCACCGACGGCTTCGGGCGCAGCGACTACCGCAAGCATCTGCGGCGCTTCTTCGAGGTCGACCGCCACCATGTGGCCGTCGCGGCCCTGCACGCCCTCGCGCAGGACGGCGAGGTCGAGCCCTCGGTCGTCAAGGAAGCGATCGCGAAATACGACATCGATCCCGACGCCCCCGACCCGGTGACCGTCTGATGGCGCAACGCGAAGTAACCGTCCCCGACATCGGGGACTTCACGGACGTACCGGTCATCGAGATCCTCGTCTCCGAGGGGGACGAGGTCGAGGTAGACGCCCCGCTCGTCACGCTCGAGTCCGACAAGGCGACGATGGACGTCCCGTCGCCGTTCGCGGGGAAGGTCGTCGAGCTCAAGGTGAAGGTGGACGACACCGTCTCCGAGGGCTCGCCCCTGCTCGTCCTGGAGGTGCCGGACGAGGGCGAGGGCGCCACCCGCTCCACGGAGGCTGCGCCCGCCGAGTCGGCCGTGGCCGCCGAGGAGCAGGAGACGGACGGCACCGAGGACGCCGCGCCCGCCGCACCGGCGGAGACCTCCGCTGCCGCCCCGGCAGCCACGGGTGGCGGCGGCGGCGCGGCCCAGGACGGCGGCGCGCCCGAGCGCGAGCGCAAGGACGGCCCGATCTACGCCTCGCCGGCCGTGCGCCGCATGGCGCGCGAGCTCGGCGTGGACCTGCGCAACGTGAAGGGCACCGGCCGCAAGGGCCGGATCACCAAGGAGGACGTGCGCGCCGCGAAGGAGAAGCCCGCCCAGGCCGCTGCCCCGGCCGCCGAGGGCGCCGCGATCCCGGGTCTCAACCTGGCGCCCTGGCCGAAGGTCGACTTCGAGAAGTACGGCGAGGTCGAGCGTGTGCCGCTCTCCCGGATCAAGCGCATCGCCGGCCCGAACCTGGCGCGCAACTGGGTGATGATCCCCCATGTCACCCACAACGACGAGGCGGACATCACCGACCTGGAGGCGTTCCGCAAGCAGGTCAACGCCGAGCAGGACGTGAAGGTGACGATGACGGCGCTGCTCATCAAGGCCGTCGTCTCGCCGCTTCGCCAGTTCCCGAACTTCAACTCCTCGCTCGACGGCGAAGATCTGATCGTCAAGCGCTACTACAACATCGGCTTCGCGGCCGACACGCCGCAGGGCCTGATGGTCCCCGTGATCAAGAACGTCGATCGCAAGGGCCTGCTGGAGATCGCGGCCGAGCTGCGCGAGCTCTCGGCCAAGGCGCGCGAGGGCAAGATCTCGGCGGAGGAGATCCGCGGCTCGACGTTCTCGATCTCCTCCCTCGGCGGGATCGGCGGCACCAGCTTCACGCCGATCGTGAACGCGCCGGACGTGGCGATCCTCGGCGTGACGCGCTCGCGGATGAAGCCGGTCTGGAACGGCGAGGAGTTCGAGCCGCGGCTGATGCTGCCGCTCTCGCTCTCCTACGACCACCGCGTCATCGACGGCGCCGAGGCGGCCCGCTTCGTCGCGCAACTCGCGGGCGAGCTGTCCGACCTGCGCCGCGCCCTGCTCTAGATCCCCGACCCCCGCCGCCAAGGAGACAGATGGAAGTCAAGGTCCCAGACATCGGCGACTTCACCGACGTGCCGGTCATCGAGATCCACGTCGCCCCGGGCGACGAGGTCGCGCCCGAGGATCCCCTGGTCACGCTCGAGTCCGACAAGGCGACGATGGACGTTCCCTCGCCCGCCGCGGGCACCGTCAAGGAGGTGCTCGTCAACCTCGAGGACACGGTCTCCGAGGGCACGCCGCTGCTGGTGCTGGAGACGCAGGAGGCCGCGGGCGATGAGGACGGCGAGGCGCCCGCGGGCGAGCCCGAGGTCTCGGAGAAGGCCGAGCCGGTGGAGAGCGCCGCGGAGGACGCTGGGGCGAAGCCGGCCCCGGCGAGCGGCGCGACCGAGCTACCCGACGCCGACCGGCAGGCGCAGCTCGTGGTGATCGGCAGCGGGGTGGGCGGCTACACGGCGGCGTTCCGCGCGGCGGACCTGGGCCTCGACGTCCTGCTGGTCGAGCGCGGGGACACGCTCGGCGGCGTGTGCCTGAATGTGGGCTGCATCCCCTCCAAGGCCGTGCTGCACGCGGCGAAGCTGCTCGACGAGGCGAAGGACGCGCGCGAGCTGGGCATCGACTTCGGCGAGCCCAAGGTGGACGTGGACGCCCTGCGCGGCTGGAAGGAGGGCGTCGTCGGCAAGCTGACGGGCGGCCTGGACGGCCTGGCGAAGCGGCGCAAGGTCGAGGTCCTGCGCGGCACCGCCAAGTTCACCTCGGATCGCACCATCGACGTGGACGGCACGTCCGTGGCCTTCGAGCACTGCATCGTCGCCGCCGGCTCGGAGCCCGCAAAGCTGCCGGGACTGCCCGACGACGAGCGCATCTTCGACTCGACGGGCGCGCTCGAGCTGCCCGACATCCCCGACCGCCTGCTGGTGATCGGCGGCGGGATCATCGGCCTCGAGATGGCCACCGTGTACGCCGCGCTCGGTAGTGCCGTGACCGTCGTGGAGCTCACCGACCAGCTGATCCCCGGCTGCGATCCCGACCTCGTCAAGCCGCTGCAGAAGCGGATCAGCGAGCGCTACGAGGCGATCCTCCTGGGCACCAAGGTGGCGAACGTCGAGGCGGGCGAGAGGCTGCGCGTGGAGTTCGAGGGGGAGAACGCCCCCGAGCCACAGGAGTTCGACCGCATCCTCGTCGCGGTTGGGCGACGGGCGAACGGCGACAAGCTGGGCCTCGACGCCGCGGGGGTCGAGGTGGACGAGCGCGGCATCATTCCCGTCGACAAGCAGCTCCGCACGAACGTGCCGCACATCCTCGCGATCGGCGACATCATCGGCGACCCGATGCTCGCCCACAAGGCGAGCCACGAGGGCAAGGTCGCGGCCGAGGTCGTGGCCGGGCGCGAGGTGGAGCTCGACGTGCGCGCGATCCCTTCGGTCGCCTACACCGACCCCGAGGTCGCGTGGACCGGTCTCACGGAGGCCGAGGCGGTCGAGAAGGACATCGCCTACGAGAAGGCGAGCTTTCCCTGGGCCGCCTCCGGCCGCGCGCTCTCGCTCGACCGCTCCGAGGGCCACACGAAGATCCTGGTCGACCCGGAGTCGCGCCGCGTGCTGGGCTACGGCATCGTCGGGCCGAACGCCGGCGAGCTGATCGCCGAGGCTACGTTCGCGATCGAGATGGGCGCCGAGGCGGAGGATCTGGGGCTCACGATCCACCCCCACCCGACGCTGTCGGAGACCGTAATGTTCGCTGCCGAGATGGTCGAAGGGACGATCACCGATATCTACGCGCCCAAGCGCAAGCGGGGCTGAGCGCGTGGACGGGGGCGAGCGACCCAGCGCGCCGCAGGGGGCGCGCGGGCAGACCGAGGCGGTCGAGCCCTCCTCCCTGCAGCGCACCTACGCCCGTCGAGTCGCCGAGTCGAAGGCGACCATCCCCCATCTCTACCTGCGTACCGACGTCGACATGGGCCAGTGCGTCGAGGTGCGCACGGGTCTGCGCTCGGAGCTGGGCGACGCCGCGCCGAGTTACGTCGAGATGGTCGTGCGCGCCGCCGGCCTCGCGCTGCGGGAGCACCCGCGCCTCAACGCCGCGTACCGCGACGCGCGCTTCGAGTTCCACTCCCGCGTCAACGTCGCGGTCGCGGTGACCGCCCAGGACACGCTGATCCTCCCGGTCATCCACGACGCCGACCAGCAGGAGCTCACCGCGATCTCGGCACGCCTGGCCGAGCTCACCGAGCGCGCGCGCAATGGCGCGATCACGCGCCCCGAGCTCTCCGGTGCGACTTTTACCGTCGCGAGCTTCAGCGAGGTCGATGAGTTCACCCCGGCGATCGTTCACGGCCAGGGCGCGATCCTGGCCGTCGGCGCCGTGCGCGAGGCGCCGGTTGTCAAGGGGGGCGCCGTGGTACCCGGACACGTGATGACCCTTTCCCTCGGCTGCGATCAACGCTTGATCCAAGGCGGCGAAGGCGCCGCGTTCCTCCAGCACGTCCGCCGGCTGCTGGAGGAACCCGACCAACTCTGAGCCCGCGTGCCCGAGCGCCTCGTCGACATCCCGATTGAGTCGCTCCCCTTCGTCGACGAGCACTTCATCGACATCGCCGCGACCACCGAGGAGGTCTGGGACGCGCTCCTCGCGACCATGAAGGAGTTCGCGGCCGGTTCGAAGAGCGGTGCGTTCTCACGTGCCTTGGGCTGTGCGCAGACCGAGAAGGAGGGCGAGATCGGCAGGATCGGCTCGACGATCCCCGGCTTCGTCGTGACCCGCTCGATCCGCCCGGTCGTGCTCGCGCTGATGGGGCAGCACCGCTTCTCGCGCTACGCCCTGATCTTCCGCATCGTCGAGAAGCCCAGCGGGCTGGTACTCCTGAGCGCCCAGACGCGCGCCGAGTTTCCCGGCGCCAAGGGCAAGGCCTACCGGGGGCTGGTGATCGGTACGCGGGGACACGTCCTCGCGACCCGCTCGATCATGCGTTCCGTGCGCCGCCGTGCCGAGCGCGCGAGCTGGGCCGGCGACGACGGCGCTTGAACCCGCCCGATCCCGGGCATAGAATCGATGTAGCGATCGGCACGAGCCAAAAGCTCGGCCGTTTGCGACCGACATAGGGGCAGCGCCAAAAAGCGCCGCCCCATCGTCCGTAGGCGTCGCCGGTGGAGATCCCACGGCGGCGGTAGGCAGATCGGCCCGAGGCGATCCCAACGGCCGGTCCGACACGAAGGGCGGAGAGAATGAAGCCAACCAACGGTGCGCTCGCCACCGAGCCTGCGCATGTACGCGCGGACGGCCACTCACGCGCCGATGCCGAGGGGCCGCTGACCCGCGACGACCGCGCCAATCTCCTGCGCTACATGGCGATGATGCGCTTCGCGGAGGAGCGCGGCCTGACGCTTTACCGACAGGGCAAGGTGCCCGGTTCGTTCTACGACGGCTGCGGCCAGGAGGCGATCCCAGTCGGCTCCGCGTACGCGCTGGGACCGCGCGACCGGATGTGCATCCTGCACCGCGACCTCGGCGCGCATTTCGTGCGCGGCGTCACCCCGGACCGCTATCTCGCCAACTACATGGGCCGCGCCGGCGGCGTGACCGGCGGCAAGGACGGCAACATGCATTTCGGCGACCGCCGGCTGGGCTGCGTCGGCATGGTCTCGATGCTGCCCGACATGGCGCTCGTGGCGACGGGCATGGCGCTCGCCTTCAAGACCCGCGGCGAGCGGCGCGTCGCGCTCACCTACTTCGGCGAGGGCTCGACGGCCAACGGCCAGTGGCACGAGGCGATGAACTTCGCGGGCATCCACAGGCTGCCGGTCGTCTTCATCCTCGAGAACAACCGCTTCGCGTACTCGACCCCCAACGACCTCGAGTTCGCGGTCGATCCGGTGGAGCGCGCCCGCGGCTACGGCTTCCCGGGCGTAGCCGTGGACGGCAACGACGTCGAGTCGGTCTTCGAGCGGACGCGCGAGGCGGTCGACCGCGCGCGCTCGGGCGAGGGCCCGACGCTGATCGAGTGCCACACGATGCGCATGCACGGCCACGGCGCCCACGACGACATGAGCTACGTCCCGCCCGAGCTCTTCGAGGAGTGGAAGCGTCGCGACCCGATCGACCGCTACAAGGCTCGCCTGGTCGACGACTTCGGATTCTCGGCGGATGAGGTCGAGGCCATCCTCGACGAAGTGCGCGGGCACATCGCCGAGGCCGCGGAGCGCGCGCTCGCCTCGCCGATGCCCTCTCCCGACGCGGCGACCCAAGGCGTCTTCGCCGAGCAGTGGGAGCCGCTCGGCGACGGCCGGGCCGCCTGGTCGCGCTGGCAGGGCGCCGCCGCAGCGCAGGAGGCGGGCCGATGACCGAGGCGCAGCT